>CAMYED010000057.1 GCA_947254595.1 uncultured Gardnerella sp. | reverse complement strand
CAAAGGCAAAGCGTCTTCGTCCGCTTGCTGAGCGTTTGATTTCATTCGCTAAGCGCGGCGATTTACATTCACGCCGTCGCGTGTTGCGCGTGATTCGCAACAAGTCTGTAGTTCACGTTCTTTTCACTCAGATTGCTGAGCAGATGAAGCAGCGTGAAGGTGGCTACACCCGCATCGTGAAGATTGCTCCACGCCGTGGTGACACCGCTCCTCAGGCCATTATTGAGCTCGTAACTGAGCCAGTAAGCCCAAAGAAGGCTGTTGTGAAGGAAGCTGAAGCAGCTACTAAGGTAGCAGCTAAGGAAGAAGCTGCCGAGTAGTTAGCATTCCAGCTTTACGCATCGGTAAAGTGAATCTTAAAGTAAGCGTTTAGGCTTTCTGTTTAATCGCTTCTTAAAAGAATTGCTATAGCGAGTCGAGGGTTTTCCTCGGCTCGCTTTTTGTTTTGCTTCGTATATTTGTTTTGTATTGTCTTGTTTTGTTTTGTCTTGCATAGTTTGATTGACAGCTCAATGCGCGCAGTAATTCTGTCGGCTAAATTTCGGCATTCCCTTTACACGCACGTACAGTAACTAACGCTTTTTGGCGCGATTACGTTATTTTCGTTACTTGCGTGTAAAGTCACTGCCGATTTTCCGCACGATTTCGGCATTTTCGTTACAGCGCCGTACAGTAACTAACATTTTTTGAGTCAATTCCAACATTTTCGTTACAGCGCTGTAAAGCAAATGCCGCACGGATACCAGCGTGATAGAGATTTGAGATTTTTCGCACTGAATGAGGAGACTTGCTCTATCTAAGCGCTCGCTACAAAACTCGCGCCACACCAAACAAGAGCTGTAAATCAAACTATACTTTTTTGTATTGCATATTTTTTATATTTTGTATCTTTTAATCAGTAGATTGCAACTATTATTATTAAATTATGTCGAATGTTATTGATTTGTTGCGCAACGATTTCTCTACCTTCGCTCAGCGCAAGTTTAATGCTGTTGATGCGTTGATTTTTTGCGAATTAGCTTATATTAATATGCCTGATTTTGTGCCGCAGTATGCTGCAAATCCTAAGAATATCTCGACTGTTCCTATTGCTGAATTGTTGCGGTCTGAATGTTTTTCGTCAATGTTTTCTTCCGGATCTCTTAAAGTAGACAAATTCCGCAGGAAGCTGCTTTTTGCCGTGGCTGCAAACCCAAGGTATCGCGGTTTAAGAGTGGGTGAAAAGCTTGAGCGCTTTAACAAATCGAATATTGACGAATCTTTAGAGCAGCAATTTGCTGGAGTAACTTTTGATCTTAGCGAGTGTGAGGGCATTGATAATCCGCATACGTTGGTTGTTGCGTATAGAGGTACGGATAATACGCTTGTTGGTTGGAAGGAAGATTTTAATATGGCTTTCCGCTGCCCGGTTCCAGCGCAGGAATCAGCGGCCGAATATTTGAATTCTATAGCGGAACGGTATGCTAAAAATTACGTTAAAAATTATGCTGGTAAAAAATTTTTGCGTAAACTTTTTGCGAATAAACTTTTTGCGCGCTTTTCAAAATCTTCTTCGGCAAATCAGCAAAATAGTAACGACCCGAATATTTTCGTTGTTGGCCATTCAAAAGGCGGCAATATGGCGGCTTACGCTACTATGCGACTTGACGCGGCGGATGAAAATCTTGGTAATCTTGTGTCGAAAATATATTCTATGGATGGTCCTAGCTTTGGTTCGGATGTTGTTGATCCAGCGGTTTTTGAACACGTTTCTAGCAGGATTGAAAAGGTTGTTCCGCAGTCTGCTTTTATTGGTCTGATTATGAATACTGGTGTGCCGTATAAGGTTACGGTTGCTGATTCGATTGGTTTGATGCAACATTTTGGTATGTATTGGCAAGTTAAGGACGGCGATTTTGACTACTGCGATTGCGTGACTCCGCGCGCGTTGGCTGTTTCTAAGGCCGCAAATGACTGGATGATGAATTTGCCGTTTGATGAGCGAAAGCGCAGAATTGACAGTGTTTATACCATTTTTAGCAGTTTGGGTTACCCGACTTTTGACGAAATGTCTTCGCATTGGTCGGAGCTTGTTCCTAAATTGTTGAAGATTGCAATGCACATGGATTCAAAGTCCTATGAGCTGATTCGTAGCGTTATTAGCGCTTTTGCGCTTGCAGGCGGGGCTGATAGGAAAAGTTAGTGCTGCGAAAAGTTAGTGCTGCGAAAAAGTAGTGCTACGAAAAGTTAGTGCTGCGAAAAGTTAGCGATCGGTTTATTTGGAAGGGTTTTTGATGCGGCTTCGCTTGGATTTGGCGTATGATGGCGGCGGATTTTACGGCTGGGCTAAGCAGCCGGTTTTGCGCACTGTGCAGGGTGAGCTTGAGTCTGCTTTGCACATGGTTTTGCGCGTGCCGGAGGGGGATGCTGCTGAGCCGCTTCGTGTTACTGTTGCTGGACGCACGGATACTGGCGTCCACGCGTCGCATCAGGTTTGTCATCTTGATGTTTCTGACGAGACTTTGCAGCGGTGCGTTGGGCATACAGGATTGGACGGTGTTTCTGCGCTTGAGTACCGGCTGCGACATGTTTTGCCGCAGGATATTTCGCTGCATAAGGTTAGCGTGGCTCCGAGCGGCTTTGATGCTAGGTTTTCGGCGCTGGAACGCACGTACGTGTATCGCATTGCGGACGGCTCTAGCAGTTTTGGGTTTGATCCGCGTATGCGTGGTTTTGTTTTGCAAGTTGACGATATTTTGGACATTGACGCTATGAATAAGGCTTCAAAGATTATGATTGGCTTGCATGATTTTGGCTCGTTTGCGCGTCCTAATCCCGGCGGAACTACTATTCGTGAGGTTAAGAGTGCGTGCTGGCGGCGCGTTGGGCAGGGGGCGAAAGAAGATGTGCGCGTTGAGCTTAAAACTGGTTGTGTGCCGCCGGTTGAGCAGGGTTTGCTTGAGTTTACGATTGTTGCGGACGCTTTTGCGCATAATATGGTGCGGTCGCTTGTTCAGGCTTCTGTGCAGATTGGGCGTGGTAAGCGCACGTTGGCTTGGTTGGAGGAGAAGATTCATACTCCGCTTCGCGAGGGTTCTACTGGGCCGATTGCGCCGCACGGTTTGACTTTGGAGTATGTTGCTTACCCGCAGGATAGTGAGTTGGCTGATAGGGCGGAGAGGATTCGCGCTCGCCGCGATTCGGTTGAGTTATAGCGTTTCAACGCGCCATGAATTTATATTCGCGGCATGGTTTACAATTGAAAAGTTGCGTTTGTGCGCGATTAAGTTGCGTCAAATTGCATGTGGATGAATGTCCGAGCGGTCTAAGGAGCACGCCTCGAAAGCGTGTGAG
>CAMYED010000056.1 GCA_947254595.1 uncultured Gardnerella sp. | reverse complement strand
GTAAATTAAAGTCTACTTTTATTTACAAAATTTTTCTATTTTTCTTACCCGCAGCCACTTAGCAAAAGTACTATGCGACACTGAAAGCATTCTCGCCCCCTCGCGCAAGTTCACTTTTCCGCACCTCCAAAGCCCAGCAACAGCGTAAAAATCCTCCGGAACGTCCAGCTTCTGCCTGCCAAACACAACGCCTTTTTGCTTAGCAATACGTATTCCTTCTGCTTGCCTCTGGCGAATATTTTCGCGCTCAACCTGCGCAACATACGATAAAATTTGCAGAACAAGATCTGCAATAAACTTACCTGTTACGCCGTTTGTTTGCTTTCTAGTGTCTAGCAGTGGGCAATCGAGAACAATAATATTCGCCTCTTTTTCTTTCGTAATTTTATTCCACTGCTCAATAATCTCATCGTAATTCCTACCTAAACGGTCAATCGACTTAATGAACAGCTCATCATTACTTTTAAGCTTGCGTACAAGACTTAAATAGCTTTTCCTACGAAAATTCTTGCCCGACGCCTTATCTACATAAATGTTGTTTGCTTCTACGCCAACATTTTTTAAGGCTGCAATCTGCCTATCGACGCACTGCTCTCTTGTTGACACTCTTGCATACCCATAGCGCATACGTTTCCTCCTACATTCATAAAGTGTTTTAAGAAAGAACACATACGTTTCGCTATGAAAATTACTAAAGCGGCGTAGCAGTTGCTAAGTTAGCAGCGGTTGCTAGCAATTACTAGCAGTTACCAGCAGTTAAGTTACTAAGCTACTAGCAGCTGCTAAGTTGCTAAATGCCGAGGCTGCAAATTTTCTTATAAAGCGGCAAGCAAGTGCGCATACGTATTGCACACTATCTTGTTAGCAAATCGAATATTCTCCGCATTTCTTCCGGTGACGAAAACACGATTTCGATTCTTCCGTGATTTTCGCCACCTTTAATAGCAACTTTCGTAGCAAATTTACTTTCAAGCTGCTTACGAATATCCGAAGACGCCCAAGGATTATTGCGTCGGGTTCGCGTACGCGTTACCTCCGACGTGTTTTCTGTTTTTAGTGAAACTATTTCTTCCGTGCTTCGTACCGAAAGCCCTTCTGCAATAATGCGCTTTGCAAGCTCCTCCATATCTTCCGGATTTTCTAATCCAAGCAATGCGCGCGCATGCCCTGCAGAAAGCACGCCGGCAGCAACGTGTTTTTGTACGCTGGCGGGCAAATTTAAGAGTCTTAAAGTATTCGCAATCTGCGGACGAGATTTCGACACGGATTTAGAAAGCTGAACTTGCGTTAGACCAAAATCGTCAATCATCTGCGAATACGCTGCGGCTTCTTCCAAAGGGTTGAGCGCTACGCGATGAAGATTTTCAAGTAACGCGTCTCGCAGCATATTTTCATCGGCAGTAGTTCGAACAATTGCAGGAACCGTATCAAGACCTGCAATTTGCGAAGCTCTCCATCTTCTTTCGCCCATAATAAGCTCATAGTGCGCAATTTGATTATTATTTTTATCTGCATCATCAATTGGTCTTACAACTATTGGCTGCAATACGCCAACTTCTTTTATTGAAGACGCTAATTCACGCAATTCATCTTCATCAAAAATTGTGCGCGGCTGATGAGCATTCGGAACAATATCCAGCGGCTTAAGATACGCTAAATATCCGCCTTTAACCGGCTTTAAGTCCACACTTTCTTCTGGTTTATTTGCGTTTTCTTCGTTATTTTTTTGCTTTCCAGAAACGAAAGTTGTTGAGGCTGAATCACCAAAGAAAAAGTCCATTGGGCGAGTCACATCGCCAAGAGAAGGCATTGTTGAGCGCTTGCGAGAGTGCTTACTATTTTGAATAGAAGGCACAGTTTCACGTGAAACATTCTTTGCTTTAGGCTGATTTTTATCCGCATGAGGAGCAATGGAATTGCTCATACTCGGCACTTTTGTTTCATGTGAAACATTTTTTACAGAAGATTCTTCAACAGTTGTTTCATGTGAAACACTGTTATTGCTGTTAGTTTCTTGTTTCTCAGCTGTTTCATGTGAAACATTTCCCTGCAAAGAAGCATCGTGCAAAGCCGAATTTTGCAAAGCTGCAGACGAATCAGCAAGAGCATCTTCACCAGGCAAAGCCGGGAACAACGCTCCTAAACCTTTACCCAAGCGAGACTTATTTACACTCATTATTTATTCTCCTCTTGCTTACGCTGCACAGCCTCCCGCTTCGCAGCAATAACCGATAATACAGTTTTTGAACGTTTCGCTATTTCCAACGCGGCTTCACGATAAGATATTGCTCCCGCACCATGAGGATCGTAAGTTATAACACTTTGATTAAAACTTGGCGCTTCCGGTATTTTCACCGTACGCGGAATAGTCGTCTCCAAAACAATATTCGGATAATGATTTTTAACTTCCTGAAAAACTTCCCTACCAAGCAAAGTTCGCTTATCAAACATAGTTACCAACATTGTTGAAACAACCAGCGAAGGATTATAATGCTGCTGAACCAGCCCAATCGTTCGTATCAGCTGCCCCAATCCCTCCAAAGCATAATATTCAGCCTGAATTGGAATAAGCATTTCATTCGCCGCGCACATTGCATTAATTACAAGCAAACCAAGAGAAGGCGGACAATCAATAAAAACGTAATCGTACTTTTCACTACAATTATCAAGATACTCTCGCAAAGCATTCTTCAAAAAATCATTGCGATCATCCATTTCCGCAAGCTCTAACTCTGCACCGCTCAAATCAATAGACGCAGGAACAACATCCAAACCTTCAATATCCGGGCAAGCAACCTTAACTTCCGCAATACTTTTTCTATTCTCAATTACTTCATACACAGAAGAATCCCCGGAAGCATGCGGAACATTAAAAGCCGTAGAAGCATTACCTTGCGGATCCATATCAATAACCAGCACACGAGCGCCACCAACCGCCATCGCAGCAGCAAGATTAACAGCAGAACTTGTTTTACCAACACCGCCCTTTTGATTAGCAACCGCAATACAACGAGTTTGGGAAGGCTTAGGATATTTCACCTTTTCAAGAGCATGAAAACGCGAGGTCAAATCTGCTAATTCAATGCCTAAAGAAGACTTCGAATCTCCAAAAATACGTTGAATTGTTTCGGCAGCTGATTCCACGATGTACCACCCCCGCAAGTTACAAAAACCGCTTAAAATACAATGCTGTGTATCAAGTTTCCTTGTTTCTATGGACATAAACAGCGCAAAATTGCCTATGTTTCACATGAAACAAATATGACAATTTAATTGTTTATACATGCTCATTAACATTACGTTTTTGCTTTAATATACTCGAGTATCGTCTATGAGTTTTGTAACTGATTTTGTTCTTTACTTTTGACGAGGCTAGAAAATTTATGTTTGCACATTCGCGCCTAATGTGGCGCGAGTTTTTGTTTAATGTGGCGCGAGTTTTGGTGGATTTCTCTCCTCGCACGCGCGACGACCTGCTTTCGCGCAGCATTGTGCGCGCGAAAGCAGGTCGTCGCGCACACTACACCAGGCACACAAACCACGCACCCAACCGCAGCTTAATTTCGCGTAATTCATTCGTGTGGATATTAGTGTGGTAGAGATTTGAGATTTTTCGCACTGATTGTATGCTTGCACGTTTATGAAGCTTTGCACCAATGCTCTGCAGACACCGCTAATGAAGCTTTGCAGTAATGCTCTGCCGACGTTGATTCCTGTTGATTAGCAAACACTAACATTAGCGCTGCCGCACACGCCACAACAGACACAATCAATACCTCACCCACTCCCAAAACCTAATTGAACAATTTATATTCGCATGGTGAGATTTTTCGATTTTTCGCACTGA
>CAMYED010000055.1 GCA_947254595.1 uncultured Gardnerella sp. | reverse complement strand
TCTGATTTTGCTTATCTTCGGACACTGGTGCAGTATGTGTTCTGCGTGCGTGTCTTGCGTAGTATTCGTAACCTTACGTAACTACTTATTTCCGTGCGTTCAATACCTTTTATCCACAATGTGTTAATTTGCTTGCGCAAGTGTTGTCAAGTCGAATAACCTCAGTCGTATGATTGAAGCAAATACTAGTACTATCAGCATGGTTTCAAGTGCTGAACAAGAGCGTACGTGCATTCGGCCTGTCACCAATGCGCAAAAACAGTATTTAAAGAAACGCGTGAAAAACGGTACTTTTGTGCGCACTTTTCGCAATCTTTACGCGCAAACTGAATATTGGGGAAAACTGTATACTCCAGAACGTATACGTCATATAGTGCTTTCTTTGATGGAGCTTTACCCGGATTGGAAGTTTACGGTTACGAGTGGTGCAGTGTTACTTGGTTATAACGTTGTGGAAGATTACGATGCGCTGTTTGCTGGTGGCGAATATGATTCACAGAATATTAATCTTCAAACGCAGCCAACGCAGATTTATATTCGCTCCAAAACTAATAAGTCTGCGCACGATAATCCGCAATTGCATCGTATTCGCGTAACCGGTAGGGAACAGGATGCTACGAGTGACGACGTGCGCATTGAGCGGCCAAGTCGCAAGTATGGTGGGCGTCTTGTTACGCTTCCGCATTTTAGCGATAGGGTAAGTTATGAGATTAGAAGTCATGTTGTTGATAAGAGCACTTTACTGTTTGATGTTGCGAATACTATGAATTTTAGGGCTGCTTTGGCGATTTTTGATTCTGCTGCGCGCGATAACGTGAATTTTAATAAGGTGATTGAGA
Source organism: uncultured Gardnerella sp. (assembly GCA_947254595.1). Taxonomy (GTDB): domain Bacteria; phylum Actinomycetota; class Actinomycetes; order Actinomycetales; family Bifidobacteriaceae; genus Bifidobacterium. The sequence goes on along the minus strand of CAMYED010000055.1, from coordinate 3,206 downwards.
TTTGTGAAAGTAGGTATTGCGGTTGCGGTAACTGCGGTGTTGGTGTTGGCGGTGTTGGCGGTTTTGGCGGAAGCGGATTTTGTGTTAGCAGTGTAGTTGGCGCTGGTAGTAATGCGGATTCGCTTTTTCGATTACGTCGTCTTTGCTGTTTTGCGAATGCTTTAAGTGAGAATGGTGGCGAGTCTTTTGCGCGCGGCACGATGATTGATCTTGGGTTTATGGTGCCGGAGTTGCAGCATGAGTTTGTTGTATCTGATACTGGGTACAAGTATCGGTGTGATTTTTTGTGGCAGCTTCCGGGCGGTGGGCTGATTGTTGGTGAGCTTGATGGGTATGGGAAGTATTTTGTTGATTCTACTAATGCGGCTCATGCGAATATTGATTTTAATTCTTCGGCTGATAATCAAATGCTGCGTGATTCCTACAATCAGGCCGCTATTAATCGCAATATTGATAGACAGGCTGAGCGTGAGTCGAGGCTGATGAGGGAGTGCGGCGTGAATAAGATTGTGCGTTTTAGTTTTGCGGATGTTGTTGGCGTTAAGAATCTTGAGCGTAAGCTCGTTGAAGCTGGTGTGCCGCGGATTATGCGTGTTGGTCGATAGCGAGTGCTTAAAGCACGCACGCAATCTGCGCGAGCATTAACTGCGCGCGTAACGTATGGTCGGCGAATTGGGAAAGATATTTAGACAATTTTGGAGTGCATCATGGCAGAAGCAAATAAAGAGATTGTTGTAATAGATGAAACTACGATTAAAAGTAAGATCTACTATATAAGAAATCAAAAAGTTATGCTTGATTTTGAACTTGCTGAAATATATGGATATGAAACAAAAACATTTAATCAGCAAGTAAAGAATAACATAGAAAAATTTGATGAAGATTTTAGATTTCAACTTACAAAAGATGAATGGGAATTTTTGAGGTCAAAAATTTTGACCTCAAAATCAGATGAAGGTTCAGGTGGTAGAAGATATATGCCCTACGCCTTTACGGAACAGGGTATCTATATGCTTATGACTGTATTAAGGGGAGAACTGGCAGTTAAACAAAGCAAGGCTTTAATACGAATGTTCAAACAGATGAAAGACTCCATTGTTGAGAATAGAGACTTTCTTAGCTCAAAAGAAATGTCGCAACTGTTATTGCAAACAAACCAAAATACAAATGATATAATGCGGCATTCAAAAGAAATAGCAAATATAAACGATAAAATTAGCACCTTAGCAACAAAAGAAGATTTGAAAAAGGTGATGGATAATTTTATAGATAGTAACACCTACAAGCATTTTCTTTTGCTGAATGGAGATAAGATAGAAGCCGATGTTGCCTATACAAAAATATATAAGTCGGCAAAGAAAAACATTTATATTATAGATAATTATATAGGGCTTAAAACATTGGAACTTTTAAGGGCTGCAAGAGATAACATACAAATCGTAGTCTTTAGCGATAATGTGAGAAATAAAGATATGCTTACGAAAAATATCTTAGATGATTTTAGAAAAGACTATCCTAATATAGACCTGAATTTGAAGATAGCCGATAAAAAATACCACGATAGATATATTGCAATAGACTTTGGGGCAGAAAATGAGGCCTTTTATCTTTGTGGAGCATCGTCAAAGGATGCGGGAAATAAAATATCAAGTATTACCAGGATAGAAGAGTCGTCGAAGGATATGTATCATGCAATGTTCGCTGGAATGTTAAACAATAAGAATTTGAAAATTTGATATACAGGAACGGGCGTTTAGAGCGTCGCGCTGCGTCAGTGTCTGATTTTGCCTACCTTCGGACATTGGCGCAGATTGCGCGCTGCGTGCGTGTCTGATTTTGCCTACCTTCGGACACTGGCGCAGATTGCGTTCTGCGTGAGTAACGTATAATTCTGTTTTTTCGTTACTGGTGCAGATGAGTGACTGCGCGCGTAACGTATAGAGGCGTTTTTTCTTTACTGGCGCAGATGGCGCTCGCGTTTTACTACGCTCGCTTGCGAAACTCGCGTTGGAAGTCCACTGGACTTCCAACTTAAGCGAGTTTCCGCTCCGAGTTGCCTTCGCGCGCTACATCGCAGCGCTCAAGTAGGTCGTCGCGCTGCGTGCGTGTCTCATTTTGCCTACTTTGGGACACTGGTGCAGATTGCGCGCTGCGTTAGTGTCTCATTTTGCTTGTTTTGACAAGACGCGCATATATTATTATGCTATATATAACATAAATAGGGGGTTGGGGAATTGTTTGATGTGATTTTTTACAGTGATAAGGATGGTGATAAGCCAGTACGCGAGTTTATTAAAAGTTTGGATGTTAAGTTGCGTGCGAAGGTGGTTTCGGATTTGCATCGCTTGGAGATGTTGGGAAACGATGCGAGGGAGCCGCTTAGTAAGCATGTTGGCAACCATATTTTTGAGCTTCGCACTATTTTAGGTAGCAACATAGTGCGTATTTTATACTTTTTTGATGCGGATAAGATTATTGTTGCCACCAATGGATTTGTTAAGAAGCAGCAGAAAACTCCGCGTAGTGAAATATTGGTAGCTATGCAGAGAAGGGCTGAATATTTTAATAGAAAGATAGGCTTGTGATGAAGAAGCAAGAGTTGCAAGAGTTGCATGGAACGCGCGTAATGCAGAAAAAGCAAGAGTTGCAGGAAACGCGAATGAGTGATTTGCAGGAGCTTACGGACGAGCTTATTAAGGATCCCGAGTTCAAGAAGGAGTATGATGCGCTTCAGCCGGAAAGAGATTTGACTATGTCGCTTGTGATGGCGAGAAAAAGGGCTGGTTTGACTCAGGCTGAGCTGTCGGAGAAGACGGGTATAAGTCAGTCGGATATTAGCAGGTTGGAAAATGGTTCGAGGAATCCGACTATTGCGCTTTTGAATCGTATTGCAAATGCTTTGAACGCGACTTGCAGGATTGAGTTTGTGCCGAATGCGCGACGACCTGCTTGAGCGCAGCATTGCGCGCGCGAAAGCAATTCGGAGCGCCGAGCTTGCTCAGGGTTGAAAGCACAGTGTGCTTTCAACGCAAGCGAGGTCTGCCTTCGTCAATAAAGACGAAGGCAGGGCAGGTTAGTGTGGTGGTTCATTGGGATTTGGTTGTGGTTTGTGTGCGCTGACGACCTGCTTGAGCGCTTATTCCTCACGGCATAGCCGTTCGGCTGATTTGCGAATCGACGACTTCGAGCTGCATAATGCGCGAGAA
>CAMYED010000054.1 GCA_947254595.1 uncultured Gardnerella sp. | reverse complement strand
CTGTCAACAAGTCCATTATGGAACAGTTGATTATGATTGACGCTTTGAAGCGCGCGTCGGCCCGTTCTATTACTGCAGTATGCCCACTTCTTGGCTATTCTCGTCAAGATAAGAAGCATCGCGGCCGTGAACCTATTTCTTGCCGTTTGATGTTCGACTTGTTGAAGACTGCTGGCGCTGATCGTATTATGAGCGTTGATTTGCACGCTGCTCAGTCTCAGGGCTTCTTCGACGGCCCGGTTGATCACTTGATTGCTATGCCTGTTTTGGTTGATTACGTGCGCGATCGTTTCCGTGACGATCTTGCAAACGTAACTGTTGTGTCTCCGGATGCTGGTCGTATTCGCGTTGCAGAACAGTGGGCGCAGCGTTTGGGTGGCGGTCCTTTGGCTTTTGTGCATAAGACTCGCGATATTACTTGCCCGAATAAGACTGTTGCAAACCGCGTTGTTGGTGACGTTGCTGGTCGCGATTGCGTGATGGTTGACGACTTGATTGATACTGCTGGCACTATTGCTGGAGCTTGCAACGTGTTGAAGGAAGCTGGCGCTAAGTCTGTTACTGTTGTTGCAACTCACGGCGTGCTTTCTGGCCCAGCTGTTGAACGTTTGAAGGCTTGCGGCGCTCGCGAAGTTGTTTTGACTGATACTGTTCCTATTCCGGAGGAGAAGCGTTGGGATGGTTTAACTGTTCTTTCAATCGCTCCACTTCTTGCCAGCGCAATTAAGGCTGTGTTTGAGGATGGTTCGGTTGCGAAGCTTTTCGATACTTATCCGGAGCATCACGGTCAGGGCTTCCTTTTTGCGTAAACGCTGATTTTACTTTTCGCCACGCCAAATTTGACGAAGTCAATTCGTATGGCATAATAGTGACTTGGCGGTTTTTTCCCGCCGTTCCCTCATGGTGTAATGGCAGCACACGGGTCTTTGGAACCCTTTGTCTTGGTTCGAATCCAGGTGAGGGAGCTTGTACAGGCGCTACTTGTTTTGCAAGTAGCGTTTTTGTTTTACAAGTAGCGTTTTTTGTTTTGGATAGACGTTAATAGGTAATAGAATTAAATCTGTAAAAATATTATTTAATAAGCGAAGGAGCATGCGTGAAAAAGCATGAGGTAGCCGCAGCAATTATTTTGGCAGCAGGTGAAGGTACGCGTATGCGTTCATCAACTCCGAAAGTACTGCATCCATTTGCCGGTAAAACATTCTTAAATCGTGTTATGGATGCCGTAAATGGTGTAAATCCTAAAAAATTAGCTGTAGTAGTGCGTGCTCAAGCTAATTTAGTAACTGAAGCTGCTGTTAGCTACAACGAAAATGTGCATATTGTAAATCAGGATGAAACTCCTGGAACTGGTCGTGCAGTACAGTGCGCTATTAAAGATCTTAACGAAATCGTAAAAAACGAAAGTGGAAAGCCTCTGCAAGGCGCTGTGTTAATTGCGGCAAGTGATATGCCACTTTTGGACACTCAAACGCTTCAGTCTTTAGTAGATTTTCACAATGATAATAACAATGTTGCGACTGTTCTTACCGCAGTTTTAGACGACGCAACCGGCTACGGGCGTATTGTGCGCGAAGCTAACGGTGACGTTTTGCGAATTGTGGAACATAAGGATGCTAATGCTGGGGAGCTTGCGATTCACGAAGTAAACACTTCCGTATACGTGTTTGATGCGGAGGTATTGTGCGACGCAATCGCAAACTTGAATGCTCAAAATGCGCAGGGCGAGTTCTACTTAACGGACGCTTTAGAGCATGCTCGTAAGTTTGGTCACGTTGGCGCAATGTCTGCTGAAGATTCGCTTAGTGTTGAAGGCGTAAATACGCGCGTTCAGTTGGCTGCGCTCGCAAAAGCGTATAACAAGCGCGTTTGTGAAAAATGGATGCTTGAAGGCGTAACAATTCTTGATCCGGATACTACTTGGATTGAGGATGATGTTACTCTCGCTCAAGATGTGACTGTTCTTCCTGGCTGTTTCCTTCAAGGTCATACTATTGTTGCAAGCGGCGCTGTTGTTGGCCCTTACACAACTCTTATTGATGCGCAAGTAGACGAGGATGCGGTTGTTGAGCGTTCGCGCGTGCAAGAATCGCATATTTGCAGGGCTGCGAATATTGGTCCGTGGACGTATTTGCGTGCTGGAAATGTTCTTGGTGAGGAAAGTAAAGCCGGCGCTTTCGTGGAAATGAAGAAAGCTCATATTGGTAACGGAACTAAAGTTCCGCACTTAAGCTACATTGGCGACGCAGATTTGGGTGAGCATACGAATATTGGAGGCGGCACTATTACCGCAAACTATGATGGTGTGCATAAGAATCATACGTCTATTGGTTCTGGCGCTCACGTTGGCGCTGGAAACCTGTTTGTGGCTCCCGTTACTGTGGCAGATGGTGTTACAACTGGTGCGGGTTCTGTTGTGCGTCACGATGTTCCAGCTGATTCTATGGTGTATTCGGAGAATACGCAGCATGTGATTGAGGGTTGGAAGCCTGCTTGGGAACGCTAGTAAAACGTTCGGTTTTTGATTTTAAGGAGTATTGACATAATGACGGCTTTGGAAAGTTCGGTTAATGCCATTCGTATTGCTGCAGCTGCTGCAGATAGGTTGAAAGCAACAGATGAGCAGGCTTTTGACGTAAGTGATTTGCTTGGTATTACGGATGCGATGCTTGTTGTTTCTGCGTCTAATGAGCGTCAAGTGTTGGCTGTTGCGGAAGAAATCGAGAAAGATTTGTTCCTGAAGGACAATAAGCGTAAGGCTTTGTCTCGAGAGGGCTTGGAATTAGCCCAGTGGGTTCTGCTTGATTTTGGCGATTTTGTGGTTCATGTTATGCATGAGGAAGCGCGTGCGTTCTATCGTTTGGAACGTTTGTGGAATGACTGCCCGGCAATAGATTTGCAGTTGCCAGAGCATACTAGCGAAAATAACGACGACAATACTGTAGAAACTGAAAAGTAAGAAGAAAGTACGGTAAGAAGGTACGGTACAAACCATGGTTGATTTCGTAGAAAATGTTGCGGGTAACGTAAATAATTCCATTAATAGTGCGCACGAAGGAATTGCGCGCTCTGTTATGTTGGTTCGTCATGGTCAAACGCCGTACAATGCTCAGTTTCGTCTTCAAGGCATGATTGATATTGCTTTGGACGAGTCTGGAATGGATCAGGTGACTCGATCTGGCAAGGCTTTGCGCGTGCTTTTTGGAGCTTCTGATTTGGAAGACCCGAAGGATCCGAATAGTCAGGAGCATGTGCGCATTACGCCAGAAGAAGCGGACGCGAGTTTTGTTGCAATCGTTTCTCCGCTTATTCGCGCGCAGCAGACGGCTCACGCTTTTGCGGATAAGATTGGGCTTCATGTGCATGTTGAAAATGGCGTGCGTGAACGCTTTTTTGGTGAGTGGGAAGGCTTGAATCGCCAGCAAATTAGCGAGAAATGGCCGGAAGATTTTAACGCTTGGGTAAAAGGCGAGGGCGGTGAGCTTCGTCATGGTGCGGAAACAAAGCAAGAAGTTGGCGAGCGCGCAGCTGCAACTATTGAAGAATGGACGCGCAAAACAGGTTCCGACCGCGATTTGCTAGTGTTTTCGCACGGCTCTTGCCTTTCTCAAACTGTTCATAAGCTTCTTGGATTAGACAAGGTGGATCCTTCTTATAAGACGATTGGCGGAATGGGAAACGGTCGTTGGGCGCGCTTAATTCCAAGCCTTAACGCGGATGGTTCGATTCATTGGCGTTTGGATGCTTACGATCAAGGCCCTGCAGCTGATCCTACGAGCCAGCGTCTTATTCGCATTTGGGGAGCAGCTTAGGCTGCGTAATCTATACTTTGCCGCTTATTTGCCGCTTAAAACCCGAAAACTACCGTTTAGCGATTTTGTAAAGACAGACTATTTACAGTGCCGTATAGTCAAAATTACAAAACAAAAAGCTAGCAACGCTAAGAAAAATTAGCAAAAGCTAGTGAACTATAGCAAACGCTAACGGTAGCATACTGAAGGGAGGCTTGATGAAAGTAACAATTGCTATTGTGCCGCCAGAAGAAGAGCAG
>CAMYED010000053.1 GCA_947254595.1 uncultured Gardnerella sp. | reverse complement strand
CAATTGCCAAAGCAAAGGAAATCGTTGAAAACACGCCAAACGCGTGGACTCCAGGGCAGTTTACTAATCAAGCAAACGTGCACGCGCACTACAAAACAACCGGTCCAGAAATTTGGCAAGACACTGACGGAAACGTAGATATTCTCATTGCTGGCGTTGGAACAGGCGGCACAATCACCGGTACTGGCACATACTTAAAAGAGCAAAATCCTCAGCTTGAAGTAATTGCAGTAGAGCCAGCCGACTCCCCTGTGCTCGCAGGCGGCAAGCCAGGAGCACACAAGATTCAAGGAATCGGCGCAGGATTCGTGCCAGATGTGCTCAACCAAAACATTTACGATCGCATTGTTCATGTAACAAATGAAGACGCAATTGAAAGTGGTAAGCTTATAAGCAAAAAGGAAGGCGTGCTCGTAGGTATTTCTTCCGGAGCTGCAGTTTGGACAGCAATCCAAGAAGCAAAAAGAGAAGAAAACGCTGGCAAAACCATTGTTGCAATACTTCCAGATTCCGGAGATCGCTACTTGTCAACGCCTTTGTTTGCAGAATAATGCTATGCAATAATGATAATAATAAATGATGTTTTGAAAGTGCGTTTTTAGTAGATTTACAAGCGCACTTTCGAACACTCAAATAAAACAAGCAAGAGAATAACGGGAGAAATGTATGAGTGATCGCCTTGATCTTATAAACCAACTCAACTCAATTAACGATTCCAACATAAGACAGGCTACATTCATACCTAATTACCGCAATATTATTGCGCTCATACATGCGACTCAGGTGTTATTTTTGCCTGAGTTGCATGAGCACAATTTAAGCAACGATACTACGCAACTCAATGCTACTTTGAATACTGTTACTTCAAACGCTTTGGACACTATAGAACGCATTATATTCCACGAACTTCAATCCTACACAAACGACGCAGTTAAAATTCGAGAAACTTGCAATCAATTTATAAATACTCTTCCTACAATTAAAAAGTTACTTTTAACAGATATTCAAGCCATGTATGAAGGCGATCCTGCTTGCACAAGCAAAGTAGAAGTAACGCTCGCATATCCCGGGTTTTACGCAATGCTCATTCACCGCACAGCTCACGCACTCTACGAGCTTAATGTGCCACTAATTCCTAGACTTATGAGCGAATACGCGCACAGAAAAACCGGAATTGACATTCACCCTGGAGCAAAAATTGGCGCATATTTCTGCATTGATCACGGAACCGGCATCGTAATTGGCGAAACAACCGTAATCGGCGAACACGTTAAGCTTTACCAAGGAGTAACGCTTGGAGCAAAGAGCTTTGCGCTAGACGATGACGGAAATCCTATAAAAGGCGGAAAGCGACACCCGAATATTGGTGACAACGTAGTAATTTACGCAAACGCTACAATTCTTGGAGGCGAAACCACAATTGGCAGCGGCAGTATAATCGCGGCAAATGCGTGGATTAACCGCAGCGTCCCCGCAAACACAACCTACCACTTCCCGAAGGCATAATGGCACTAAAAGCAACTAAATCATGCTCTGTCTTTTATAAAACCGCAGCAATCAATTTCTGAAAACTCAATAAAACCAGCAGACTTATAAAAAGCAATAGTTTTTTCAGTACAATCCGTGGTCAATTGAATTTGACGAACATTAGGATAATAATCCACAATCGTCTTTAACAAAGCAGACCCTATCCCCTGCCTTTGATACTCCGGCAAAACAAGAATATCCTGAATAAGAACAACCGTATATCCGTCACCAACAGCCCTAACAATGCCAACTAGCTCATCATCTTTATACGCAGCTAAAACCTTGAGCGAATTGTTAAAGCCATTTTCCAAAGCAACTAAATCATCTGTATACGAAGACCAACCAACAGAATCATACAACCTTAAAATATCTTCGCCATTATATTTTTTATACTCTCGTATTTGCACATCTGTTAAATTCATTTACAACAACACCTCGCAAAACATAGCAAAAGTGCGCGATCTAAAACGTAAAAACGTAAGAACGCGCACTAGTAATAATAGTACTAACAGCTACAACAGCTACTTTTTAAGCTGCACAGTCTCGTGGTCTTGACCCATTTTGAACTTAAGACCAGCACGCTGCCACATGCGATATTCACCAACTGCTGTAAAGAGAACATCCGTAGACGAATTGAGTGCAGTTTCGCAAGAATCCTGAATAACGCCAATAATAAGACCAATAGCAACTACCTGCATGGCAATATCGTTTGAAATACCAAACGACGAGCACGCAAGAGGTATGAGCAAAAGCGAACCACCTGCCACACCAGATGCACCTGCAGCAGAAACAGCAGAAAGCACAGAAAGAATCACAGCCGTTGGAATATCAACATAAATCCCAAGCGTGTGAGCAGCACACAAAGCCATAATAGAAATAGTTATAGCAGCACCGCTCATATTAATAGTAGAACCAAGCGATATAGAAACCGAGTAATTGTCTTTGTTAAAACCAAGCTTTTCGCACAAATTCATATTCACAGGAATATTTGCAGCAGAAGAACGCATAAAGAACGCTGTAACACCCGAATCGCGCAAAGTTCTAAAAACAAGAGGATACGGATTCTTGCCAGTAAGAACGAAAACCAAAATAGGATTAACAACCAAAGCAACAACAGCCATAGTGCAAACTAACAAGGCAATAACGGAACCATACTCACTAAAAATGCGAAGACCGTTACTTGCAACCGTTGTATAAACAAGACCCATGATGCCAAAAGGTGCTGCGTTAATAATCCAGTGAACAATTTTTCCAATAGCGGACGAAACGTTATCGAAGAACGCTTTGGTAGAAGGCTCAGCTAAGCGAAGTGCAACACCGAAAGCAATTGCCCAGAAAAGAATACCAATAAAGTTACCTTTAGCAAGAGCATCTACAGGATTTACCACAATATTTAACACAAGAGAATTAAGAACTTCTCCAATTCCTTGAGGAGACGGCGAAGATGCTGCTTCAACATGAGCAAAAGTGAAATTAACAGGGAAAATCATAGCCGCACATACTGCTACGAGGCTTGCAGTAAACGTAGAAAATGCGTACAACACGATTACGAGCTTCATGTTGCCAACACTTTTTGCCTTTGCAAGCGCGCCAATCACCAAGCAAAATACCAAAATCGGAGCAACAGATTTAAGTGCGCTCACAAACAGCTTTCCAATAAGATCTAGAACGTAAACGTGAGCTGGCACAAAAATACCAAGCGCAGCGCCGAGGAAAAGACCAATGACAATACGCAAAATAAGGTCAATGCTATTCCACTTTTGAATAATCTTGTGCATGAGAGTCTCCTGTATTGTGATTTGTGCAGAATATTTATACTCTTTGCTTGTATTCATACTCGCAAGATTTTTATTTTTTACAGATTATACATAAGTGTGCATATATATGCAAATCGTTAAGTTTTAACGTTTCTAAAATTAGTTCTGCACAAAATCACAACCTAGAGTGCTGTATAGCAACACCTTCTAGTCTTCGGCGCAATTCGCATAACTAGTGTTTGGCAGCTGCGGCAAAACAACCAGCAAACCAGCAGTAAAAATCAGCGCGAGTATAGGCAAAATCTGCCATTGGAACGTAGATGAGAATGCAAAACCAATCCAAGAACCAGCAGTAGCACCAATCGCAAACGCAAGGCGCGCCCAACCAGAAAACTTAGCGAGAGCACTTCCCTTAAACAGAATCTGACGCGCAACAATAATCGGCTCCACTAGCAGCATTCCGCCAATCGCTTCAAGTAAGAATGCAAAGCACATCATTGGCAAAAGATTAATAAACATAAAGCAGTAAGCAGCTAAGCTCACAACAATTCCCAAAATCGCAACTTTTCTTAAACCGAGTTTTTGAGACGAATGCGCATACAAAACGGATGCAAGCACGCTTCCTACACCAGTGAAAATATACAGTATTGTTAAAGATTCAGAGCCATATTGCTTACCAAGACCTAGAAGAATATAAGAAACAGAGCATGCAGGAATAAAAGCAACCAAAAGAGATCCCAAAAGAAGCATGATTTTACTCTTTAGTAACGGATTCGCAGATTGCTTAGCTGTGGATTTGTTGGCAACGTCATTTTCTTGCGATACTTGCGATACTTCTCCTTCTTCACTAATCGCTTG
>CAMYED010000052.1 GCA_947254595.1 uncultured Gardnerella sp. | reverse complement strand
GCCGATTAAAAAACCCAAATACTTTAGGAGATTCGTTGCTTAAAGCCGCGCTTCCTTCTTTTGCAACGTTTATAGCTGGGCAAATTGCGCACGTAATATGGAAAAAGAATTTTGATAATAAAAAAACTAATCTAAGCTACAATAAGCGTTCTAACAATCATTCAAACAATCATTCTAAAGAAAAAATCGCGCAAAAGCAGCAAGCTAAACAAGAAGAACCGTTGCTCATGTCTCTCGGATTTGCAGTATTTTCCGCGATTCTTACTACGATTGTTGGCCGCTTAGTAAACCACGGAACCTTGTCTTATATTGCGCGAAGGCAAAGAAAACGGCAGTTTCGAAAAAATAAATTCTAACTTTGAACAAATGAACTGAGAATGCAGAAATAAGCGAAATAATAAAAGAGATATAAAAAATAAGGGATAATAATAACGTGCAAAACTTACGTCACAACGAAACTATTGATACTTTACTGAACCGCCGCTCAATTCGCGCTTTTAGCAGCGAAGCAATTGACGAATATACAGTTGCAACCCTTGAAACCGTGGCACAGCGCGCAGCTTGCAGCCAGTTTTTGAACGACTGGTCAGCGATTAAAATTACGGACAGCGCAATTAAGCAGAAGCTTTCCGAAATCGGCAACCAAACATATATTGCCACTGCTCCGCTACTGTACGTTTTTATTATTGATGAGCACAGAAACGCTGCAATTGCGCGAAAAAATGGCGTAGATGTAGACACCAGCAGCGACGAGTTTATGCTTAAAACTCGTTACCGCTTTACTCAAGCACAAAACGACGTTATTTTGGCGCTTCACGCTATGGAAACTGCTGCAGAATCTTTGGGGCTTGGTTGCGTAATTCTTGGTTCAATTTTGAACAGTAGAACTCAGCTTATTGATATTTTGAATTTGCCTGAATACACGTACCCTGTGCTCGGCTTGGCAATTGGTAAGCCTGCGCAAAATCCGGAATTAAAGCCGCGAATGAGCGCTAACATGCAGATTTTTGAAAACACTTACCCTGCTGACGACGCTGAATTATTAGAAAATCTTGCTGATTTTGACGCTCGCGTGCATCAATACTACGATTTGCGAAATGCTAGCCGACCGGTTGATGCTTTTAGTGCGCAAATTGTTGCGTTGGCAGCGGATAGTAGCGCGAAAAAGCATGAAGCAGAGGATGTTGAGCAGGTTGCAAGGCAGGGTTTTAATGTTGCGTAATTAGCGCAGCATTAGTTTAGCGACGTCTTGACTTAGCACCGCCTTAGTTTAGCGCCGCCTTGGTTTAGCGCCGCCTTGGTTTAGCGCCGCCTTGGTTTATATCCGCGCTTTCTAGATCTAGGTTTTGTACTTGCAGCCGGCGAGCGCATATCCGAATACATGCGATCTACCGGATTCTTATGCGTCAAATGCCAACAACCGCAATATTCACAAGCATAAACCCATAACTGTGTTCCACGCTCTCGTAAACTTTGCTCCGCCGCCATAAGAGCCTGCCCCTTGTTCTTATACATGATTTTTTGGGTAGATTCGCAGCGCTTCGGAGTAAAGAAATACATAGCTTTTATGGTAGCAAACCGCTTAACAGAGCTTCTATGAGCTGCACGCAATGACGTAAAACATGCAATATTCCTAAACTTAAGCCGGCAAACATCTTCGCAAAAGTTCAAAATAAATTCAATTTCTTATACTTTAGTTCAATTTTTTTACTATCTTTTTACTGTCTTCTTATTATTTTTTATTATTTTTTATTATTTCTCGTCATTTTTTGAAAAATTACTATACAAAAATAATTTTTGCGACTAACATTGGGCAAATAATTCAATTTAATACTTATATTTTGAACTTTAACGTGAACTTTACTATCAGTTTGTTCAATTTATAAATGTTGATTTTACGAGAAAGAAAGATTATGGCACAGAATTTTGCTGACGAGCTTAAGAAAGCTATGAAACGTAAGGGATACAAGCAGATTGACGTAATCGAGCTTGCAGCAAAAAACGGCCATAAACTTGGCAAAAGCCAGTTAAGCCAGTATTTAAGCGGCAAAACTGAGCCTCGCAAAGACGTGCGTAACATGCTTGCCGAAATTCTTGGAATCAACGGCGACGGAATTAAAAGCGGCCATTCTTGTGCAAAAATCGAACAAAACTGCCAGTCTGCAGAAGAATCACAATTAAATCAGCCACAGCTTACAGAAGCTGAACTTTCTGAAACACTTAAGCATCGCTCTTTCAACAAATCAACCAAACTTGAGCACGTACTTTACGACGTTCGCGGCCCTGTTGTAGAAGAAGCAAACCGCATGGAAGCAAACGGAACGCATATTTTAAAGCTCAACATTGGAAATCCTGCGCCTTTTGGCTTCCGCGCTCCAGACGAAGTGATTTACGACATGCAGCAGCAGCTTATTGACTGCGAAGGCTACTCGGATAGTCGCGGACTTTTCTCTGCACGCAAGGCGATTATGCAATACGATCAGCTTAAGGGCATTCCAGGCGTGCAAATGGAAGATATTTACACTGGAAACGGCGTTTCCGAGCTGATTAACCTTTCTATGCAAGCGCTGCTTGATTGCGGCGACGAGATTCTTATACCAAGCCCAGACTACCCGTTGTGGACTGCGTGCGCGAGCTTGGCAGGAGGCACTCCTGTGCACTACATGTGTGACGAAAAGTCGCATTGGTACCCAGATATTGCCGACATTCGCTCTAAAATCACGCCTCGCACTAAAGCAATCGTGATTATTAACCCGAATAATCCTACGGGCGTGCTGTATAGTCGCGAAGTTTTGGAAGAGATTGTTAAGATTGCGCGCGAGTTTAATTTGATTATTTTTGCGGACGAGATTTACGACCGTCTTGTTATGGACGGCAAGAAGCATATTTCGATTGCTTCTCTTGCTCCAGACGTGTTCTGCGTAACTTTTAGCGGACTTTCTAAGTCGCATATGATTGCTGGCTTCCGCATTGGTTGGATGAGTCTTTCGGGAGATAAATCCAAAGCTCGCGACTACATTATGGGACTTAACATGCTGTCTAATATGCGATTGTGCTCGAACGTTCCTGCACAGTCGATTATTCAGACTGCTTTGGGCGGATACCAGAGCGTTGAAAAGTATTTGGAGCCGGGCGGACGCGTGTATGAGCAGCGCGAATACTGCTATAACGCGCTTCAGGAGATGGATGGCGTAAGCGTTGAGCGACCAGACGCTGCTTTCTACATGTTTGTAAAGCTCGATCCAAGTCGATACAACATTCACGACGACGAACAGTTTGCGCTTGATTTGCTACGCGATCAGAAGTTGCTGATTGTGCACGGCAAAGGCTTTAATTGGCAGACTCCAGGCTACTTCCGCGTAGTCTACTTGCCGCGCTTGCAAACGCTTCGCGACGCAATGGGCAAACTCTCCAGCTTCCTCTCCTACTATCGCCAGTAGCCGCAACTCCTGCCTATAAACTGCAACAAAACACTCATTTCACTCGCAGTCCATAAAAAGGTGTAAATAAAGGTGCATATATCAAAAGACACATATCATTAATAATATGAAAGAAAGAAAAGCACGTAATGAACGCTGCAACACGAGCACAATCGGGTTTGATTATATCCGTTTTATCGCTTAATGCTTTTCTTTTAACAAGCTGTAGATTTGGCGTAAGTCTATATCTTTTAATACATGTCGACTTATCTCACGCAGCGCTTAACGCGGTTTCCGTAGCGCTTATGACCTGCATAGCAGCACCGCTTGGCGGCATTATTGCAGATAAATATCCACCAACTAGATTGTTTATAGCGCTAACGTTCTGCTTTGCCTTGTTGTGTACTGGATACGGTTTCGCTTTAGTAGCACAGCATAATCTTATTGCTATTACGGTTACACTACTCGGCATAATATTCGGGTTCTTTACCGCATTTTCTTCGCCTAATCAAAAAGTATTGATGGCATATAGCGCACCGACTGGCGAAAAAACCAAATTTTTAGCAAGCATGCGCATGTGGATTAATCTCAGCAGGCTTGCTGCACCTGCGATTACTGGCATATTTGTTGATATATGTAATCCGCTCATTTTCTTTACGAGCATTGCTGTTGTGATGATATTAGCGGCGCTACCTCTACTGTTAGTTAATCTAAACCAGCAAGC
>CAMYED010000051.1 GCA_947254595.1 uncultured Gardnerella sp. | reverse complement strand
ACACGCGCATTATTGCATAGAAAAATAAGCATTATGCAACAAAAATAGCGCGCTGTCTACTGGAAAATAATCCAATAAACAGCACGCTTTGTTTTATTTGACTACATTATTTGGCTACATTGAAGAATGCAGGCACTACGCAATCTTTAGGGTCACATGGTCGCTAGTATTCTCACAATCCGCAACTACGCGAGCACCATCATGCACCTTTCCAGAAAGCAGCAATCGCGCAAGCTGATCGCCAATTTCCGTTTGAACCAATCTACGCAACGGACGAGCACCGTAAACTGGATCATAGCCATGCTCTGCAAGCCAAGCGCGAGCAGAATCGCTCACATCCAAGCTAATGCGGCGGTCGCTCAAGCGTGCAGCCACTTGACGAACTTGAATATCCACAATTCCACCAAGCTCTTCGCGGCTCAACGGATGGAACATAACAAGCTCATCCAAACGGTTGATGAACTCTGGCTTAAACTCAGCGTGAACAGCGTTCATAACAGCCTTGCGTTTAGCAGCATCGTCCAAGCCCTCTTGCACAAGGAATTGCGAACCCAAGTTTGATGTCATAATCAAAATCGTATTCGTAAAATCAACCGTTCTACCCTGACCGTCAGTCAAACGACCATCATCCAAAACCTGCAACAAAACGTCGAATACTTCTGGATGTGCCTTCTCAACTTCGTCAAAAAGCACTACAGAATACGGACGCCTACGCACAGCTTCAGTAAGCTGGCCGCCTTCCTCGTAGCCAATGTAACCAGGAGCAGCACCGATTAGACGCGAAACGGAAGCCTTTTCCATGTACTCGCTCATATCAATGCGAACCATTGCACGCTCGTCGTCAAACAAGAAGTCGGCAAGAGCCTTAGCAAGCTCCGTCTTACCAACGCCAGTAGGACCCAAGAATAGGAACGAACCGGTCGGGCGATTCGGGTCTGCAATTCCAGCACGGCTTCTGCGCACAGCATCCGCTATAGCCTGAATTGCTTCGCTTTGGCCAACAACGCGCTTAGAAAGCTCCTTTTCCATGTTGAGCAGCTTCTCATTTTCGCCTTGCATCAAGCGACCAACAGGAATGCCCGTCCATTCGCTAACGACTCCTGCAATAGAATCAGCATCAACCTGGTCTGGAACCATCGGCTCTTTCGCTTCACTCTTAGCGTTAGCAGCCTCCGATTCCGCTTCTTCCAAAGCTTTTTGAATGCTTGGAATTTCGCCATACAAAATACGGCTTGCTTGCTCCAAATTGCCTTCACGCGTGAATTTGTCGGCTTCTACGCGCTTAGCATCGAGTTGCGCTCGCAAATCACCAACCTTGTTATGGCCAGCCTTTTCCGCATCCCAACGCGCTTTCAATCCAGTAAGCTTTTCGCGCGAGTTTGCTAATTCTTCCTGCAACTTTTCTAAGCGTTCGCGCGCAGCAGCATCTTCCGCTTTCTTTAATTGCATTTCTTCCATTTCAAGACGCGTAACTTTGCGCTGCAATTCGTCGATCTCTTCTGGCTGAGAATCAAGCTCCATACGCAAGTGAGCTGCCGCTTCATCCACCAAATCAATCGCCTTATCTGGAAGCTGTCTGCCAGTAATATAGCGGTTTGAAAGCGTTGCTGCAGCTACGATTGCATCGTCACTAATAGTCACCTTGTGGTGCGCTTCGTAACGTTGCTTAAGTCCGCGCAAAATCGTCACCGTATCTTCAACAGACGGCTCGCCAACAAACACTTGCTGGAATCTGCGTTCAAGCGCCGAATCCTTTTCAATATGCTCACGATACTCGTTAAGCGTAGTTGCGCCAACCAAGCGCAGCTCACCGCGCGCAAGCATTGGCTTAAGCATATTGCCAGCATCCATTGAACCTTCTGCAGATCCTGCGCCAACAACAGTGTGAATTTCATCAATAAACGTAATAATTTGACCGTCTGATTGCTGAATTTCCTTCAACACTGCCTTTAAGCGTTCCTCAAACTCGCCGCGATACTTCGAACCTGCAACCATCGAAGCCAAATCGAGACTGATAAGACGCTTGTTTTGCAAAGTCGTAGGCACATCTCCTGCAACAATTCGCTGAGCCAATCCTTCTACAACTGCCGTTTTACCAACGCCCGGCTCGCCAATTAGCACAGGATTATTCTTCGTGCGGCGAGAAAGAATCTGAATCACGCGACGAATTTCCTGATCGCGCCCAATTACTGGGTCGAGCTTTCCTTCGCGAGCGCGCGCAGTCATATCAACAGAATACTTTTCGAGCGCTTTGTAGTTGCCTTCCGCGTCCGGACTTGTCACTTTCGCGCCTCCGCGTACTTTTGGTACGGCTTCACGCAGAGACTTCGCGCTAACATTGTACTTTTTGAAAATATCCGCAACTGCATTCGGCGCACTCGCAACCATGCCAACAAGCATATGTTCAGTAGAAACGTATTCGTCTCCCATTGCGCGCATTTCTTTTTCTGCCTGGCTTAGCGCAGCCAAAAGCTGACGACTTGCATCTGGCTTAGTTGTAGTTGAGCCAGTAGATGAAGGCAATGCCACTAATGCGTTACGAATTTCAGCACCGATTTGTTGCGCATCTGCCCCCGTTTGCGCAATAAGCGCGCGCACAACGCCCTGCTCTTGGCGAAGTAAAGCATCCGCCAAATGCAAAGTGTCAACTTGCGCATTGCCAGCAGCCGCTGCACTTTGCACAGCATCACTTAATGCGTCTTGCGCTAAGGTTGTAAACTTTTGTTCCATATCTACCCCCTATTTGCACCGCTTATCTAGCGGATTTAGGTGATTCTTATGCAATTTTTTGCAATTGCACTCAAATCACATTCTGTCAATTTCTAAAACTTGAGTCTACTACACTCAAGTTTTGTTTTCAAGATATCTGTGGCGTTTCCTTATGCGCCTTCCGCTTGCAACTTATCTGCCGTGAACTTGTTAATTACCAAATCAAATCTAAAAGGTTTAAAGTCTCAAATAAAAGTCAAGAAATTAATAAGTATCAAATATGTCGTAATCTTAAAAATATGAGAATTGCACGTTTTTCCTATAATGAAGTTCCTCAATACGCGTTTGTTCAAAAAGACGAAACAGACGGCAAGGATTATTTAGTAGCGCTGGAAGGCCACCCATTAAGCCCTCAAGGAGTTAAGCCAACCGGCAAGCGCTACGAGCTAGACGCCGATGGTGTGCACCTGCTTGCACCGGTAATTCCTTCAAAAGTCTACGGATTGGCAAAAAACTACGATGCGCGTTCTGCTGAAGAGCGCGACGCTTCTCCTGCGGCAACTTCGCATACTGCTGCAGATATGGTTATTTTTACAAAGCCAAGTACTTCTGTAGTCGGTCCAGACGATCCGATTGTTATTCCTGCTTTCTCAAACGACATGAATTTCGAGCCAGAAGTGGCTGTCGTCATGGGCAAAATCGCCAAAAATGTGACGGTAGATACCGCAATGAACTACGTTCTTGGCTTTACTTGCGTAAATGACGTGACTTTGCGTGACTGCGCAGGAAGTGACCCAATGTGGACTCGCGCAAAAGGATTTGACACTTCTTGCCCACTAGGCCCATGGATTACCACAGAGCTAAATTGGCGCGATGCACATATTTCATTTACGCTTAATGGCGAAAATGTTCCGGAAGCTGACGGTACTACAGCTCGACTTATTCACAGTATTCCAGAGCAAATTGCAGCGATTTCAAGCTTCTCAACACTTCTTCCAGGAGATGTGATTTTGACAGGAACTCCGTACCCAGCCGGAACTTTGCAAGCTGGCGACGAAGCGATTGTACACGTAGATGGCATTGGTTCGCTGCGTAATGTGATTATGCACGCGTAACAGCAATAAAAGTAAAAAATAAGAATCAGAAGCTAGACAAAACTTAATACTACACAAATGCGCGCGGGCCAAAGATTGCCGAACCGATTCGGACCATTGTTGAACCTTCGGCAATCGCCCACGCAAAATCGCCGGACATTCCCATCGAAAGCTCTAATTTTGCAGAGTTTTCATCATGATCTTGCGCGAGTTGTTCACTCACACAATCTCTAATTTCTCTCAACTTTGCAAAACCGCTTCTTACTATTTTTTCATCATCCACTCGCGCTCCAAGCGTCATAAATCCGCGCAAATTAAGCGCCGGCAAGCTAGATATAGCGAGCGCTTCGTCAATCGCACGTTCTGGCGCGCATCCGGATTTTGTAGCTTCTCCCGAAACGTTCACTTCCAACATAACGTCTGTGCAAAGTCCCAAATTTTGCGCGCGAGCAGATATTTTTTGCGCAAGTTCAATGCCGTCAACCGACTGAATACCATTTGCAAGTGGTAAAACTTTGTTTATTTTATTGCTTTGCAGCTGACCGATTAAGTAGAGCAGAATTTCGCCGTTTACACCAACATTTAAGCCTTCTTTAGCAGCTTCCGCACGTAAAATTTCGGCTTTTGCAACGATTTCTTGCGGGCGATT
>CAMYED010000050.1 GCA_947254595.1 uncultured Gardnerella sp. | reverse complement strand
CAACAATATTATTCCAATTAACTGGGCGCACGCGCGATCCGTGATGGTAGCGGTACTGAGCTGGGGTTATGGAAGCTGCCATCATAGCGTCGTCTGCGATTACGCGATTAGTGCCGAAAGGCTTATCGAGACTACTTCTAAGCTCGGTTGGGCTGAGTTCTGTCATAATTACTCCTGATTTTGTGTTTACGTTTTATAAAATTTTTAAGTTTTGATTTAATTTGCGAAAGATTTACGGCGCTACGATTTTCAGAGCTACGATTTACAGCGTGCAGCTTACGCAACCCTCAATTTCCGTACCTTCCAAAGCCTTCTGACGAATACGAATGTAGTAAAGAGTCTTAATGCCCTTACGCCACGCGTAAATCTGAGCCTTGTTCAAATCGCGAGTAGTAGTAGTGTCTGGGAAGAACAAAGTAAGCGACAATCCCTGATCCACATGCTGAGTTGCTTCAGCGTAAGTGTCAATAATTGCCTTCCAACCAATCTCGTAAGCGTCCTTAAAGTACTGCATATTGTCATTCGTCATATAAGCGGCAGGGTAGTAGACGCGACCAACTTTGCCTTCTTTGCGGATCTCAATACGCGAAGCAATCGGGTGAATCGAACTCGTGGAATGGTTGATGTACGAGATTGAGCCAGTTGGAGGAACAGCTTGCAAATACTCGTTGTAAATGCCATCGCGCAAAATCTCGTCGCGCAACTGCTCCCAATCGCTGACGGTTGGAATTGCAACGTTAAAACGAGCAAACAAATCGCGAACCTTTTGAGTTTTAGGCTCAAGCGAGCGGCTGCCGTCCGTATACTTATCGAAATAGTTGCCTTTGCCTGCAGGCTTAGCGTAGGCACTCGTCTTAAAGCTTGCAAAAGCGTGACCGCGCTCTACAGCCAAAGCGTGAGAAGCTTTATAAGCGTGGTAAGCAACCGTCATAAAGTACATGTCTGTAAAGTCAAGAGCTTCCTCGCTTCCGTACTGCATGTGTTCGCGAGCAAGGAAACCGTGCAAATTCATTTGACCCAAGCCAATAGCGTGGCCTTCTTCGTTTCCGCGACGAATCGAAGGCACGGAATCAATAGAAGTATGCTCGGAGACAGAAGTGAGCGCGCGCACAGCCAAATCAACGCTTGCACCCAAGTCGCCATCCATTGCCTTAGCGATATTAAGCGAGCCAAGATTGCAAGAAATATCGCGACCAACGTGGCTGTAAGATAAGTCGGCGTTATAAGTGCTTGCTTCCTGAGTTTGCAAAATCTCGGAGCACAAGTTGCTCATAGTAATGCGACCCTCAATAGGATTCGTGCGATTTACAGTATCCTCAAACAAAATGTAAGGGTAGCCAGACTCAAACTGAATCTCCGCAAGCGTCATAAAGAATTCGCGAGCATCGATGTACTTCTTGTGAATACGAGGATTTGCAACCATCTCATCATAATGCTCGGTAACAGAAATATCTGCGAAAGGCTTTCCGTACTCGCGCTCAACATCGTAAGGGCTAAACAAAGCCATTTTTTCCTTACGCTTAGCAAGCTCAAAAGTAATATCTGGAATCACAACGCCCAAAGAAAGCGACTTAATACGAATCTTCTCGTCTGCGTTCTCGCGCTTAGTGTCGAGGAAACGCATAATATCCGGGTGATGAGCGCTAATATACACAGCGCCAGCTCCCTGGCGAGCGCCAAGCTGATTAGCATAAGAGAATGAATCTTCCAAAAGCTTCATAACAGGCACAACACCGCTCGACTGGTTCTCGATGCGCTTAATTGGAGCGCCAAGCTCGCGTAAATTCGTAAGTAAAAGCGCTACGCCGCCGCCGCGCTTAGAAAGCTGCAAAGCAGAATTAATTCCGCGCGCAATAGACTCCATATTATCTTCCAAGCGCACGAGGAAGCAACTCACGGCCTCGCCGCGCTGAGCTTTACCAAGATTTAAGAACGTTGGTGTAGCTGGCTGGAAGCGTCCTGCAAGCATCTCGTCCAAATAGTTGAGCGCTGCCTTTTCATTGCCATCTGCAAGTTCCAAAGCTACGGCGGCTGCGCGCTGAGCGAAGTTTTCCAAATACTGCTTGCCGTCAAAAGTCTTCAAAGCGTAAGAAGTGTAGAACTTAAAAGCGCCCAAGAATGTGCCGAAAGTGTGGTGAGAGGCTTCAGCGTGCTCGTAGAATTTATCGAGAAAATCGTTGCTGTACTTTCCGAACACATTGCCGTTGTAGTAGTAGTTGTCAATCAAATAATTCAAGCGCTCGCGAGTAGAAGCAAACTTCATGCTGTGCTCTTGCACGTAACCCGAAACGTAAAGTTTTTCTGCTTCCTGATCTTTATCAAACTGAATGCCTTTTTCTGGGTCAAAAAGACCGAGCATAGCGTTAAGAACGTGGTAGTCACGGCTGTTGCGAATACGCTCGGCAGTTGTGCTACTGCTGGCGTCGTCAGTGTGATCAAGATTAAGCGAGGTAGATTCGCTCATCGGATCCGTGCTATTCATTTGATTGATTCCTTTCTTCATGCGTTATTTTTTGATTTGCAAACGCTGATTGTTTTTTTGATTCGTTTGTTTATTTAGTTTCTTCTGCTTCTTTTAGTTGCCTTAAAAATCTCGGTATGCCTTGCGCTACTTTTTCAATATCTTCTTGAGTTCCGGTAAGTTCAAACGAGTACATATTTGGAATTGCGCACTTTCCTGCAATCTGACCGCCTGCAGCGCAATAAGCGTCACCAAAATTCGTGTTTCCGGAAGAAATTACTCCGCGAATAAACGAACGATTTTCGCGATTATTTAGGAATTTGCGCACTTGAATCGGTATCGCTTTCTTAATGTTTCCGCCGCCGTAAGTTGGTACGATTAGCACGTACGGTTCTCGCACATTTAATTCCGGATCTTTCGGCCTAAGCGGTATTCGGTACACGTTTACGTTATTGCTTGGAAAATCGCAATTTTTTACGAATCGTAACGTATTCTCGGAAACTGAAGAAAAGTAGACTACAGCTCCGATTGATTCGCCTTGTGCTCGAGATTCTGGTTCGCTTTGTTGTGTGATGCTTTCTTGTTCGCTCATTTTTCAGCTTCTTTTGCTGTCTCTATTGAAGTTCCGAGTCTATCTGCAATTTGCGCGATTAAATCTGGGCGGTATCCACTCCAGGATGCGTCTGGCGCAATTACCACAGGCGCTTGACGGTAGCCTGCGTTTTTTAACTGTTCGAGTGATTCAGGGCTTTTTGACAAGTCCACAGTTTCGAAGTTCACGCCAAGTTTTGTGAACTGTCGCTTAGTGGCATCACACTGTGGGCAATGAGGCTTGGTAAACACTGTAATTGTCATTTCAATCTCCTCGGGTGATGGGGAATTTTGTAATTCCTGTTTGTATCAACAAAAGCCAAGTAGTTAGCTTACTCCAAATAAGCACTATTTATAGTGGTGTGTCGATTATATAACCACTACATATAGTTATTGGTTGAATTGATTAAAAATAGCGTGTTTGTAAGCGTGTCGTGTTTTATTGAAGGAATGTGAGCATAGTTTTAACTATTAAAAATGTAATTTTTCTCACAAAATTTATATCTGTAACTACTTAGTTTGCAGCTTGATAAGCCTGTGCGTATTCCTTGTGCATATCCGTCGATAAAATTGTTAAGTGCGTTTCTTGAAGGGGCGTAACGCAAAGTAAAAATTGTGCATTTTATATTTAATGCAAATTGCTTGAGTACGCAAAGCGTGCGTGCAAACAAAACAAAATACAAGATAAGAGGTGTCATCATGACGGAAGCTCAGGCAAATATTGGCGTTGTTGGCTTGGCGGCCATGGGTTCTAATTTAGCGCGTAATCTTGCGCATCATGGCAATACTGTTGCTGTCTACAATCGCCATTATTCTCGCACAGAAACCTTGATGAACGAGCATGGAAGCGAAGGTGCTTTCGTTCCTGCAAAAACTGTTGAGGAATTTGTGGCTTCTCTAAAGCGTCCGCGCACTGCAATTATTATGGTAAAAGCTGGTGCTCCTACGGATGCTGTTATTGAAGAACTTGCGAATGCTATGGAGCCGGGAGATATTATCGTTGACGGCGGAAACTCCTACTTTGAAGACACGATTCGCCGAGAGCGTGACATTCGCGCGCGTGGTCTTCATTACGTTGGTTGCGGTGTTTCTGGTGGCGAGGAAGGTGCTTTGCGCGGCCCTTCGATGATGCCTGGTGGCACTGAGGAATCTTGGAAGACTCTTGGCCCTATTTTGAAGTCGATTGCGGCTGTTGCAGAAGGCGAGCTTTGCGTAACGCATATCGGTACCGACGGCGCTGGTCACTTTGTGAAGATGGTTCACAATGGCATTGAGTACTCGGATATGCAGCTTATTGCTGAAAGCTACGACTTAATGCTTCGCGGCTTGGGCATGAAGTCCGACGAAATTGCAGACGTGTTCAGCGAGTGGAATAAGGGTGAGCTTGATTCTTATTTGATTGAGATTACGGCTGATGTTCTGCGCCAAAAGGATGCTAAAACCGGTAAGCCTTTGGTTGAGATGATGGTGGATCATGCTGGTATGAAGGGCACTGGTACTTGGACCGTGCAGTCTGCTCTTTCGCTTGGAATACCGGTTACTGGTATTGCTGAAGCTGTGTTTGCTCGCGGACTTTCTAGCCAGGTTGCTTTGCGTGAAGCTGCTGAAATCCAGGGTTTGACTGGTCCTAATGTGCATTTTGATTTGAACGATGCTGAGCGTAAGGCGTTTATTGAGGATATTCGCC
>CAMYED010000049.1 GCA_947254595.1 uncultured Gardnerella sp. | reverse complement strand
TCGCTCAGTGCGAAAAATCTCAAATCTCTACCACACGAATATCCACACGACTGAATGACGACGAATTAATCTTTTGCGATTGTTTTGCCGGCAGTAGCTCCAGAAGTCAAGTCCTGAATCTCAGTAATCTCCATAACTGGAACTGCAGCAGGCTTCTTCGTGCCTTTTTCTTCGGCCACGCGCACCTGCTCCTCGTAAATCGCATCATCCGTGTGAAGCGTAACGGTTCCACGGAAGCGATAACCCTTCTTTTCAGCCAAATTAGCAACTGCTACAACCAACTGGCTGCCGTCTTGCAAATTCTTGTAATGCTGGCCGGCAGTGCGCTCGTGGTAGGCAAGATGATTGTCGTCAAGAACGAACATAGACATTTTTGGTCCAAGATCAAGCTCGCCATCCTTGCTAATCGTTGCAATCCAAGCCAAATTATTTGCAATAAATTCCTTCATATCTGCGTTAAGAGTTGCCATAATATTCCTTTCTTAAAAGCATTGCGCACTTTCTTCGTGCGCAATTTATAAGTCTACATTCTTACATTACGCTGATTTAGAATCGTATACGAGTGTGTGCTGCAAAAAGTTACGTACTTGTGATATAAATCACCGATTTTGCGATATGTGAAATATGTGAAGTGAAATATATGAGGCTGAAATATATAAGGCAAAATATTTGAGAATTACGATTTTCTGTGGTGTGAACAGGAAATTTTCCGGAGTAACGCCGAAACGTTGTACTTTTCACGATTCTATGGCTATTCTGTGTATTTTATAAGCTAAAACGCTTTATAAAAGAAAAATTTTAAGGTATCAACTTTTATAAAGTGAAACTTTTGTAGTTGAGGGGGAAGCGTATGAAAGTGAAGGGTGCAACGACTCAATCGTTAGCAAATAAATCTGGCATGCCTCAAGGTAAAAGCGTTCATACTGCTCAGATTATGTTGTTGATTTGCGCTGCTATTTGGGGTGGCAGCTACGTTTCTTCAAAGTATGCGCTTGAAGTTTTTCCGGTTCAATGGCTTATGGGTGTGCGTATGGTTGGCGCATGCGCGATTATGTTAGCTATTTTCTTTGGTACGCTTCGTAAAAATTTTAGTAAAAAATTGATTATTCCTTCTCTGCTTACTGGAATCACATATTACGCAACTTTAGTTTTACAAACTGAAGGTTTGCGCTCAATTGATCCTGGTCGTAGCGCGTTTCTAACTGCAGCTTACTGCGTTATTACGCCATTTTCTGCTTGGCTAATTGTTAAGAAAAAGCCAACTTTAATTGGTTTAATTGCGGCGGTTATGTGCGTTGCGGGAGTTGGTTTCGTAGCTTTGAAGCCTGGGATGTTTGTTATCACGTTTTCTTATGGCGATATTCTTACTTTGGCATGCGCGGCAGCTTTTGCTTTTAATCTTACGTTTTTAGCGTATTATTCTAGGAAATATGATCCTGTTACTTTAACTTTTGGACAGTTTGTTGTTTCTGGTGTTTTGTTTATTGGCGGCGCTTTATTGTGTGAACCATTGCCAAACTTCAGCGGCGCAAATCATTTTGCAATTTTTGCAAATATGTTCTACCTGACTGTTGTTGTAACTGTTGTTGCGCAAATTATGCAAAACTACAGTTTAGTTAATCTTTCTACCGCAAACGCGTCGGTAATTATGTGCACTGAAAGCCTGTTTACGCTTCTGTTTTCAATTGTTCTCTACCATGAAAGCGTGTCTTTAATGGCGTTTGTTGGCTTTATACTAATATTCGCAGCTATTATTACTGCAAGCTTGGGGGAGCACTACTGCGAAAAAAGTGCGCGCAATAGCTGACTTGTGATTTTGTTGTGAGGTTTGTAGGCAAATACTGTGAAACTCAAGTGTTGAGTGATACCATCGTTGTTGGTAATACCACGTTGTTGGTAATACGATTATCGGTGGTAATAATTCGGTACATTCGCTATATTTTTGGTACGAATTTGGATTGTTAAGGTGCATACGTGAAGAATTTCTTCAAAGGTATATCTTTTACGCAAGTGTTGGCAGGTTCGCTTGCGGCTGTAACGTCGTTTTTGCTTGCTTCAAAAATTGGTATAGCTGGTTCCGTTATTGGCGTTGCTGTTGGTTCGATTGTTTCGGCAGTGGCTTCGCAGTTGTATCAAAATGTTATTCATGCTTCGTCGCGAAAATTAGCGGAAGCTAACGATGCGCATAAAAATTTAGCAGATGACGATACTTTGATTTTAAGTAAGCAGCCAGCGAACGGTTGTGAGGCAGATTCTAGTTATAAAGGCTCTGGGGATAGTAGTATGCAGTCTTCTAAACAGCATGATACGCAAAATTCTAGTAGAACAATCAGTTCCAAAACGAGTGATCCTGAGCTAGAAAATACGCGTATTTTAGAGCTTTCTGCTTTGCGTGAACAGCGTGAGGAAGATATGGCGTTGTCGGAAGGAACAATTCCGGATCCTATTCCTTTGTCTCAAGCGATTCGCGGAACGTACGCTACTGAGTATGCTGCTGATGGCAAAAAAGGCAATGGCAATAGTCATGCTGCAACAATTGCTATAGCAGTTTTAAGCGCACTTCTTGCGGTTGTTGTAACGGCCGGGGTTGTTCTTATGCTTACGCAAGGAAAAGGTACGGATAATCTAAACCATCCTGAACCAAGCCAGCAGCAACAAAATCCGCAGCCAAAACAGCGCGTAAAAACGGATACTAATATTCCTAAGCGCAAATCTTCTGACGATGCAGAAAATCAAGATTCTGCTGATGAAGACGATAAGAAAAATCCGAATGGGAACGATGGTGAAGATGCGTCTTCTGGTAATCCTGGAGATGTTGATTTTGGAAACGCTGTTGGTGGTTCCGCGGAATCAAATTCTGGAGAGTCTTCTAACGGAAGTAGTGGGGCGGGTGCAGACGGAGCTGCTGCTGGAAGTGGGGCAGCTTCACAAGGTTCTGGTGCTGCCTCTGGTGCGGGAGCTGATGCTAGAGCTAAGTCTGGTGCTGGAACAAGCTCTAATCCAGGCTCGTCAAATACTTCCAATTCCTCGGGAAGTGGCGAAACTTCCGGTAGTGTGAATGGTAATTAGTAGCGCGCAAAGCTAGTTGGTAGCGTGAATGGCAATTGCGTTAGGCTATAAAACTTGCGAATATTAGCATTTTAATTTGGCTCTGCTTGCTCATTTTTGCGCAATTCGACACGCCGCATTTGGATAGAACGTGGATTTGTTGTATTCTATCAAAGGTTCGTTTGAACGGCACAGTTAAAAACGGGGCTATGGCGCAGCTGGTAGCGCATCTCCATGGCATGGAGGGGGTCGGGGGTTCGAATCCCCCTAGCTCCACGATTTATCTCGGCAAGTTACGTAATTTGCCGAGATTTTTTTTATTTTCTTTTCGCGCGCCGCAATGCTGCTCTTAAGTAGGTAGTTGCGCTGTAAAGCAACTATCGTTACTGGACGAGATTGCGTTAGTTTCGTTACGTGCTTGTACAGAAAATGTTGGTACTGGGTGCGATTGCGTTAGTTTCTTTACGCCGCTGTAAAGCTACTGTCGCTTCCCAACGAGATTGCGTTAGTTTCGTTACGCCGCTGTAAAGAAACTATCGTTACTGGACGAGATTGCGTTAGTTTCGTTACGCCGCTGTAAAGCTACTGTCGTTTTTCGCCACGCCGCAATGCTGCGTGTTTGTCGCTAAGTCGTACTAATAATAAACACCATCGACCAGAGGTCGCGCTCAACAAGAGTAGTAAGTATGAGCTAGGAAAAGCGTTGATTGCTTACAAAAGGGGAGAGCGCCGAAGTTTACTGCTGATTCCAAAGGCAGCAAGCTGGGACTTGGTTTAATAGGCCAAGGACTGTCGCAGCGATTCGGCATTCGCTGCGGAGAGCTATCGACACGCACGCTGATGCTTGTTTTTGCCTCTGATGCGACATAAAAGGAGGAAAAATGAGTGATTTAATATCATCTACTGCTGAACAAACTTCTGAGCAGAATAACGATGTCCATCGTGGACTAAAAACACGTCATATTTCCATGATTGCCTTGGGTGGCAGCATTGGTACCGGCCTGTTTGTTGCTAGTGGTGCAACAATTCACATGGCTGGTCCTGGCGGCGCATTGCTCGCCTACGCTGCAATTGGAATTATGGTTTATTTCCTTATGACGTCTCTTGGTGAGATGGCAACGTTTATGCCAATTAGTGGCTCGTTTGCATCGTATTCCGGACGTTTTATTGATCCTGCTCTTGGTTTTGCTATGGGTTGGAATTATTGGTTTAATTGGGCAATTACGGTAGCGGTGGACGTTAGTACTGCAGCAATTGTTTTGCAATACTGGTTCCGGGAAGTGCCAATATGGATTTTCTCGCTTGCAGTTCTTATGCTTATTTTGCTGATTAACGTTCTTACAGTTAAGTGCTTCGGTGAAACTGAGTATTGGCTTTCTATTATTAAGGTGTTGGCAGTAATTGTATTCCTTGTAATTGGTGCGCTTACTATTATTGGCATTATTGGTGGCAAAGCTCCATTCTTGCAAAACTTTACGCATAAGGATGCTCCGTTTGCTGGTGGCGTTCCTGCAGTGTTGTGTGCGTTTGCTATTGCTGGCTTCTCCTTCCAGGGTACTGAGCTTATTGGTATTACTGCAGGCGAGTCTGCAACTCCAGAAAAGAGTATTCCGAAGGCTGTAAAGCAAGTGTTCTGGCGTATTCTTCTTTTCTACATTCTTGCGATTTTCGTTATTGCGTGCATTATTCCTTACACCGACAAGAATTTGCTTGGATCCGACGTAACTGATATTGCTATTAGCCCGTTCACTCTTGTGTTCCAGCGTGCAGGTCTTGCGGCTGCTGCAGCTATTATGAATGCTGTGATTTTAACTTCGGTTATTTCTGCAGCAAATTCTGGAATGTACGCTTCTACTCGAATGCTTTATGCGCTCGCAAAAGATGGTAACGCTCCAAAAGTTTTCGGCAAGGTAAGCTTCCGTGGTATTCCAGTTCCAGCTTTGATTGCAACATTTGTTGTGGCTTTGTTCACGTTCTTTATGAGTATTTTTGGCTCGCAAATATACATGTTCTTGGTTGCGGCTAGTGGTTTAACAGGATTTATTGCTTGGGCTGGTATTGCAGCTGCTCACTACCGCTTCCGTAAAGCGTATGTTGCTCAAGGTCATTCTTTGGACGATTTAGTGTACCGCGCAAAGTGGTATCCGTTCGGGCCGATTGTTGCGTTCCTTCTGTGTGTTCTTGTTATTATTGGCCAGGATTTGCATTCGTTTGCAACTCTTAATTGGCAGGCTATTGGCATTACGTACATGTCTGTGCCACTGTTCTTGATTTTGTACGTTGGCTACAAGATTAAGAATCACACTAAGGTTATTCCGCTTGAAGAAGTTGATTTAAGCGATATGCGTCAATAAGTAAAAACTGAGTAGATTTAGTCTACTTTTAAGGTAAGGCGTACGCAGTATTTTTCGATATTGCGTACGCTTTATTATTTCCCTTTTATTGCGCACGTTTGTGAATAATAAAAGCTCCCAACGAATCCGCTGGGAGCTTTATTTATTTAGCACTAAGCAAATAATGCTTTTGCAGAACTGCATATTTTCTAATTAATACGGATTAGATTCTTCTTAATGCTGTGTGCAAGTACCATTCTGAGTATTGCCTTGTCCGCTTTGCTAACCGTTCTGGCTTTGTTTCTCCTCTTCTTTCTTTTTCTTTTCTTCCTCTTCTTTCTTTTTCTTTTCTTCCTCTT
>CAMYED010000048.1 GCA_947254595.1 uncultured Gardnerella sp. | reverse complement strand
TAAGGCACGGTTATTAATGATTAAACACGCAGAGTTTGGGGGATTTCTCTACGAGCGCTAAAAGAGGACTGAGAAGCTACATTCTTGAAGAAAGGCGAACACATTAAACTCTTTTAGCAGCCAGAGCGCCCGAAGGACGGGACGCGCGAGGAGAGAAATCCCCCAAAACTCGCGCCACACCAAACAAGAACTGTTAATTAAACTATGGTTTATCTTACAATTCAACGTGCTGTTATTCCGTAGTGAGGATTTCGGCAGTTTCGTTACATGCGCGTACAGAAACTAACGGCTTTTAAGCTACAGGTGTTAGTTTCGTTACAGCGCTGTAAAGCGAATGTTGATTCTACGCTAGATTCCGTTAGTTTCGTTACGTGCTCGTGTAGTAACTAACACTTTTCGGCGCTCGCGCAACAGCAAACAAGAACTGTCCAATCAGCCTAAGGTTGGGAGATTAGAGAAGTGCTTTTGAGGCAATGTCGTGCCTAAAGAACATGTGCGGAAGGTTAAGATTGTCCAATATTGCGTAGACGTTCTTCTGCGCATACTCTACGTTTTCTCCGTGCACTTGTACAAGAGCTACGCGTCCGGAAGAAGTTACGAGTTTGCCTGTTTCTTCATCGCTTTTCACTCCTGCATAATACACGTGCTGACCTTGATTTTCGTCAACAGGAATGTGCGGAAGTGGAGTTCCAGTAACTAAAGTGCCAGGGTATCCTTCGCTTGCAATTATTACGCCGAGAGTAACGCCGTTATTTTTCCATGTAAAAGTTGGCGCCTTATGCTGCAAAATATTCCATATAGCTGCACCAAAATCTGAAGTAAGGCGAGGAAGCACAACTTCTGTTTCTGGGTCTCCAAAACGAGCATTAAACTCAATAACTTTAGGACCTGTTGCTGTATCAATCAAACCTGCATAAAGTATGCCTGTAAAAGGCGTACCCTCTTTAGCTAATCCTTCAACAGTTGGGCGCACGATTTCGTCGATAGCACGCTGAACTGTTTCGTCGCTAATTTGTGGCACAGGGCTATAAGCTCCCATGCCGCCAGTATTTGGCCCTTTATCGCCGTCGTAGGCGCGCTTGTGATCTTGCGAAATTGGCATAACCCAAAAATCAGTTCCGCTTACGAAACTCATAAGCGAAAACTCTTGACCTTGCAAAAATTCTTCAATAACAACTTTTGTTCCAGCTTGACCAAAACGGTGATCGACGAAAATATCTTCCAAAGCTTCAATTGCGGTTTGCTCGTCCATTGCAACAGTAACGCCTTTTCCTGCGGCTAAGCCGTCGGCTTTAATAACAATTGGAGCGCCATGCTTAAGAACGTATGCGCGTGCCGGTTCTAAAGCGTCGAAAGTTTGGTAGTCGGCTGTTGGAACGTTGTGGCGAGCCATAAGCTTTTTTGCGAAATCTTTAGAGCCTTCTATTTGAGCTGCGGCTTTGTTTGGACCAAAAGCGGGAATGTTATTGGCTTCAAAATCGTCCACAATGCCGTTCATAAGCGGCACTTCTGGTCCAATAAAAGCAAAGTCGTAGTTGTGCTCTTTTACGAAGTTAATAAGAGCTTCGTGATCCGACTGACTGATGTTTACGGTTTTAATCCCGTCTGCTGCAATACCCGGGTTTCCAGGCGCAACCGTTACTTCTTCAACGCTTTCTCCTTTAAGTAGCGCGTGCGCGATTGCGTGCTCTCTAGCGCCGGAACCAACTACTAAAACTTTCATTTTAATCCTTTACAGTTTATTGCAGATTAGTTTATTGCAGATTAGTTTATTTCAGCTCAACTGCAGCGTTTTCGCGCTTAGCCATTTTGCCAATAATATAAGCTGTTTCGTTGTTTTCGTGGAGCGTGCGCAGTGCTTCTTCAGCTTTATTTGCATCAACTGCCAAAACCATGCCGATTCCCATGTTAAAAACGTTGAACATTTCGTCATGATTAACGTTTCCGGCTTTTTCAATAACGCCAAAAATAGGCGGAACATTCCAGCTTGACGTATCGATTTTTGCAGCCAAGCCGTCTGCGTACATGCGTGGAATATTCTCAATAAATCCGCCGCCTGTAATATGAGCTACTCCCTTAATAAGATGCTTTGCAAAAAGTGGTTTCAAAGCTTTTACGTAAATGCGCGTAGGTTCAAGAAGAACTTCGCCAAGCGTTTTTCCGTCAAGCTCGTCCAACTTCGTATCAACGCTAAATCCAGCTTCTTCAAACAAAGCTTTACGCACGAGTGAGAATCCGTTCGAGTGAACTCCGGAAGAAGGCAAGCCTATAAGCACGTCTCCTGCAGTAATAGTGGAGCCGTCAACAATATTCGAACGTTCTGCAACACCAACTGCAAAACCTGCAAGATCGTACTCGTCCTCTGCATACATTCCAGGCATCTCAGCAGTTTCGCCGCCAATTAAGCCGGATTCTGCTTGAACGCAACCGTCTGCAACGCCTGCAACAACCTGCTCAAGTAGTGCAGGATTGTTTTTTCCGCACGCAATATAGTCGAGGAAGAAAAGCGGTTCGGCGCCTTGTGCTGCAATGTCGTTTACGCACATAGCAACGCAGTCGATGCCGATAGTATCGTGCTTATTCATCATTTTGGCAACCATAAGCTTGGTTCCAACGCCGTCCGTGCCAGAAATCAGCACAGGTTCCTTGTATCCGAGGGAGGCTAAGTCGAACAATCCACCGAATCCGCCGATGCCACCCATAACGCCTGGGCGCTTAGTGCGATTCACATGCGATTTGATGCGACGAACTACTTCGTATCCTGCTTCTACGCTTACGCCAGCTTCATCATATGCGTGTGGCATGTTAGTTCCTTTCGTAACTGTGCATATATTTGCTGTTCTTTTTTACTTCTTGTAAATATTCGCGCTCATTTTGAGGAAGCGAAGCCAAGAATTCTTCGCCGTAATCGTCCAGAGCAGTAGGGTAGTCGCCATTAAAGTATGCTACGCATAATCCGCCGTAAGGTGCCGGCTTTTTTAAGCCGATCGATTCGACTAAACCATCCAAAGACAGGAATGCTAACGAATCTGCGTCAATATACTTGCGAATCTCCTCAACTGAATGTTTTGCGGCAATTAATTCTTTAGTAGTTTGAATGTCGATTCCGTAGAAGCAAGGATATTTAAGAGGTGGGGAAGAAATACGCATGTGTACTTCTTTAGCGCCAGCTTCTCGAAGCAATTGCACAATTCGCTTGGAAGTTGTTCCGCGCACGATTGAATCGTCAAGAACAATAACGCGTTTTCCTTCAACAACACTGCGCACAGCAGAAAGTTTCATGCGCACGCCCTGTTCGCGTAATTCTTGAGTTGGTTGAATAAAAGTGCGCGCTACATACTGGTTTTTAATCAAGCCCATTTCATTAGGAAGTCCGCTTGCTTCTGCGTATCCTGCTGCGGCAGAAAGGGAGGAGTTAGGAACGCCAATAACCATGTCTGCTTCAACCGGGGATTCTTTAGCTAAGCGCGAGCCCATACGCTTTCTTGCAGCGTGCACGTTAATTCCGTAAATGTTGGAATCTGGGCGAGCAAAGTAAATAAATTCCATTGAGCACACTGCGTGCTGCACTCGATCCGTATATCGTTCAATCTTGTAGCCTTCGTCGTTAATAACGATTATTTCTCCCGGCTCAATATCTCGAATAAATTCTGCTCGAACAATGTCGAAAGCGCAGGTTTCGGAAGAAAGAACGTAGGCTCCGTTTTGCATGCGACCGAGAGAAAGCGGGCGGAATCCGTTTGGATCCGTAGCGCCAATTAAAGAATCTTCTGTAAGAAGCAGGTAAGCAAATCCGCCGTGAACAGTTAGTAACGCTTCTTTAAGACGTTCCATAAAAGTTGGTTTACTGGAATGGCGAATCAAATGCATCAATATTTCAGTGTCAGAATTTGAGTGGAGAATAGCGCCGTTATCTTCTAAAGAATTGCGTAAGCTTGTGCAATTCGTTAAGTTTCCGTTATGTGCAAGAGCAACGTCACCATCATGGAATCGGAAAAGGAAAGGCTGAATATTATCAACACTTCCTGAGCCTGCAGTAGCGTAACGCACGTGACCAATAGCGCGGTTTCCAGTTAGGCGTTCCATAACCTGCTCGTTGCTAAAAACTTGCGTAAGTAAGCCTAGCCCGCGGTGGCCGTGAAGGGTGCCGTTGTTGTTGGAAACAATTCCGGCACCTTCTTGGCCGCGATGCTGGAGCGCGTGCAAACCAAAATAGGTGAGCCTAGAAGCATCTGAATGACCCCAAACGCCAAATACTCCGCACTCTTCGTGAATGTCCTCAAGCTCTGCAGACATTTATAACCCCCTTGCAATCGCTTACTTAATTCGCGAAACTATAATTATTGTTGCACATGCTTCTAATAAGCTATGTTACATTTCGTGGCTTGCTTAAACTTACGCCGTGAAGTATTGAACGCCAGCGTCAAACAGTGGCTGTTCGTGGAAGTCAGGAATGTTCACGTACAAGCCTTTGCCTGCTCGTTCGCAATGACCCATCTTTCCAAAAACTCTGCCATCCGGGCTGGTAATTCCTTCAACAGCCATAATCGAGCCGTTTGGATTCACGTTTAAGCTCATGCTTGGAACGCCATTGCTGTCAACGTACTGCGTAGCAATCTGGCCGTTACTAATAAGCTTTTCCATAACTTCAGGAGTTGCAATAAAACGACCTTCGCCGTGAGAAATAGCAACAGTGTGAATGTCTCCAACTTGCGTATTTGAAAGCCATGGGGACATTGTTGAAGCAACGCGCGTTCGCACAATTCGGCTTTGGTGCCTGCCAATCGTGTTATAAGTAAGCGTTGGGCAGTTGGAATCAATAGGAACAATATCGCCAAAAGGCACCAAACCAAGCTTAATAAGCGCTTGGAAACCGTTGCAAATGCCTAGCATTAAGCCGTCTCGATTTTTAAGCAAATCGCGCACAGCATCCGTTACTTCCGGATTCCTAAAGAATGATGTAATAAACTTTGCGGAGCCGTCCGGCTCGTCGCCTCCGGAGAAGCCGCCTGGAATCATTACAATCTGACTCTTATTAATCTCCTCAACAAGTTTCTTCGCAGATTCGGCAATATCTTTTGCGCTTAAGTTGTTGATAATAAGCGTGTGAGCTTCTGCTCCTGCGCGCTCGAAAGCGGCTTGAGTGTCGTATTCGCAATTATTGCCTGGGAAAACAGGAATAATAACGCGCGGGTGTGAAAGCGGCTTTAGTTTTCCTGCGTGCGCGTGATTTGCAGTAGAGGCATTATTTTCGCTAATAGTTTCTACAATCTCACCAGGCTTTTTATATGGGAAGATTGAGGAAAGTTCGCTTTCCCAAATCTTTTGCAAATCGCCCAAATCAACTTCTTCGCCAGTAGCGGAAGTGATTGCGTAACTTTCAGTTGTTTCGCCAATAATTGCAACATCAACCAAATTAGAATCCGCCAAAGAATGAACTTCAGCATTTTCCTTAAGCTCAACGTAGAAAGTACCGTAGGCTGGCCTGAATAAGTCATCGTCGCTTAAATTGTTGAATAATTTAAGACCAATCCTATTTCCAAGCGTCATTTTGAATAAGATTTCTGCGCTAGCACCGTAGCCAGGAGTGGACACGGCAAAAGCCCACTTATTCTTCGTAATATTTTCGATTAATTCAAGAGTTTTAAGGAAACTTTCCTTTTCTGGGGTGATTCCGTCGGATTTATATTGCGGAGCAATTCGCAAAACCTTATGATTTATGCCCTTAAATTCTGGAGAAACAGCTAAACGCGCGTCTCCAGTAGAAACAGCAAACGAAATTAATGTTGGCGGCACGTCCAAATTTTCAAAACTACCGCTCATAGAATCCTTGCCGCCAATAGCGCCAACACCAAAATCAAGCTGAGCACTCAAAGCGCCAAGAACAGCTGCAGCCGGCTTACCCCAACGCTCTGGAACGTCATGAGGTTTACCAAAATACTCTTGCAAACTCAAGTAAGAGCGCTCTCTAGTAAAACCGCTTGCTGCAAGCTTTGCCAAAGACTCAACAACCGCAACATAAGCTCCAGTAAACTGGTTCTTTTCCATCAAATACGGGTTAAAGCCCCAAGCCATTGCGGAAGCCGTGTTTGTTTCACCAAATACTGGGAATTTAGCAACCATAGCTTGAGCTGGAGTAAGCTGACGACGGCCACCAAAAGGCATAAGCACAGTCGCGGCACCAATCGTAGAGTCGAAGCGTTCCGCCAAACCCTTGTTAGAAGCAATATTAATGTTGGAAACAAGATTGCGCATACGTTCAGCTAGCGGCAAATCAGACTTATTTTGCCACGGGTTCTCGTAAGATTCTCCGCTTTCAAT
Source organism: uncultured Gardnerella sp. (assembly GCA_947254595.1). Lineage (GTDB taxonomy): Bacteria > Actinomycetota > Actinomycetes > Actinomycetales > Bifidobacteriaceae > Bifidobacterium. The sequence goes on along the minus strand of CAMYED010000048.1, from coordinate 509 downwards.
ATGAAGCACCTGCTGTTTTGCAGCACCGTTAGAAGCCAAGAATGCGCGGCTTAAGTCAACAATAGTTTTTCCGCGCCAAGTCATGCGCATACGAGCTTCTTCAGTAACAGTCGCAATAATTTCCGCTTCCAAATTTTCTTCACGAGCGTACTTCAAAAATTCTTCAGCATCGCTTGCGGCAACATCAACAGCCATGCGCTCCTGGGATTCAGAAATAGCAAGCTCGGTGCCGTCAAGACCTTCGTACTTTTTAGAAACCTTGTCGAGATTAATGGTTAAGCCGTCTGCAATCTCGCCGGTAGCAACAGAAACGCCGCCAGCACCAAAATCGTTGCAACGCTTAATAAGCTGGCAAGCATCCTTGCGGCGGAAAAGTCTCTGCAACTTGCGCTCAATAGGAGCGTTACCTTTTTGAACTTCCGCTCCACATTCTTCAATACTTTCAACATCTTGAGCTTTAGAAGCGCCGGTAGCGCCGCCAATTCCGTCGCGACCAGTGCGTCCGCCAA
>CAMYED010000047.1 GCA_947254595.1 uncultured Gardnerella sp. | reverse complement strand
TAGAACAAGCTCCCGCGTTTCGTAGCTTTGACCTTCAAAACTGCGATTGTAAAGCTGTAATATTGCCAACTTTAGCGATATTACAAACGCTACAGGTAGACGTAACGAAATTATGTGAGTTTCATCACACTACCGTGCAGAATTCTAGCACTTCTGTGAAAAATTTGTTAATTGAGACGGCATGTCAAATCGCAAAATTAAGCAATTTTTGTTAATCGCTCAGATTGCGCTCGCGCAGATGAAATTACTCAACCGAGCGCAGCAAAATCTCCTCAAGCGCATGTTTTACAGAAACTGGCAGCGTACAACGCCACTGCGCCCACTTCACTACGGAAGGCTGATCAGTTGCATAAGCGTTAAGCATATCAACATTGTTGCGATACTTTTCTGCTTCCGATTCGTTTTCGTATTCAAGAGTTGAGATTGCAGCAATAGCGCTTGCGCTTCCGTCTGTTTCGCGCACTGCATCAAAAGCCATTTCCTTACCGCGGTACGGAACTTGCGCTTGAAGCAGGAATCGGTAAGCGTCGCCAACTTTAGGGTCGTCAGCAATTTGCAATCCGCCGTCAACAATTACGCGAAGTTCTTCGCAAACAGGAACGTCATTTACAGAAACAGTCAGACTCAAAGTTGATTCTTCGCCTTCGTAAGAAATCGCAAACTCATTTGCGTTAAGCTCTCGGCTTCCTACAAAAACGCGCACTTTCGCAAAATCTGCGCAAGCAACTCCTCTAAATACAACGTTCCAGTTGCGCTTTTGCGGCACAGATTCTACGGCAGCTTCCGCACCTTCTACGCCTGAAATAATAAATTGCGAAGAACTATTGCCGTCTCGCCACACAAAATTCATACGTGTGTCGGCAGTGTTTCCAGCGGACGCTGCAGCAAAGTCACCGTTATCCTCTCGCATTACGAATTCGCCGTCAGCTCCGGGGAACACGAGAACGCGCAAAGCTCGCGGATTTTCAATACTATTAACCGCTTCAGCAGCTTCAGCACTACGCTCGCAATCTGCAACTTCCGGCAAAACTTGCAAAGGCACAATCGCTCCAGAGCGAGCAAAAGCCGGCACGCGGTCAAGTGAGCGCCACGCTTCAAATCTGCGACCATTCCAGCCGCGAGACACGTACCTGCGCCCGTCAAACAAATCGTACCAATCACCTTCCGGCAACCAAACTCCAGCACATCCGCGCAAAGTAGCAGCATCGTTAGGCGAAGTAATCGGCGCTACTATAAGCTCGCTTCCAAAACGGTACTCGTTAGGAATTTCGTAAGCCATGCCAACTTCCGGCGACTGCCAGTACATTGGCTCAATAATCGGCCTGCCATCAAAAGCTGCACGATAATTCATCGTATAAACGTATGGCAAAAGTTCCGCGCGCAAACGAAGCATTTTCACCATTGCTTCGCGAGTTTCCTTAGGGAAATTCCACGGCTCTTTTCCAGCAAACGGCGAGCAAGTCGAGTGCAAACGATTAATAGGACTAAACGCGCCGAAAGCGTACCATCGCGCTTCTAACTCATTGTTTCGCACGCCAAGCATGTGTCCGCCAATATCGTGACTCCACCATCCGTAGCCAATATTTGAAGCTGTAGAAGTGAAGTAAGTTTGGAAAGCAAGCGAATCCCAAGTAGTAACGGTATCTCCCGAGAATCCAACTGGGTAGCGATGCGAACCAGGCCCTGCATAGCGAGAGAACGTAAGCGGCCAGCGGCCGTCGCGCGCAGCATCCTCATAATGCATGTGGTTCAGCATCCAAAGCGGATCCAAACCAGGCTCGCGCGTCACACCACCCTGCTGCCAATCAATCCACCAAAATCGCACGCCTTCATCTTCCATACGATGATGCATATTGAAGTAAGCTTCAACAAACTGCGGATTCGTTAAATCAAATTCCACAGCTTTACCGCTTGCAGGATCAATTCCAGCATCTTGCGCAACTTGCGCATAATCTTTTTCGAACGCGCGCACACCGTCGCGCGGATGCAAATTCAAAGTTGGAGCCAATCCAGCCGCGTTAAGTTTACGCAAGAAAGCGCGATGGTCCGGGAAGAGCTCCTCGTTCCACGTGTAACCCGTCCAGCCGGAGCCATACTTCGGATCAACATCCGTAACATGCCAGTCCATATCTATAACAGCTGCGCTAAAAGGTATTCCTTCGCGCTTAAAACGATTATGCAATTGCAAATATTCGTCTTGACGGTAGCGATAGTAGCGACTCCACCAATTACTTAACGCAAAACGCGGAAGTAGCGGCTGAGCGCCCGTAAGCTTATAAAAGTCTTGAATTGCTTGAATATAGCGGTGTCCGTAGCCGAAGAAGTATAAGTCTTTGTACCTTCCGTCTTGCTCGCTAACTTTTTTCGCACGCGACTTAACCCAAGCTCCATACGGGTTTGGTTTGCCATCAACTTTTTCAGCAGGCACAATTTCGCACGAAGAAGAATCGTCAACAATAGCCCAGCCATCGCGAGAAAGTATTCCTTTACCAAGTTTTACCGGACCGTTCGCCTGATCCAAAGTTCTAAAAGTTCCAAGAAGATTTCCCGGGCACGCGTCTCCATAATGCCACGTATTAAACTGCGTACATGGCACTCCGCGCACAACAATACTTAAGCCCTCTTTGCTAAAAGCTTCGCAATTATAAGTAAGATGCAGCTTTTCAGTTTCGACTTCCAGCCATCCGTTTTCGTTTTTGCGCGTAATAAATTGCGGCTGAGCATCCGTGCTTTTGCTGGCAAAATTGCGTCGAACTACCGTTTGAGTAGGAGTATCTGCAAATTCACCGTCATCGCTCCACTCAAGACGCAGCAGCGAATCTGTAATAACCGTAATTCGCCACTTTTCGCCTTTAATTACCTGACTATCCTGCGCTTTTGCGTTTGAGTCGGATGCGTATTTATAAAAAATTCCCGACTTAGAAGAGTCCATTATTATGCACCTTTGCTTATTATTCTGTTATTACGCGTTTTATTACGCGTTTTATTACGCGTTTTATTACGCTTAATTTACGGATACTTTTATTCATTCGCTATAATTTCATTTTTATTCGCCAATAATTTCTATTGATTTACAAGCGATTTTATTGATTTACAAGCGATTTTATTTGACAAATACTGCAAACAATGCGGCGATTACCAACATTACCGGATACCACGCGTACATAGTCCAGCGGAATACTGGCGAATCCTTGTGACCGTCTCCGTAAGGGCTGCGGTAGTGCAACACCGCAACGCCAATACCTGGTGCGAGCATCGACATAGCGCCAAACATGCCGGAAATAAGCTCCATGCGAATTTCATGCTTATTCATAAGCTCAAAAATCAGCACGAAAACAAGAAATATTGCGCCGCCCCAGAATATCTGCTGACGCACGTAAACTCTGCCTAGAATATTCCACAATAATCCAGCAATTACTACCGCAACATACGCAGCACCGCGAGAAAAACCGCTAAAACGCTCTCGGACCATATCAATCCCAATAAGAACAAACAACGCAATTACCAGCGCAAACACAGGATTCTGCGAGCGCATATCAACCGCACAACCCGACGCAGTAAGGTCGTACGGCAATTCGCAAATTACTGCCAAAATCAGCAAGCGCAGTATATAAAGGTTCACGTTATGCGTGTTGTGATACCCGCGCACAATAATCCACGCGTACCACGGTAACGCAGTCCAACTAACTACTTCGGCAAGAACGGCGAATGTAAGAGCGAGCATATTATCTCTTCTTAAACCGCCAAACAAATGCGGTATAACTGGAGCACTGAATGCGCTAAGCATCATCATAAATGCGCCAAGCATTTTGAACTTATGCAAAGTAATTCCCATTTTTATGTTCTTATCTGCACGAATTTTAGGCTTTAGCGTATCCATTACTCCAGCACTCCCTTGTTTTCACGCGTTGTTTTAAGTAGCGTCGTTTTAAGTAACGTTTAAGTAACGTTTAAGTAGCGTTCGCTTATTTTCTACTGTTCTGTTCTACTACCGTTTATTGTATCGCAGTATTTATTGCAACTTAAAGCGGCAAATTAAATACGGCGAAACTTTGCGCACCAATTTTCAAAGAATTACCGTCTCCCGACAGTTCTCCGATTTTTAGCAGAGGATTTTCAACTGCTTCCTGAGTAAGATTTGCCAACGCTTCAAACGGTACCGTTTCAGCGTTTACTCCAGGGTTCATAACAACGATGCTTCTTTCGGCAGCTGATTCTCCCGCGTCACCTTTTGCGCAGCGCTCGTAAGCAAAACCGCGGCCGTCAACCGGAGCATACAAAACTCTCCAAGATGCGTCGGCTTGCAAAGATTTGCGATTATGACGAAGCGCAATAAGCGAGCGCACCCACGAAAGGAAGGAATCTTCGCAATTAATTTGCGCAGAAACAGATGGAATTTCGCCACTTTCTACTGCTTGTTTGCGCGAGTTTGCGCAAGTTCTTCCATCTGCTCGCGCTTCAACCGGCAAGTATAATTTAGATTTTGCGGCCGTTGAGAAGCCAAAATTCTTTGCATCATCCCACTGCATCGGCGTACGCGTTCCGGTACGAGCGTAGCCGCCTTCTTTCGTTGGAATATCGCGATATTTCATGCCGATTTCGTCGCCATAATATACAAAAGGAACTCCCGGCATAGTAAGTAGCATACCGAAAGCAACTCTGCGCTCACGCTCATCTAGGCGTGGAGCCATGCGAGGAGTGTCGTGATTGCATGTGATGAAACTAAAGTAGCCTTGATTACAAGTTGATTCATACTGCGGGCAGTAATCGTCTAAAAATGGGCAAATGCTGCCGCCGCCGCGCGCATTAAAGTAGCTGTGATCATGCTCAGGATTGCTGTCTAAAGCGTTATCAACATCACGAGCTAAATGTGCGTATCCATTAGGATTCCCATCCCAGCGCCAACTCAAATAAAAGTCCATGTCGAATCCGGCAGCAAGAGCCTGACGCGGCCTGCCCCATTCAGAAACGAAAGCAGCCTCTGGATACTCTTCTTTTACAGCGCCAAGCATTTCCTGCCACGCGCGAATCGTATTGTCTTTGCCAAGGCTTCCTTCGCCGTTATTATCGTCATTTTTTACAAGCGAATCAGCCATATCAACTCGGAATCCATCCGCACCAAGCGAAAGCCAGAAGCGCATAACATCAACCATTGCGGCACGAGTTGCAGCCGCCTCTTTGGAATCTGGCGCGGATTGCCAAGCACGATCCCTATGCGCAAAACCATAGTTTAATGCAGGCTGACATTTGAAGAAGTTTAGAATATACGTTGCGTCGCGCTCAGTTTCTCCGCCAATAAACGGCATTGAATAACCAGAAAATGCACTATCCGTCCAAATATAACGTTTACTAAACTCGTTTTCTTCAGCTTTCGAACTTTCCTTAAACCATTCGTGTTCTTCACTAGTGTGCCCCGGCACTAAGTCAAGCAAAATGCGAATTCCACGATTGTGCGCTTCGCTAAAAAGTTGCTTTAAGTCTTCATTAGTTCCGTAACGCGCCGCAACTTTTTTGTAGTCGCGCACGTCATATCCCGCATCCTTAAAAGGCGAGTCATAGCAAGGATTAAGCCAAATTGCGTTGCAGCCAAGCGATTTTACATAATCTAATTTTTTAATAATTCCCTGAATATCGCCTATGCCATCTCCATTGGAATCACAAAAACTTTGCGGATAAATTTCGTAAAAAACCGCGTCTTTTAACCATTGAGCATGATCATATAATCCCATTATTTTACCCTTCTCGTATTGTGCTAATTAGTTTACACGAAAAAACTTGAAAAATTTATAGTGCAAAACCGTAAAAATATTCAAGCTAATACGCAACTCATTTGCAAACAGAATAATATCCGTGTATACTACACAGTGCTTACGAACGGATTTGTGAGACTTGTGACGCTGCTCTACGCAGCAATAGCGATGTTGCGTCGCAACGGGGTCCGTTACTACGCCACCAAATGATGTGCCAATTTTTGGCATGATATAGGAGGTCAAGGATGACGAATATTAAGAAGATGCTGGGTGCAGGTCTTGCTGTTGCTACATTGTTTGGATTTGCAGCTTGCGGCTCTAGCACAAACACCGATAATAAGGCTGCTGATTCCAGCCCTGTTCAGCTCACCGTTTGGTCTGCTTCTGAAGATCAGAAGGCAGGCGGCTGGGTTGATACCGTTGAGAAGGAATTCCAGAAGGCCAATCCAAACGTTAAGTTCAAGAACACTGTTGTTGAGCCACCAAAAGCTGCTGAGTCTGTAAAGAAGGATGCAAAGGCTGCTGCTGATGTTTACCTCTTCCCTAACGATCAGCTTGGCGACTTGGTAAAGGCTGGCGCAATTGGCCAGTTGAGCGATGACGCTGTAAAGCAGGTTAAGGAACAGAACGAAGATACTTTGGTTAATTCCGTCACTGCTCAGGACGGCAACATGTACGGCGTTCCTTACACCGGCAACACCTGGTTCATGTACTACAACAAGTCTAAGTTCTCTGCTGACGATGTAAAGTCCCTCGACAAGATGCTCGAGAAGGGCAAGGTTGCGTTCGATCTTAGCAACGCTTGGTACCTCCCAGGCTTCTACCTCGATGGCAACATGACCCTCTTCGGTGAGAAGGGTAGCGACGCCAAGGCTGGCATGAAGCTCGGCGACAAGGCTGCTGAAGTCACCAAGTATATCGCAAAGCTTTTCGCAAACAAGAACTTCGTTCTTGACGGCAACAGCGCTGGCTTGAACGGCCTTAAGAGCGGTAAGGTTGACGCTTACTTCTCCGGTTCTTGGGATGCTGGTGATGTAAAGAAGACTCTCGGCGACAACTATGCTGCTGCTTCCCTTCCTACCTTCAAGACCGAATCCGGCGAACATCAGATGAAGTCCTTCGCTGGTTCTAAGGCTGTTGCTTACAACCCTAACTCCA
>CAMYED010000046.1 GCA_947254595.1 uncultured Gardnerella sp. | reverse complement strand
TACCATGACCGCCAATAAACTTCGTAGCAGACTCAACTACAATATCTGCACCATGTTCAAGCGGACGGAAAAGATACGCAGTTGCGAAAGTATTGTCAACAAAAACAGGAATATTGTGGCGATGAGCAATCTCGGAAATAGCTTCAAAATCAGGCAAATCGGCATTAGGATTACCAAAAGTTTCAAAGTACACAAGCTTCGTATTTGGCTGAATAGCATCCTCAAAATTCTGAGGATTCTTAGGATCCACAAAAGTAGTTGTTACGCCATCTCGAGGAAGAGTGTGACGAAGCAGGTTATAAGTGCCTCCATACACATTCTTTGAAGATACAATATGATCTCCCTGCTGAGTGATGTTGCGAATTGCATAATCTACAGCTGCCGCACCAGAAGCAACAGCCAAAGCAGCAGTACCACCTTCAAGAGCCGCAATTCTACGCTCAAAAACATCTTGAGTAGAATTCGTTAAACGACCATAAATGTTTCCAGCATCACGCAAATCAAAACGAGCCGCAGCATGGTCAAAATCGTGGAACACGTAACTCGTCGTTTGATAAATCGGCACTGCGCGAGAATCAGTTGCAGGGTCAGCCTGCTCCTGGCCAACGTGCAACTGCAATGTTTCGAAATGATACTTTCCTTGCACTTCTTCAGTAGCGCTCATAATACCCCTCCAGTTTTGGCGACTGTTTATTTTATTGTTTATTAGCAAAGCAGATTCATGTTTAAGCTAGCATTAATTTTGCATTAACCAGCTTTTCTGTTTCCACTTACGCCGTTGCTTAAGTGATAACGACAATATGACAGTTAAAGTCATTCGTACATACCTGTGGTTATCAAAATTAGCTATAACGAATTAACACTTTGCAAAAAATAGCGAAAATTTTACACATAAAAAGCAGAAAATATAGAAAATTACTGCCGCAACACGCCGTACATACCTTTTATCCACAATGCTATAAAAATCTGGATTGTAATGTTGCAACTTAAGAAAATAGCAACATGACTATGCAAAAACAAATTATTGACAATGAAATTATTTCATTGGAAGACATTGATGATGAAGAAACTGCGCGAGAATTGTTGCAAACAAAGCTTGAGCATGTTTCGCATGAACTTCAAGCCGAAAATATTGACAATAAAAAATTAGGAAAGCTTGGAGAAACATATACAGCCTTGCGGCTTATGCAACAAGGCTGGCATCTTCTCGACAGAAACTGGCATTCGCGTTGTGGAGAGATTGATCTCGTAATGATCTCACCAGATCGAAAACTCGTTTTCTTGGAAGTAAAAACACGAAGAAGCACACAATACGGCACTCCCCTCGAAGCAATCACACAAGAAAAACGCAGCAAATTGCGTAAAACAGGTATGAAATGGCTTAAAGAATTCGCAGACGACATACCGCACTACCGTATTCGTTTTGATGCTGTATCAATTCTTGTAATAAACAAATACACGTACGAAGATTCAGCATACATGCTTCAAGCCTTAGAAGAAGTAGGCAACGAAAGCAACATTCAATTCACACACGTTACAGGAGCATTCTAATGAGTATTGGAAACGCATTATCAATTGGACTTATTGGATTAAAAGCTTTTACAATCAAACTTCAAGCTTTTGTATCCGGAAGTATGCCAAACTTTTCAATTATTGGACTTCCAGACACTTCTCTAAGCGAAGCTAGAGAACGAGTAAAATCAGCTCACCACGCATTACATTGCAAATGGCCTGAAGGTAGGGTAACAGTAAACCTATCCCCAGCTTCTATGCCTAAAAGCGGATCTTCGTACGATCTTGCTATTGCAGCAAGTATTTTAAGCGCAGAAAAATATATTCCACTTTCTGAACTAGAAAATACGGTTATTTTAGGCGAGCTAAATCTTGACGGAACTGTTCTTCCAATACAAGGCATACTACCAATTGCACTTTACGCAAAAAAGAAAAACTTCAAACGTATGATTATTCCTCAAGAAAATCTTGCAGAAGCAAAACTAGTAGAAGGCATTGAAACTATTGGAATCCATCATATTTTAGATTTAATAACCGAATTGCACGGCACTTTGGAAGAAGAATCACTAAAACTTATTGAGGAAGATCCTATATATAAACACGCGCAAGTTAAGGAGAAAAAATACTCAGACAATAACGATGAACATTCTTCAGAATTAATACACGAACAAAGCGCTTCACCATTACAAGTTGATTCAAAATATGAGATTGGAGATATGGCTGAAGTCATAGGCCAAGAGCACACAAAGTGGGCTTTACAAGTTGCTGCAGCCGGAGGGCATCACGTTATGATGATTGGCCCACCAGGTTCAGGTAAAACTATGCTCGCTTCACGAATACCAAGCATTATGTGCCCATTAAGCGAACAAGAACAGCTTGAAGTTGCTTCAATACGTTCGTTATGCGGAACTCTTCCGTACTATGGAATTAGCGACATTCCACCATTTGAAGCGCCACATCACACAGCTTCTGCAGCATCTCTAATTGGAGGTGGAACAGGAGTTGCAAAACCTGGAATTATTACTCGCGCACATTGCGGAGTGCTATTTATGGACGAGGCTCCGGAATTTTCTCCAAGAGTACTACAAACACTTCGAGAACCGTTAGAATCTGGATACATTGCTATTTCACGCTCAAAAGGTACTACTCTTTACCCCGCAAAATTCCAGCTTGTTATTGCAGCTAACCCTTGCCCTTGCGGATACGCTTATGGTAACGGCGAGCGCTGCACGTGCAAAGAAAGAGAACGCATAAGATATTTTTCCAGACTATCCGGCCCTATTTTAGACCGAATTGATATTCAAATGGACGTTCCACCGGTAGAAAAAATTCTCACATCCAAAACTCAAAATATTCACGGACCAAATGAAGAAGCTAACACAATTCTTACAAGCCAGATGATGCGCAATAACGTTACAGCAGCAAGACAAGTTGCGAGGGACCGTTTCAAAGAGCAAGGCTGGGATTGTAACGCTCAAGCTTCCGGAACTTGGCTAAGAAAATACACTTCACAAAATGCTGTTGGATTAATTAATAGCGCGTTAGAAAAACACCAGCTGAGTTTACGAGGAGCAGACCGAGCATTACGTCTTGCATGGACTTTGGCAGATCTTTCTGGACACACTTCACCCGATATGACAGATATTGCTCAGGCAATTAGTTTAAGGACTCGAATATGAATAACGAAAATCAAAACAACAATACACTTTATAACCACGAAAATGACGATGTTCACAATATTGACGAAGAAACATTGTCTCGAGCAATACTCACATTCTGCCTTGAAGGAGCGGACGCTATTATGTACACGATACTTTTAGGCGCACAACATGCTAATAAAGTTGTTGAATTATTACATTCAATTGTTAAAGGTTTTTTGGCTCAAGAGTTGGCAAATTCAGCTGAGCAAATGCAACTTCCGATTGTTAGCGAAGTGGCAGCTCAAGGAAATATAGAGGACTCCAGTTCAACTACGAGCAAAAGAAGTAAAAACCAGCAAGCAGTTACAACTATGCGCAACTACATTAAGCAGCATACTGCTTTAGCAAAACTAGAAAACTACTTTAATAAAGGATTAAAAACATGGGGGTATAAAAATAATAACATTCCACAATCCTTGGAATTATTGCACACAACTATAGCAAAATGGTGTATTCGACTAACACATTTGCCAACGTGGGAGCACAACGCTTTACGCGAATGGTTTACATCTTCAGGAAAGCAATGGATAATTGCGCCTCATAGTAAATATTGGCCAAAACAATTGCAAGAATTGTCTTTCCAAAGCCATTTTGCACCACCACTTTGCTTGTGGGGAATTGGAAACCCAAAGGCTCTTACTCAATGCCACAATCCACTTGCAATAGTCGGGTCCAGATCTTGCACAGATTACGGACGAGAACTTGCGTACAGTTTCGCAAGAAGTTGCGCATTAAAAGGTCACACTGTTATTTCTGGAGGCGCGTACGGTATTGACGCTGCAGCACATTGGGGCGCTCTTGACGCTAAAGCTTCAGCTGACGAAAACCAGCCTATTGGCAAAACTATTGCTGTTTTTGCAGGCGGATTAAACAATATGGGACCGCAAAGCAACTACCAACTTTTTGAACAAATTATTGCAAATTCTGGAGCTTGCATCAGCGAATTATGCCCAGACACAACACCTGTAGGACACCGATTTTTGCTAAGAAACAGAATTATTGCAGCACTTTCTTCAAAAGTGATAGTAGCTCAGGCACGACTTCAATCCGGCGCCTTAAATACTGCAAGCTGGGCAACAGATCTAAACCGTGAACTATATGCAATACCAGGAGATATTACACAACCAAATAATGCTGGATGCAACATGCTTATTCGTGACTCACAAGCTATTATGCTTTGCTCTCAAAAAGATATAGACATACTATTCCCGCAATCACACCACTATAATTCGGACCCTTTGCCTACATATAAAAATTACACAAACCTGCAGCAGCAGATTATTAAAGCAATTTCAGCATGTAAGCGCAAGAGAAAAAATGCGAGCATAGACAACATTCACGAGATTATTAAAAGTGTGTATAAAAACAAAAATGATGAAACTATTCCATCAATTGCAGAGATTTCTGGAGCTGTTGCACTGCTCGAATTGGACGGAATAATATCCAGAAAGAACGAGAATTTAGTACTAATGCAGCAAAAAGTAGCGTAACATAATACTCAATACCGCAATTGTGAGAAAATAATAATATGCAATCAGAAACTAGCCAAGCAACGCAAGAAACTAGCCAAGTAACACAGGAAACTAGCAGTCGCGAACAAGAAAATAATTCATATAAAGCTGCGGTAACTCATAAAACTACAGAAAAATCAGTTGAAAACTACGATGCAATTATTATTGGCGCTGGAGCTGCAGGTCTTTCTGCAACACTTGGATTAGTTCAATCCAACGAATATTTAGAAATGAAAAAACACGGCAAAATGCCATCAGTATTAGTAATTTCTAAACTTCCAGCTCTGCGCTCCCACACTGGCTCCGCAGAAGGAGGAATTGCAGCAAGCTTAGGTAACGTTGAAAAAGACAATTGGCAATGGCATTACTATGACACTGTTCACGGAGGCGATTGGCTAAGCGACCAAGATGCGGCAAAACTTCTTGCAAAAGAAGCGCCACAAACAGTTATTAAGTTAGAACACGACGGCGTAGCTTTTTCACGTACTCAAGATGGGCATATTAATCAACGTCGCTTTGGCGGACATACCGCAAATTTTGGCGCTCAACCTGTTCCTCGAGCTGCTTTTGCCGCGGACCGCATAGGGCATCAGATTTTGTATAGTTTGTGGCAAAAATGTGTTGCTGAGAATATTACGTTTAGTGAAGATTGCTACGTAACGGATATTGGAGTAAATCACGATTCGAAAAAAGTTGAGGGTGTTTTAGCTTTTGACTTAACGCGCGGAAAATTACGAGAAATACATTCCAATTGTGTTCTTGTTGCTACAGGAGGCGCTGGAAGACTATTTTCAACAACATCTAACTCCTGGGATTTAACAGGAGATGGAATGTCATTAGCTTTACAAGCGGGCTTGCAGATTGAGGATTGCGAGTTCATACAATTCCATCCCACTGGTCTAGCGCATACAGGCATACTACTTTCGGAAGCTGCTCGAGCTGAAGGTGGAGTTCTTCGAAACGCACAAGGTGAAGCGTTTATGAAAAATTACGATTCTGCGCACGCAGATTTAGCGCCTAGAGACGTTGTTGCTCGAGCAATTGCTAACGAAATCCGCGAAGGACGTGGAGTAAAAGACGAAACTAGCGCACAAAACAATCAGAAAAATGACTGCATTTGGCTAGATATGACTAATATTGACGCAGATTATATGCGTAAGGTTTTGCCACAGGTTACAGAAACAATAGAGCAATACGCGCACCTTGACCCTACTAAAGATTTAATTCCTATTCGACCTACCGCGCACTACACAATGGGCGGAATACCTATTACGTTGAATGGCGAAGTGTATATTTTAGAAAACAATACTCAAAAAATTATTAAAGGATTGTATGCTGCAGGCGAATGTTCCTGCGTAGGAGTTCACGGAGCAAATCGCTTAGGAGGAAATTCTTTACTTGACGCATGTCTTTTTGGCGAACGTGCCGGAATTGCAATGGCAAAAGAGCTTAATAATTTGAATAATAAAAATGCGGAGAATGCGAATAAAGAAAACGCAAATAAAGAGAACACTGGTAGCAGCGAAAACAATACGAATAATTTAATGGAAAAATTGTACGATAAGCGAATCTTAGAAATTAATAAACTTACGAATACTAGCATTACGAATAATAAACTTACGGAATCTTGCGAAAATAATAAAGAAGATAGTTTACAGGATACAAATGCAGCGAAAAACTCTATTAATGACAAAAACCCTTATACGCTGTTTTCTGCGCTAGGAGAAATTATGGAACGCGCTGCGGCAATATCTTGCGATGCTAAGTCACTTACTTTAGCATTGCAAGAAATAGACGAAAGCTTAATTCCAAAAATAGAAGAATTACACTCTCACAGTAATGTTTTGCTTTTTAATCAGGAACTTACTGCAATATGGGAAATACGTAATATGGCAAAACTAGCAAAAGCGGTATTGCAAGCCTCAATAGATAGGCACGAATCTCGAGGATCATTCTTTAGACGAGACTATCCAAATCATGACACCACTTCCCTACCGCAACATTCATTCGTTAATTCAGAAGGAAAAACGTTGAAAAAACCGGTAAATATTATTGATTTTCAACCAGAGACAAGAAAATTTAATGTCAAAAATAGCTTAATATAAAGGGATTATTGCTCATTACCAGAATTAAATATCAAAAAATTAGTAAATTTTTCAACACGCCGAAGCAAAGACGCAAAAAAGATGTTATAGTCTTATCTGTTGCCTAAAGCACCTGTCCGGGTGGCGGAATGGTAGAC
>CAMYED010000045.1 GCA_947254595.1 uncultured Gardnerella sp. | reverse complement strand
CACACCGTGCTTTCAACCCTGAGCAAGCTCGGCGCTCCGAATTGCTTTCGCGCGCGCAATGCTGCGCTCAAGCAGGTCGTCGCGCTTCGTACGCAACAGCCTGCACGTCGCCGCTTTTAACAACAATCTCCTCGCCGGAATCTTTGCGAATAGTAAGCGACGCATCTTCCCCAATGCGCACGGCCTCGCCCGTTATAACGCTTCCGTAAACCGGATGCACGTTTACTTTGCGCCCAAGCGTCCAGCACACATTGCTTAATTCGCGCAGCAAATCGGCAGCGCCGCTTGGATAATCGCGAATAAAATCGCATAACCTTTCGCGCAATCTCGTAACTATTTTCGCCGCAATCACGTCTCGCAATTCTTCCGCTTCCGGCAGATTAGTCATGTGCATTTGCAGCGAAGTTGCCATTTTTATTGGCAGCACTTCCTGCGGCACGTTAAGATTCAAGCCGATTCCAAAAACTACGCCAACAACGTCATCGCGGCCCGGCACTGCCACGATTTCGGTTAAAATTCCGCCTTCTTTGCAATCGTGCAAAAATACGTCGTTCGGCCATTTAAGAAGTAGCGTACATTCCTCGCCATGTTTTGCGGCACTTTTACATTCTTGCAATTCCGCAAGTAGCGCGTCTCTAGCGGCAAGCCCCGCAATTATTGGCAGCCATCCGTTTCGATTTTCGTCCATAACAATCGTTTTTGGCAGCAAAGTTACGAAGGATACTAGGAAACTTTCTCCCGGTCTGCTCACCCACGCACGCCCTAGTCTTCCTCGACCAGCCGTCTGCTCATTTGCTGCTATTGCATATATTGCTGGTTTTCCGTCATCTCGCGCAATTATTTCGCCTTTTTGTATCATTTCACGCGCAATATTTTGCGTAGAATCCGTAATTTCGAAAAATTTTACTGAATCTGCTTCGGCTGCAGTTTGCGGCAATGTTGCCACACTTTGCGAAGAAAATGTAGTCATAGGTATAATTTACATCAGATTATATGCTTACACGAGGTTCGGCGTTTGCGCGGAATCGGATTTTACAATTTCGTAAATAACGTAAGCATGTGTGCAGTTTTATTAAATTATTAAGCAGGTGTTGATTATGAATAGCGCACGTAACGCACGTAGCACGCGTAGCGAATCCAACGAATCCTGCAACTCAAACGAATCTGCCAGAACAGCTACAAAATCCGGAGAAAAAACTCCGGCAAATGTTCCAAAAAACTGCCAAAACGACAACAAATGCCAGGAATTTTCCGGCAAATGTTCCAAAAACCAACCAACACAGCTACAAACGCCGGAAAAACTCCCGCAAATGTTACAAAAAACAGCCAAAACGACAACAAATGCCAGGAATTTTCCGGCAAATGTTCCAAAAATCAGCCAAAACGACAACAATTGCCGGAAAAACTCCGGAAAATGTTTCCGCATAACATGCGCTGCACTTTCCACCATACTTTGCTTTATTCTTGCACTTTGCACAAGCTTGGGCCCGATTTTTAGAAACAACGACCCCAAGCTGCATTTAGGCACGCTTGCAGATTTTTCCTGGATCAATGCACTGATTTTTGTTGCCGCATTTGCAGTGTACGAAGTTGCGCTTGCAACGCTTATTTATTACGGAAAGCACGCGACTTTTCCTGCGCAATACAGCCGTTTTTGGGCGTGGATTAAGTCGATGAGAATTAAGTCGATTTTTAGAAAAAAGCGCAAAAGCGAAAACACTAAAGGCGAAAATACCAAAAACAAAAATACCAAAAACAAAAAGCACCGCGCCGCCGCAATCTGCCGCCTAATATGCAATATTTCAAAACGTTTTTATAACGCCGCGCGCTGGTTCATTACGCACGCTACTCGAAACCGGCGCAATCTTTTCCTAACCTTTTTCATCGGCTGGATTTGGGCTCCTATTACGCTACTTGCCGCTTACGGCGCCGACATCTGCTCGCAAATTCGCGAATACAGTTGGGCTTGGAATCAAGTTACCGGCCTTGAGCAACCGTATATTGGTTTCTTCAGCTTCGTGCCAATGGATATTTATCCTACAGCGCACTACTTGTGGCCTCCGCAACCAACGTATTTAACTGATCAGCACAACATAGTTCTTACAGTTATTTATGGTTCCATTGCCGCAGTTTCTCGCTATTTTACCGGCTCAAATGACGCTGGAATTGTTCTTCTTGCTTTTACGCAATTCGCTTTTGCAGCTTGGTGCGTTGCAGCAACGTCACACCGTTTCTTAAATCAGCCGTGGCTTAGAACAAAAGACTGCCAGAGCACGCAACTATTCGAGCGCACGCCAATATTCGCAAGATTCGCTGTTTTAGCAATCTTCCTTCTAAGCCCGCTTGTTGTATGCTCAACAATTGCACTTACAAAATCGCCGTTATTCGCCTTCGCTTTTCTATGGTGGTTTGGCATAAATTACGAACTCAGCAACGCATACTCAAGCTCTTGCACAAAAGCGCAAAACTTCGCAAAACCCCGGTGGCACACCGTTCTTGAGCTTCTTATTTCCGTATGCGTTATGCTTATTGCCGCAAAATATGCATGGTATATTCTTTTTATACAATGCGTGCTTTTACTTATATTCGAGCGCAAACGTTGGCGATTATGGACTTTTTGTATTCTTCTACCAACGATTATTATTCATGGCACTCTAGTTTTTCTGATTTCCAGCGGCGCAATTATTAACGGCGATCCCATTGAAAGCCGAGGCGTGCAATTGCAGCAGATTGCGCGCATTGCAAAACTAGATCCACAAAGCATACCGCGCAAAGCTAAACGCATTATTGCGCCAATTTTTAATCTCGACCAAACTGCAGAAGCGTATAAGCCTTACGATGCTGACCCGGTAAAATCTTCCGGATTGCAGTCGAAAAAAGTAAGCTACCGTTGGCGTTACGTAACGCGCGACAATATTCGAAATCTCAACCGAGCATGGTGGCAAATAGTTACGCATAGTCCACTGGTTGCTACAGACGCGTTTATAGCGAAAATATACGGTTATTTTGATATTTTTGACCGCCCTTACGTTGGCCCAGAATACTATATTGACACGGATAATATTAACAATTCTGACTGGATTAAATATTGGAACCCACAGTGGAGATTCCAATTTGCCTCATTCGTAAGCGTGTGGAGCGATATTCCCGTTTTGAGCTGGCCGATTCACGGAAACACTTTCGTTATTTCAATTCTGCTTATTGGCGTTGCGGAAATTGTTCTTAAACGCTGGCGCACTGTTTTGTGGCATATTCCATTGGCGCTGCTTGTTGGCGTAATGGTTTTGGCTCCGGCGAATAATTTTGAGCGGCACATGCTTCCGCTAGCGTTTTCGTTCGTGTTTGTTCTGCTCGCTTTTTGGCGGGATACTTTTACTTACGCGCGCTATAATAGTAAAGAGTATTCGGATTAAAGGCATAAGATGGACGAGAAGATTTCGCAGCAGTTTGCGCAAAATAGTAGCGCACCTACTAACGCCGTATCTTCTGAAAATTATGCTAATTCGGCCGGCAGTTCTGCGGCAAACGATTTTCTTGCAATTTTAGCCGGAGCGCAATCTTTAGTAGCAAATACGGCTCAAGATTTAGCTTCTGCGGGTTATGCGGGTTCTCCTTCTATAGCCTCGGCTTCCGCAACTTCAGCTTCTGCAGCCCCATCTTCCACCGCGCAAGAAAATGGCGAAGAAAAACGCCGTCACCATTTGTGGCACCGTCTTTCTTCAAAACAAGATTCAAGCAAATCCTCTGCAAAAAATAACAACGCAGCTCCGCATTTTACCCCTCTACCAACCGCTCCAAAGCCAATAGATTTAGGAATTTTCGACACTCGCGACGGCCAAGTTTTCGACGCAACTATGCGACTTCGCTTGCACACAATTATTGCAACATGCTTAATGAACGGCATTGCTGATTCGCGAGTTGACGCTTTTATGCATTTGCTGCAGTGGCCGGATCCTCCAAAAGTAGTTGTTATTGCAGGAACTTTCGGCGCAACAATCACCCCAGATAACGGCCCAAATCCAAAACCTGCCCCAACTTTGCCGCCGGATAATACAGACGCATTACGCCGCAATATTTGGCCGCAATTAGGAAGCTGCAACGCTTACGACGCTATAGTTGAGCGCGCGCAAAGTAGTGCTCTAAAACGTATTGCTGGACCTATTGCTGGACCTATTGCTGGATATTGGGGAGCAATGCAAGCTTTTGGCGAGGCAGCAGAAGGCAACACCACAGAAGGCAACGCGAATTTTGCTGCACCATCACATATTGTTATTCTAGCCGTGCGCGAAAATCCTAGCGATCAGGCTTTAGAGAAAATTTGCCAAGTTTTTGCGCCTTCGAAAAAACCGATTTGCGTAAGTGCTGTTGTTGAAGGTTCGAAGCAGATTGCTGCCGCTGTTACGGCAACGATTGCGTCGATTGCGGTCGCGCCTGCAGTTAAGCATTTGCCGCAGATTATTCACACAGACGACGTTCTTCCTGAGCGCGCGCTTATTGGAGATACTACAGCGTTTGAAACCTTGTATTACAAGGTGTACCGCAGTCTCGCGCCTTACAGTCACGACGATCCAACTTTGCCGACGATTGACATGTTCTTACGTTTTGGCGGCGCGCTGGATCAGACTGCGCACGAGCTTAACGTGCATCCAAATACCGTGAGATACCGTTTGCGTAAGGTTGCGCAAACAACAGGCTGGGATGCTACGGACCCGCGCGCAGCTTACGTTTTGCAAACGGCAATTACTATAGGACGAATCCGCGATTCGCACTAACGCGAATGTGCGCGTTAGTTACTTTACACGCGCGTAAAGCAAATGTTGGTTCACAAGCTACAGGCGTTAGTTACGTTACACACTTGTACAGTAACTGCCGATTCTACAGTCGCACGCGTTAGTTTCGTTACACGCACGCGACGAAACTATCATTCCACGCATATAAAACAACATTGCCTTTACAGCGTTGAAACGAGAATAACGCATATATACTTAAATCCGTTAGTTTCGTTACATGCGCGCAAAGCCAATACCGCTTCTACGGTTGCACGCAACATTTTCATTACGTGCGCGTAAAGTAACAGCCGGATTTAAGACCACACGCGTTAGTTTCGTCACACGTGCGTAAAGCCAATACCGCTTCTACGATCGCACGCAACATTTTCATTACACACGCGTAAAGTAACTGCCGGTTTTCGTAAGCGAGCGCGCAAAACCGGCAGCAGCAAACAAAAACGTGCGGCGCAAAACCTAAGCGGTTCTACGCCACACGTCATAAGTTATTTAGATTATTGCAAACCTTAAATCAAGGCCTAAAACTTAAACCAAAGACTTAAGACTGCGCTCCTACCGCACTAATTTAGTGACGGAACTTGCGAACAGCAACACCCAAGCCTGCGAGAGCAGAAGCAACAACAGCTACCAAAGCTACTGCAGCACCGGTCTTAGGAAGCTTCTTGGACTTGCTGCAAGAAGTGGTGCATGGAGCTGGAGTCTGCTTATGCTGATTAGCTGGGGCATCATCAAACTTGCCGGAAGTAGCTTCATCATAAAGTGGCTTAGTTCCAGGAACAGTAACTAAAGTGCCGTAAGAATTCCTGTAGGTAGTGACGTTAGCACTAGGATCCTGAGCAGGAGCAGGAGCTGGAGCTGGAGCTGGAGCAGGAGCTGGAGACGTGGTTTGTTCCAATGGATCAAAAGTATTCAGAGGATCTGCCAAACCTTCAGCCATTGCTGGAGCAGCAAAAGCAAAACCAGCGAACAAAGTTGCGGACGCAGCCAAAGCTGCAATGGTCTTCTTCTTCAACATGTTAGACCTTCAATCTCTTTGATTTGACTTCCGCACAACTAAAAAGCGCAAAAATCAAATGCTGTTACTTGAAAAATCGGAATACGCCAACCCGGAATTAACCAACTCGGAAATACCCCAATTTAGGTTACACATGCCCAGAATACACTTATATTGAACAAATTAAAAGCTTTTCAAAGAAAAATACCTAAATAAAAGATTTTATCAAATTATAAACACTATTGAAAGTGCTATTTTATCTTATAGGTTATTTGCCTGCTATTACCTAATGTTCCGGTTGCGCAAAGAGTTTGTTAGGATTTTTACTTACGCAAAATTGCAGTCTGAAGATCGAAACGACAGCGGCTTTACGCGCGCGTAAAGTTTTTGCCATTCCTGCAGCCACGCGCGTTAGTTTCGTTACGCGCTTGTAAAGTCACTGCCGGTTCTAAGCCCACGCGCGTTAGTTTCGTTACGTGCGCGCAAAGCGAATGTTGGTTCACAATCTACAGGCGTTAGTTTCGTTACGTGCGCGCAAAGAAACTATCATTCCACGCCTGTAAAACAACATTGCCTTTACAGCGTTGTAACGAAACTATCGCCTTCCGCATTAAAACCAAGTAGCGAACAAGGCAGCAAACCAAGCAGCAAACCAAGCAGCAAACCAAAAACGCTGAAAACGTAACTCAAAAAGAGCACATTTTCAGCGTTTATAAGCTTTAACACTTAACCTACTGCCGCAGTCTACTCTTTTGCAAAACTACGCAATCAATAAACCAGGCAATAAATCAAGCAATAAATCAGGCAGCGATGCTGGCAATATCAACCGGAACACCAGGAGCCATCGTGGAGGTAACAGTTACCTTCGTGATGTAACGGCCCTTAATGGTGCTTGGCTTCAAACGGCGGATTTCGTCGGCAACAGCCTTGAAGTTCTCCTCAAGAGCCTTAGCATCGAAGGAAAGCTTTCCAAAGAGGAAGGACAGGTTGCCCTGGCGATCCACGCGGAACTCAATCTTACCGCCCTTAATGTCGGCAACAGCCTTGGCTACATCCATGGTCACGGTGCCAGTCTTTGGGTTTGGCATCAAGCTACGAGGACCGAGCACACGACCCAAGCGGCCAACCTTACCCATCATGTCTGGGGTTGCAACGACTGCATCGAAGTCAAGGAAGCCACCGGCAACCTTTTCGATAAGCTCGTCATCACCAACGATGTCGGCGCCAGCTTCCTGAGCCTCAGTAGCCTTTGGGCCACGAGCAAACACCAAAACCTTAGCGGTTTTACCGGTGCCGTTTGGCAAATTCACAACGCCAC
>CAMYED010000044.1 GCA_947254595.1 uncultured Gardnerella sp. | reverse complement strand
GACGCATCCCCCGATAAGCACGATCCGCGCGATTTTGCACTTTGGAAAGCTCCTTGCGATTTCGATCAGCCGGACGCACGCTGGAAAACTCCTTTTGGCGAAGGGCGTCCAGGATGGCATATTGAGTGCTCGGCTATGAGCCACCGCTATCTTGGCGACGATTTTGATATTCATGGCGGCGGATTGGATTTGCGATTCCCGCATCACGAAAACGAGATGGCTCAAACACGTGCTGCCGGCTGGAAAAGCGCGAATGTGTGGATGCATTCCGCATGGGTTACAGCCAAGGGCGAAAAAATGTCCAAATCCTTGGGGAATGGACTTTCCGTGCCGGTTGTTTTGGCCAATAATTCGGCTTGGGTTGTTCGTTACGCGCTGGGAGCAGTGCAGTATCGCGCAATGTTGGAATGGTCCGATCAAGCTTTGGTTGAAGCAAAATCTGCTTACGATCGCATTACAAACTTCCTTGAGCGAGCCGGACGCGTAATTGAAGCGCAGCCAACGCGCGAAGAAGTGCAGTCCGTTAGCGCGGACGAGCTTCCTGAAGATTTTACGCGCGCAATGAACGACGATATTAACGTTTCCGGCGCAAACGCAGCAATATTTACAGCAATTCGTCAAGGAAACGCACTTCTTGACGACTGCGCTCAAGACGATTCGCAAGCACAAAGCGAAGGAACGCAAAAACTGCTATATACCGCGGTTTTGCAAGTGCGCGCAATGCTGGATACTCTCGGATTGGACCCTTACGCTAATACGTGGGCTTCAAATTCTGCGCAATCTTACGCACAAAACTCAAATACTGGCGAAAATAAGGAACATTCCGCTTTAGACGCTTTGATTGCTTCGCAGCTTAAGGCTCGCGCTTGCGCTCGAAAAGCGAAAGATTTTGCTGAGGCCGACGCAATTCGCGATGCGCTTAATAATGCGGGAATTGTTATTGTAGATTCTGCTGAAGGATCTTCGTGGCACTTAAAGTAGTAATTAAAGTAGGAATTAAAGTAGGAATTGCAGTAACGGAATTGCAGCAACAGAATTGCAGTAACAAAATTGCAGCAACAGAATTGCAGCGACCGCAAACCACGCAACATTAGTAACAGCAGGTAGAATAGGAAAATTATGGCAGCATTTAGTTCGTTGACAGACCGCCTTTCCAACGCGTTTAAGCATTTGCGCAGCAAAGGCAAGCTTTCAGAATCCGATATTGACGGCACAATACGCGAGATTCGCCGCGCGCTTCTCGACGCCGACGTTGCTCTTGAAGTTGTGCGCTCCTTTACAGCTCAAGTTCGCGAGCGCGCACTTGGCGAGGAAGTTTCGCGCGCTCTGAATCCCGCTCAGCAAGTTGTAAAAATTGTGAACGACGAGTTGACGCAGGTGCTCGGAGCTGGAGTTGATAGGCCGCTTAATTTTGCGAAATACCCGCCTACCGTAATTATGCTTGCTGGTTTGCAGGGTGCTGGTAAGACTACGCTTGCCGGAAAGCTCGGCTACTGGCTTAAAGATGCTGGACACACTCCGCTGCTTGTTGCGGCAGATTTGCAGCGTCCAAACGCAGTAACGCAGCTACAGGTTGTTGGCGAGCGCGCTGGAGTTCCTGTTTTTGCGCCGGAAAAGGGCGTGCAAAATGGCGGAAACGCAATTTCTTTGCCATGGTTCTCTAAAGGCGACCCGGTTAAGGTTGCGCGCGATTCTATTAATTTTGCGCGCGAAAAAATGTACGACACTGTGATTATTGATACCGCAGGTCGCTTGGGCGTGGATGAGGATTTGATGAAGCAGGCGCGAAATATTCGCGACGCTGTAAATCCTCAGGAAGTGCTGTTTGTTATTGACGCAATGATTGGTCAGGACGCTGTTCGCACGGCTCAGGCTTTTAATGAGGGCGTGAACTTTACTGGCGTTGTGCTTTCTAAGCTCGACGGCGACGCTCGAGGCGGTGCCGCACTTTCGGTTGCAAGCGTTACTGGAAAGCCGATTTTGTTCGCTTCTACTGGCGAAGGTTTGAAGGATTTTGAGATTTTCCATCCGGATCGAATGGCTTCCAGAATCCTCGACATGGGCGATATTTTGACGCTTATTGAGCATGCGCAAAAGCAGTTCGATGAGGAAGAATCGCGTAAGGCGGCTGCAAAAATTGCTGAAGGTAGCTTCGGTTTGGACGACTTTTTGGAGCAGCTTCAGCAGGTTCGTAAGCTTGGCTCAATGAAGCAGCTTTTGGGAATGATGCCTGGAATGGCCGCTCACCGCAAGGAGCTTGAACAGTTTGACGATAAGGAAATTGACCGCACAGAAGCAATTATTCGCTCGATGACTCCGGCAGAGCGTAGAGATACGAAAATTATTGACGGCTCGAGGCGCGCACGAATTGCGGCTGGTGCGGGCGTAAGCGTTTCGCAGGTCAACGCGCTTTTGCAGCGTTTTGAGCAGGCTGCGAAGATGATGAAGCGCATGAGCGGCGGCGCTGGAATGCCTGGAATGGGCGGTATTCCAGGATTTGGCGGCCCTGGCGGAAAATCGAAGCGCAAAGATAAAAAGTCGAAGAAGAAGGGCGGAAAGTCCGGTAATCCAATGCGCCGCGAGGCCGAGGAGCGCGCGCTGCGCGATCGACTTTCGGGAGAATCTTCCGGAAACGGCAGTAACGACGTTGCTGGCTCCGCTTTTGCAAAGCAGCAGCCAAATCTGCAGAATCTTCCTGAAGGCTTACAAGAGCTTATGAATTCTGAAAATTCAAATCAGGATAATCAACTTCCACCTAACTTCGGCGGCGGATTAGCCGGATTATTCGGAAAATAAGCGGTTACTCGGAAAATAAGCTACTATTCGGAAAATAAGCGGTTACTCGGAAGATGAGTTTTGTATTAACAATTCTGTGGGTTATATTTGCGGTGCTTCTTTGCTGGCAGTTGCTTCGGTGGCTGCCGGCTGGCGCGGATAAATATAACCCACTTCCGTATATTATTGCGCTTCTGCCGCTTTCGACTTATGTTGTAGGAGCGCTTCTTTTCTTCAGTATTTTCGCTACAGAATGGCAAGTGCTGTACGCATCTAAAAATCCGCAATCGTATAATTTCGCTCAATCTTACGCATATTTATGCGTTGCTTACGCTGTACTATTTTTGATTTCACTTAAGTCGTATACGCCGTACTGGTTTGGAAGGTTTAGAATCGCGCGGAAACAAACGCCGGAAGATTACACGGCTTTTGTGGCCACACACACAGATTCGGAAAACAAAAGCCGGAAGATTACACGGCAAATGTTTCCAAAAAATGCCAAAACGACAACAAACGCCGGAAAAATCACCGGCAAATGTTTCCAAAGCCCACAAAAACAACAACAAACGCCGGAAGATTACACGGCTTTTGTGGCCACACACACAGATTCGGAAAACAAAAGCCGGAAAAAGCAGCATCAAGAAATTCGCGTAATGACACTAAATTGCAGATACGGAAAAGCAAGCGCCGCTCAAATAATAAAAATTGCTAAAAAATACGACGTAAATACGTTACTTTTACAGGAATTAAGCGAATCTTTAGTAAAAAATCTTGAAAAACTCGGAATTTACGGAATTTTTCCGACTTCTTGCGTAGGCGCACAAAGCAAGCACAATAACGGCGGATTTAACGCGATTTTTACGCAATATTCCGCGATTTCGACTTGCAATAATGCCGTAAAAATTGAGGCTGCAAGCGTGCCAAGCGTTACGACTTGCTTAGATTTTGGCGCTGCAGAAAACGTTTGCGTTAAGTTTGCTTCCGCGCACCCAAAGTCGCCAATGCGCGGGTGTTCTGCTTGGAGCGAAGGAATTTGCGCGCTTGCGAAGGTTGGCGATGCTGCAGAAACTGCAGAAACTAATGCTGCAGAAACTGCAGAAACTGCAGAAACTAGCGATTTATCCACACTTACGATTATTGCCGGAGATCTTAATTCCTCAGTCGATCACCCAAGTTTTCGCACGCTATTAAAATCCGGATTCGCAGATTCTGCAATTTCGCTTGGAAAACGCTTACGAACGTGGCCTACGTGGCTTAAGTGGCCAAATCTTACGCTTGATCACGTTCTATTTCGCGCAAAAAACTGCAGCGCTAAAGCAATTTGGCAAAAAACAGAAGTAATCTGCGGCTCCGATCACCTCGCCTATATTGCCGCAATTAACCTACATTTACAAGATTAAAAACGTCCTGGCAATCAGGCATAATATGTAAGTTATTCGCGTGAATCGGCGCCCTCTTCCCGACCACGTGAGGAACATGTGGAAGCTCGTAAGGAGTGCCCCACACCCAAACGAATTTCCACGCTCTAGTTACAAGGAGAGCCATTTTGGCAACTAAGATTCGTCTTAAGCGACTTGGTAAGAAGTTCTATGCCTTCTACCGTGTAGTTATTTCCGACGCTCGCAACAAGCGCAACGGTCAGTCCATTGAAGAGATTGGCGTTTACGATCCAAACAAGCAGCCATCTATGATTCAGATTGATTCTGAGCGCGCACAGTACTGGCTTGGCGTTGGCGCACAGCCAACCGAACCAGTGTTGAAGCTTTTGAAGATTACCGGCGATTGGCAGAAGTTCAAGGGTCTTGACGGCGCTGAAGGTACTTTGAAGACTTCCGAGGCTGGCCCAGATGCTCAGGCTCGTGTTGAAGCTGTTGAAGCTGAAGCTCAGAAGTTGAAGGCCGCTAAGTCTGAAGCCGCTGCTAAGGCAAAGGCTGCAGCCGAAGCTGCTGCAAACGAGGCTGAAGAAGCCCCAGCCGAAGCCGCTGAAGCCGAGGAAAAGGCTGAGTAATTATGCTGGCTCAAGCTGTGGAACATCTCATTAAAAACATCGTGGATTTTCCGGATGACGTATCGGTACGCTCTCACGAAAACTCTCGCGGCGAACTGCTGCGAGTGCGCGTGAATCCTGAAGACATTGGTCGAGTTATTGGCCGTGGCGGTCGTACCGCTAATGCTATTCGCATTGTTGTGCAAGCTTTAAGCGATCACAACGTGCGCGTAGACATTATGGACGTACGTAGGTAATACGTAAGTGAGATGAACGTGGCCTTAGACCAACAATCTTTTGACAACCCTCAGCAAAGTCGTAATGACCTGCTGAGGGTTTGTCGTATCGGAAAAGCCCAAGGATTAAAGGGCGAAGTTACTGTACAAGTCTTTACAGACGAACCTTACGAGCGTTTCGAACCTGGAAACGTTCTATGCACTTCGGACGGCTCGCAAGAGCTTACTATTGAGAGTGCGCGAACCTTCAAAAACCGCTGGATTCTACTTTTTGAAGAATCACAAAATCGCAACGATGTTGAAGCGCTTAATGGACTTGAATTATACGTGCATGCGGAAGATGCGCAGCAGCTTGCAGCCGAAAACGCCTGGTATATTAAGGATTTAGTCGGTTTACAAGCGAGACTTTGCGAAGAAAATCAGCTTGGAATTCCGGCACGCACTATTGGAAAAGTTGTTGACGTTCTTGACGGCGCTCAATCTTTGCTTAAAATCCGCTTAAATCAGCCGGTTGACGGGGAAAATAAGACTGCGCTAGTGCCGTTTGTTGAGGCGATTGTTCCGGAAGTTAATGTTTCTGCAGGCTATTTAACTATTGACCCTCCAGGCGGTTTAATTCCGGGACTTTCGTAGGTTTCATAGGTTCATAACTTTCGTAAGTTCGTAACTTTTATAAGTTTTCTTAGTAGAGTGCATTATGATGAACATCGATATTGTTTCCGTATTTCCCGAGTATTTTCAAATGCTCGACTTAAGTCTGCTCGGAAAAGCGCAAAATAACGGCCTTCTGCAGATTCGCGCACACAACTTGCGCAAGTGGACGCACGATGTTCACCAATCCGTTGACGACACTCCGGTTGGAGGCGGCGCAGGAATGGTTATGAAGCCGGAAGTTTGGGCGGAATGTTTAGACGAGCTGCTGAATCTGCAGGAAACGCAGAATGCGCAGGATACGCAGGATGCACATAATCTGCAGGAAACGCAGAATACGCAAAATCTTGACGATACGCAGAATCAAAATAATGCGCAAAATCAGAATGACAAGCCAATTCTTATTTTCCCAAACCCTTCTGCCCCACTTTTTACGCAAAAAGACGCAACGGAATTAAGTCGCGCTAATCATTTGCTTTTTGGCTGCGGCCGCTACGAAGGCTACGACGCGCGAATCCCGGAATATTACCGCGCAAAAGGATTTGACGTGCGCGAATATTCGATTGGCGATTATGTTCTTAACGGCGGCGAAGTTGCAGTAAGCGTTATGCTTGAGGCGATTACGCGCCTAATTCCGGGGTTTATGGGCAATCCTGAGTCGATTGTTGAGGAGTCGTACACGGGCGCGGACGCACTTTTGGAACATCACCAGTACACGCGGCCGACTACTTGGCGCGGAATAAGTGTTCCGGAAGTGCTTACTTCCGGCAATCATGCGAAAGTTGACCGGTTCCGCCGAGACGAAGCGCTTTCAAGAACTAGCGAAATTCGCCCGGATTTGATTAAGCAACTCAACTGCAGCGCGCTAGATAAGGCGGATCGCAAAACGCTGATGGCGCTCGGCTGGGAGGTTTCCGGAGAGCATCCGCGCAAAAAGTGACATCGCCTTTACGCGCGCGTAACGAAACAAACGCCACACAAGCCAACACCGGCAGTAACTGCACAACCCTGTAACGAAAATAACGCCATACAAGCCAACAACGGCAGTTACTACACACGCACGTAACGAAAATAACGCACGCAAACAAAAGAACGACATTATCTGCACAGCGTTGTAACGAAACTAACGCGCGCGACCGTAGATCCGGCAGTTACTACACACGCACGTAACGAAACTAACGCCGGAAAATTACACGGCAAATGTGGTCAGCTGAAGACAAAACGGAAACAAACGCCGGGAAAATACACGGCAAATGTGGTCAAATAAACGTATTCGGAAAACAAACACCGGAAAATTACACGGCAAATGTGGTCAAATACAGACAAAACAACAACAAACACCGGGAAAATACACGGCAAATGTGGTCAAATAAACGTATTCGGAAAACAAACGCCGGAAAATTACACGGCAAATGTGGTCAAATACAGACAAAACAACAACAAACACCGGGAAAAATATACGGCAAATGTTCCAAAAAACGGCTGAAACGCTCGCGCGGATAACGCGCTCGCTACGAAACTCGCGTTGGAAGTCCACTGGACT
>CAMYED010000043.1 GCA_947254595.1 uncultured Gardnerella sp. | reverse complement strand
GTGACTGCGCGCGTAACGTATAGAGGCGTTTTTTTGTTACTGGTGCAGATGGGTGACTGCGCGCGTAACGTATAGAGGCGTTTTTTTGTTACTGGTGCAGATGGGTGACTGCGCGCGTAACGTATAGAGGCGTTTTTTTTGTTACTGGTGCAGATGGGTGACTGCGCGCGTAACGAATAGATGCTAATAATCGCGCAGTCAAAAAGCCTCCGCAAATATTTCTACTTGCGAAGGCTTTTGTATTTGCAGGAGTTACAAATCCAATTTACAGATTCAGGAAAAGCTGGTGAATTCGCGTATCGTCGTCAAGCTCCGGGTGGAAGGATGTGCCGATTTGGTTGCCTTGGCGCGCGGCAACAACATGTCCGTCAACAGTTGCAAGAACTTCAGCATTAGAGCTGACTTCTGCAATATAAGGCGCGCGAATAAACGTCATCGGCACCTTGCCAAGATCGCCAAAATCAGCTTCGCAGTGGAAACTTCCAAGCTGTCGGCCGTAAGCGTTGCGCTTAACAGTTAC
Source organism: uncultured Gardnerella sp. (assembly GCA_947254595.1). Lineage (GTDB taxonomy): Bacteria > Actinomycetota > Actinomycetes > Actinomycetales > Bifidobacteriaceae > Bifidobacterium. Next base: position 8,131 of record CAMYED010000043.1, on the reverse strand, counting down.
GTCCAGCATGCCGAAGCCGTTCACCTCGTTACCTTCTACGTTCTTAGCAAGTAAAATCAAGCCTGCGCAAGTGCCAAGAACCGGCATTCCGCCAGCAATCCTCTCTCGCAAAGGTTCGAGCATATTTTGTTCGCGAAGAAGCTTCGACTGCACTGTGCTCTCGCCACCAGGCAGCACGAGTCGGTCAAAAGACTGCTCTAAGTCGCGCGCCTGCCGAAGCTCAATAACGCGCGCACCCAGCTTTTCTAGCATCAACCTATGCTCAAGAAAAGCTCCCTGAACAGCTAAAACAGCTACAGTTTTAGGGGCACTTGCGTTTGAAGTTATAGTAGGGGAGTTTTCCAAAATCATTCGCCTCAATCACTCGCCTTAATCACTCGCCGCGCTCAGCCATCAAAAGCTTGATTTCCTGCTCGTTAATGCCAACCATTGCTTCGCCCAAATTCTCGGAAAGCTTAGCAATCATCTTGGCATCCTTGTAATTAGTAACAGCCTTCACAATTGCGGCTGCGCGCTTTGCTGGGTCGCCCGACTTAAAGATGCCGGAGCCAACGAACACGCCTTCAGCGCCAAGCTGCATCATCAAAGCAGCATCGGCTGGGGTTGCAACGCCGCCTGCAGCGAAGTTTACTACAGGAAGCTTGCCATTCTGCGCAACGTACTTTACGAGTTCGAAAGGCACGCGCAAATTCTTAGCTTCCTCAAAAAGCTCATCCTCACGCATGCTGGTAAGCTTACGAATTGCGGAATTCATCATGCGCATGTGACGCACAGCCTGAATCACGTCGCCGGTGCCTGGCTCGCCCTTAGTGCGAATCATAGAAGCGCCTTCGTTAATTCGGCGCAGTGCCTCGCCCAAATCCTTAGCACCGCAAACGAAAGGTACGGCAAAATCGCGCTTATTAATATGGTATACGTCGTCAGCTGGGGAAAGTACTTCGCTTTCGTCAATGTAGTCGATTTCAATAGCTTCAAGCACCTGCGCTTCAACAAAGTGACCAATGCGGCACTTTGCCATCACAGGAATAGACACAGCTTCCTGAATGCCGTGAATCATTGCTGGGTCGCTCATTCGAGAAACGCCGCCGGCTGCGCGAATATCCGCAGGAATGCGCTCCAATGCCATAACTGCGCAAGCGCCGGAGTCTTCTGCAATTCGCGCCTGCTCCGGGGTAGTGACGTCCATAATTACGCCGCCTTTAAGCATTTGCGCAAGCTGACGGTTCAAAGCCGTGCGATCTTCGCTGCTATGGTTCTGCGGGTCCGAGGATTCGTTCACGGTTGCTGCAGTATTCAAGTTTTCAGACATCATTCCTCGCTTTATTTAGATGTATTATGCGCGTTTGCGTACGTTTGCAAGTTTACGTTCTGTTGGAATTTAACCACATTCGTAGGATATACCTTATAAATACTACAACCTCGTGTGCCGCAAGCGCGTGTGATTAAAATCATATTTATACAAATTATTGGTGAGTTTTTTGGATTAACATACGGTGAGCCTGGTTTATTAATAGGCTACGATTAGTAACGCCTGCGACTTTAAGCGTAATTAGTAAATTGCTTGCAAACTTGGCAATCAATTGCGCTGTAGCGTTGAGCAAAATAAATAAATAAAAAATAGTTATAGAAATAAATAAAAATTAGTACCATTTATATGCCATGGAAAGGTTTGGTATGGGTAACACAAAACCCGAAGAAGGCGCGCACGAAGTAACCGGCGCGACCGAGGAATTTTCTGGGAAAACTTGCGAAAGTGCGTCTTACGAAAGTGCTAAAGCAAGCGCATCTAACGCAAGTACAGACGAATCGCTTAATGACGCAGCATCAAACGCACCTCGCAATCGCAAGCTGAGCAAGCCTTGGCTATTTACAATAGTAATTGTTGCGATTGTTGTAGTAAGCGCTATTTTCGCAACTGTAACCGACCCAAATTTGTTCAGGTCGCAAAACGTTGTGTCTACAATGTCGCACAAAACTGTAACAATCGGCCTCAAACTTGCTCCTACTAATCTTGATATTCGAAACCAGTCCGGCTCTGCGTTAGATCAGCTTCTTATTGGTAACGTTTACGAGGGCTTGGTTGCGCGTAATGAAAAAAACCAGGTTTCGCCTTCTCTCGCAGAAAGCTGGGATGTAAGCAAAGACGGCTTGCACTATACGTTCCATTTGCGTAAGGATGCTGTATTTTCTAACGGTCACAAGCTGACGGCAAAGGACGCAGCGTGGTCGTTTAATGAGCTTGTTTCTAAGCAGTATCGCGGCTCGAATATGGTTGGAAAAGTTGAGTCTGCAAAAGCGAAGGATGATTATACTTTTGAGATTACGCTTAAAGAGCCAAATGCGAAGCTTTTGTGGGCTTTGTGCAGCCGTTCCGGTTTGGTGTTCGACAAAACCGCCAAATACGATGCTAAAACGCAGGCTGTTGGTTCCGGCCCGTATTTAATCGAAAAGTTCGTGCCGAACGATCGCGTTGTGTTAAAAGCAAATCCTCGTTATAAGGGTATTCATCCTGCTAAAACCGAAAAAGTTGTTGTGCGCTACTTTGTAGACGACAATGCTGCTGTTGACGCGCTTTCTTCCGGTGCTGTTGAGGCATTGGCTCCTATTTCCGGCCAGCTTGCTAAGCCGTTTAAGGATGATTCTAAGCGTTATGTTGTTCGCGCTGGAAACGGTACGGATAAGTTTGTTCTTGCTATGAATATGAATGGCGAGCGCACTAAGGATAAGCGCGTGCGTCAGGCGATTCGTTACGCGATTGATCACAAGCAGATTATTGCTTCTCGCGGCGGCACGGATGTTGCTCTTGGCGGCCCAATTCCGTCTCTTGACCCTGGGTATGAGGATTTAACTAAGCTTTACCCGCATGATATTAATCGTGCGAAGGCGCTTATGAAGGATGCTGGTTTTGACGAATCTCACCCTCTTTCTTTGATTCTTACTTACCCGAATATTTACGGCACGCAACTTGGCGATCAGTTGCGCTCGCAGCTTAAACCGGCTGGTATTGATTTGAAGGTGAATGTGGTTGAGTTTACTACTTGGCTGCAGGATGTGTATAAGAATAAGCAGTACGATTTGTCGATGGTTGATCACAATGAAAGCCACGATTTTGGCCAGTGGGCGGATCCTACTTACTACTACGGTTATGACAATAAGCAAGTGCAGGAATTGTATGCTAAGGCAATGCTTAGTGCGTCCGAGAGTGATTCGGCTAAATTGCTTGCTAAGGCTGCGCGAATTATTAGCAAGGACGCGCCGGCTGATTGGCTGTTTAATTACCGCGTTGTAACTGCGAAGGTGAAGAATCTTGAGGGAATGTCGTTCGACATGAATCAGGAGATTTTGCCGCTTTACAATCTGCGCCTTAGCTAATGTTGGATTTGCTAAGCGCAAATCAAGAGACACTAACGCAGCGCGACGACTGCGCTAGTGTCTCAAAATCAGCAAAATGAGACACTAATGCAGCGCGTAATCTGCGTGCGTGTCTCAAAACAGGCAAAATGAGACACTAACGCAGAACGTAATCTGCGTGCGTGTCTGAATTTGTATACTTGCGCTGTACTTGCGCTGTACTTGCGCTGTACTTGCGCTGTACTTGCGCTGCGCTTCAACTGTAAGCCCATAAAAAGGAGGCGATTTATGTTTCGCACGATATGCCAACGTCTGCTGCTTTTTATTGCGGCTCTGTTTTGCATTTCTGCGGCCATTTTTCTTGCGCTTCGCGTTCTTCCGGGAGACGTTGCGCAGGTGATGGCTGGCATTAACTCCCCTCATGGCAAGGTTGAGCAGCTGCGTGCTGAGCTTGGCTTAAATAAACCGCTTTTTACGCAGTATGCGGATTGGCTTTTGGGTGTTTTGCGTGGAGATTTTGGCGTGTCTATGTTGACTGGTCGTTCTGTAAGTTCAACTATTTTAGGCCGTGCTACAATCACTTTTCCACTGATTTTTTTGGGTCTTGTAATCGCGCTCGCAATTGGTATTCCGCTTGGTTGCTTTAAGGTGACTCACGAAGGTAGGTTTGCTCAGGCGATTTTGCGTTTTTCTGCTCTTACTGCAGGTTCTATTCCTGCTTTGTGGGGCGGAATGTTGCTGATTTTGCTTTTTGGCAAGGGTGTTGGCTTGGTGAATTTGCTTCCAACTCAGGGTTTTCCAACGGATGGTTGGAATGATTTTTCGGAAGCGTTTTTGTCTCTGCTTTTGCCGGCGATTACGGTTGGTATTATTGTTGGTTCGAGTTTTATGCGTTATACGATTGCTGTTCTTGAAAATATTGCGCATAGTGAAGTTGCGGCTCAGGCTATGGCTTGCGGAATGACGCGTAAGCAGGTTATTTGGCGTGTTGGTTTGCGTTTGGCTTTTCCGCAGCTTGTTTCTGTTGTTGGTTTGACTTTTGCTCACATGGTTATGGGCGTGATGGTTATTGAGAACCTATTTTCTTTACCTGGTATAGGTATGGGAATGGTTCGTGACGTTGGTTTGCGTGATTTAATTGCTGCTCAGGGTGAGCTTTTTATGCTTGCGGTTTTGTTCTTAAGCGTTGGTTTGCTTGTTGATATTGCTCACCGGCTGCTAGACCCTAGGTTGTCAAGGTGAGTTTATGCAAAAGATGCGATTTACTATTTTGAAACGAATATGGCGTGCTTCTTTCGGAAAATTTGTGTGCGTAACTCTTGCAATATGGCTTTTTGTTGCCGCATTATCCCTATTTTGGACTCCGTATTCTCTTCTAAAAACTAACGGCTATGAAGTGTGGCAAAAGCCGTCTTTTGCGCACTTACTTGGTACGGACGGTACTGGTGCCGATATGCTGAGTTGGATTATGGCAGGTTCAAGAATTGAGCTTGTTTTAGTTATTTGTACCGTGTTGATTTCGGTTTGCGTGAGTTCGTTTCTTTTAAGTTTGATGATTTCTCGTTCGAAGCTTGTTCGTAGCACTAGTGTTATGGCTGTTGACGCGCTTATTTCCGTTCCGACTGTTCTTATTGCGCTTATGCTTGCTGTTCCGCTTGGGCAGAGTGTTGTGGTTATTGTTTTAGCTTGCGGAGTTGGTTACGGATTGAATTTGGCGCGTATTGTTCGTCCAAGCGCTCAGCTTGTTTTGCAATCCGACTACGTAAATTCGGCTGTTTCGCAAGGTGCTTCAAGAAAATATATTCTTTTTCGTCACGTTTTGCCGAATATTATTCCTGTTGCTTTTGTTGAGCTTTCACTTTCTGCCGGTACCGTGATTTTGGCAGAAAGTGGTTTAACTTATTTGGGTGTTGGAGTGCCTTCTGGGGTTCCGAGTTGGGGGCGCGTGTTGGCTACTTCTGTAACTCTTATTCATGTGAATCCTTTGGCGGTAGTTTGGCCCGGTTTGCTGGTTACGGTAGTTGTTGTTGCTCTTAATTTGTTGGGTGATGTTTTGCGTACGGTTCTGGATCCTTGCGCAAAAAGTATGAATAAAGTGGGCGCAAAATGAGCTTAAATATTCAAAATCTTTCGTTAAGTCTTAACGAAAAAACTATTCTTAACAATGTTTCGCTGCATGTTGATGACGGCGAGCGCGTTGGTTTAGTTGGTTCTTCTGGCTCCGGAAAATCTATGCTTCTTCGCGCAGTTACGGGATTGTTGCCTTTTAATGCGAAAATTGTTGGCTCTTGCATGCTTGGTGGAGTGCAAACTGTTGGTGCTAGCGACGAGGATCTTGCGCGTTTGCGCGGAAAATATGTTGGCGTAGTTTTTCAGCAGGCTAATCGTGCGCTTAATCCAATGCTAAGCGTGGAGGAACAGATTTCGCTTCCTTTGCGAATACACTACAAGCTTGATTCTGAAGATATTCATAATCGTGTTTGTGTAATGCTTGAAAAAGTAGGATTGTCGAAAGATTTGGCGTCTAAGCGCACTTTTGAGCTTTCTGGAGGTCAGCAGCAGCGCGTTGGTATTGCGACTGCGCTTATTACGTCTCCGCGGCTTATTCTTGCAGATGAGCCTACTACGGCTCTCGACTCTGTAACTCAAAAAGATGTTGTGCAAATGTTGACTTCACTTGTTGACAATATGGGTGCGTCAATGCTTTTTGTAACTCACGATTTTTCTGTGCTTTCTAATGCTGTTAAACGATGCTACGTTCTTGATTCCGGAAAATTAGTTGATAGCGCGGATGTTCAAGATTTGTTAGCAAATCCGCGTGTTACTTCGACTAAACAATTGGTCGATGCTGCAAAAAAGTTGACTTTGCGAGCGCAAAGCTTAGATTTTGCGAAGTTAGATTCTGCTAAAGTTGATTCTACTAAATTAGATTCTGCGAAAGCTAATTCAAAAAAATTTGATTCTCAAAAAGTTGGTAGTGAAAAGTCTGCGCTTATTGTTGCGAAAAATGTTCACGTTACTTTAGGTCGTTTAAGTAGGCGAGTTGAGGCTGTAAGTGGGGTGGATGTAAATCTTAATATTGGTGAATCTTTGGCGATTATTGGAGGGTCTGGAAGTGGAAAAACAACGCTTATTCGCGCAATGTTGGGGCTTCAAAAAATTTCGGAAGGAAGCGTTAGTTACGACGGGAAAATAATAAATTCTGCTGAATCTTCTGCTGAATCTTCTGCTGATTTTTCTGCAAAATCTTCTGCAAATATTCGAAAAGAAACCGCTATAGTTTTTCAGCACCCGTTTGCCGCATTAGATCCGCGCTGGACTGTACGCTCAAGCGTTGCAGAACCGCTTAATATTTGGAAAAAATCGCTTCAATTAGACGACGCAACTATTAATAAGCGAGTTGACGACGTGCTAAAACTAGTTGGCTTAAATCCAAATGATTTTGCGGAAAAATACCCTCACGAACTTTCTGGCGGCCAAGCGCAATGTGTTGCAATTGCTCGCGCGCTTATAAACAATCCGCGCGTTTTAGTTGCAGACGAGCCAATGAGCGCAATTGACGTTGCTGAGCGCACTCGTATTCTCGACGCTTTTGCTGCTATTCGAAAAGATCGCCCAAAAATGTCCTGCATTTTCGTAAGCCACGATTTAGGAATGATTCAGCATTTAGCAGAGCGAGTTATTGTTCTTAAAGAAGGGAAAATTGTTGAATCTGGAAGCGTAGCCGACGTACTTAACAATCCGCAGCACAACTACACTAAAGATCTTGTAAAAGCGTCAATGTTATAGTTTAATTTACGGATCAATGCGCGCAGTAATTCTGTTGGCTAAATTTCGGCATTCCCTTTACGTGCGTGTATAGTAACTAACGCTTTCCCACGCGATTACGTTATTTTCGTTACTTGCACGTACAGTCACTGCCGATTCTACGCTAGATTTCGGCATTTTCGTTACGCGTGTGTATAGAAACTAACGGATTTAAGTCTATATGTGATATTTTCGTTACGCGCGCGTAAAGCGAATGCCGCGCGGATACCCTCACGAATAAATGACGGCACAATTAAACTGTAAAACAAACTACAAAATAAAAGCGCCAATTCTATAAAAGTGAATCTTTCAAATAATTTGGCAGGTAGCGTCTAATATATATGTATAGCGTAAATTAATTGAGTATAGCGTAAATTAATTGAAGGGATCATCATGAGTGAACAAACTAATTCGCGACCTCGTCCGGAAAGTTTTGAACTTGATCACACGAAGGTCAAGGCTCCATACGTGCGCTACATTGATACGCAGCGAGGTTCGCACGGAGATGTGATTTCCAACTACGATATTCGTTTAACTCAGCCTAATGAAGAAGCAATACCTACGGCTGCGTTGCACACAATTGAGCATACGATTGCAGTGCTTCTTCGCGAACGAATTGAGGGTTATATTGATTGCTCGCCATTTGGTTGCCGAACCGGATTCCACCTTCTAACTTGGGGAGAACATAGCACTGAAGATGTTGCTCGTGCTTTGAAGGAATCGCTTGAGTTTATTGCATTTAAGGCGACTTGGGATGATGTTCCTGCAACTACTATTGAATCTTGCGGGAATTATAGGGATCATAGTTTGTTTGGCGCTCGCCAATGGTGTAAGGATATTTTAGCAAAGGGGATTAGTTCTGATCCTTTTGAGCGCAAAATTGTGTAAGTAATAATTAGCTAATTTTGCGTAGTTTTATTGCTTTCTTTTAGAGGTTGGCATGGAAGATATAACATTAAGAAAAGCAACGCTT
>CAMYED010000042.1 GCA_947254595.1 uncultured Gardnerella sp. | reverse complement strand
AAGAGATGGATGCTCGCTACGACGACTTGCAATTCTTCGGTTTCCGCCATGTTAAAGATTTTAACAAGGCTGTTCGTGAGGGCAAAGTTCATGCTCCTAAAGGATCCGAGCGTAAGGTTGCTCCGTACCCGTATCTGCTTGTTGTTGTGGACGAGATGGCTGATTTGATGATGGTTGCTAAGAATGATGTTGAAAGTTCTATTCAGCGTATTACTCAGCTTGCTCGAGCTGCAGGTGTGCATTTGGTTCTTGCAACTCAGCGTCCGTCTGTTGATGTTGTAACAGGCTTGATTAAGGCGAATATTCCTTCTCGTTTGGCTTTTGCTACTTCGTCTGCAACAGATTCCAGAGTTATTCTCGATACTGTTGGTGCGGAAACTTTGATCGGTCAAGGTGACGCTTTGTTCCTTCCAATGGGTGCTGCTAAGCCTCAGCGCGTGCAGGGTTCGTGGGTTAGTGAATCTGAAATTCGTAAGGCTGTGGAGTATGTTCGCACTCAACGCAAGCCAAAGTATCGTGAAGATATTGAGCAAATGGCTCAAAAAGCGGATGCTCAAGCTCAAAGCAAGCTTAAAACAAGCGATATTGGCGACGACATGGACGAGTTGCTTCAGGCCGCTGAACTTGTTGTTGGTTCGCAGTTTGGCTCTACTTCAATGCTTCAGCGAAAGTTGCGTGTTGGATTTGCAAAGGCTGGTAGATTGATGGATTTGCTTGAATCTCGAGGCGTTGTTGGGCCTTCTGAAGGTTCTAAAGCTCGCGAAGTTTTGGTTCAGCCGGAAGATTTACCAAAAGTTTTGTCGTTTATTCGCGGTGAGTCGGATTCGTTATAAAGTAATGTTGTATTTTGCGCAACTAAAAATGGTGGCGCATTAGAAGTTTTTAGTTTGCGATAGACTGAGGGTATGCGTATGAAGAAGAATGCTAAGTCATCATTTTTTGCTGGCTGGAATTGTGCTCCAAACATCGTGACTTATATTCGTATTTTGTTGTCACTTGTTTTTATTGTTTCGTATTTGCTTGCAGGCGCATGGGGCTATGTTTCTGTTGCGACTCGTTGGGCAGCTTTTGTGTTGTTTGTTGTTGCTGCGTCTACGGATAAGCTTGATGGTTGGTTAGCTCGCAAGTTTAATAAAGTAACTGAGCTGGGTAAGTTGCTTGATCCAATTGCGGATAAAATTTTGATTTTGTCGGCGTTGATTATTGCTTCTGTTTTTGACGAGATTCCTTGGTGGATAACCGTGCTTTTCCTTATTCGCGAGATTGGCATTACTCTTGTGCGCTTCTATGTTATTAAGAAGGGCGGTAAGGTAATTGCTGCGTCTTCTGCAGGAAAGTACAAGACTCTTACACAGTCTGTTGGAATTGCAATGATTGTTGCTCCGATTGTTGCAACTTTCCATGCTGACCCTATTCCTGCGTGGATTGTTTCGTACTATGCTGTAGCTTTCGGTTTGCTTGGCATTTCTTTGGGCTTTGCTTTCTACTCTGCAGTTTTGTACGTTTACAGTGCTTTCTTTGAGGATAATTCTTCGGAGGATCCTCAAAACTAGCAGCTACTAAGCGTTTAAGCTGGTTATATTGCTGGCTGTATGCGGCTGTATGGCTGCTTGTTTAGCTGATTATTGATTTTGTGTAGCTTACGTTTTTTCTTAAGTTTTCTTAAGTTCTTAAGTTTTAAGTTCTTAAATGAATTTATTAAGAAAGAACGTAAGCTACAGTCGTATAGAGTGCATTATGAATAATTCTTCGGATTTTAATATAGAGTCTTTAGCTTCAAACGTATTGTCTAAAAGTTTGAGTAAAGGATTACATATTGCTGCAGCTGAGTCTTTGACGGGCGGTCTTTTGGCTGACGCTTTTGTGTCTGTTCCTGGAGCATCTCGAGTTTTTTGCGGCTCTGCTGTTACTTACGATATTCATGCTAAATCTAAAATCTTAGGAGTTGACGCTCAGCTTTTGCAAACTGAGGGCGCTGTTTACCCGGATGTTGCTATGCAAATGGCTGTTGGTGCTTCAAATATATACCGTTCTAGCGGGTGGTTTTATGACTCCTATGAGCAGTGCGTTAATAGTTTTCCTATAGTTGGATTGTCAACAACTGGGGTTGCTGGTCCTGGTCCCGACGGCAATAAGCCTGCAGGTTTGGTTTATGTTGGGGTTTTGCTTCCTAAATCTTTTAGTCGGCGTGATTTGATTTTGCAAAAATCTCACGATTTTCTCGATTTTGATTGCGTGAGTAATACGTGGGATTACGTTTCTAAGAAAGATATTGTTCTTGTTTTTGAGCTGCGTTTAACTGGTAGCCGTGAGCAGGTGCGTAAAAATACGGTGTGTAATTTGCTTCGAATTGTTGACGATTTACTTTCTGTGATTGAGTGATATTTCGGCATTTTTGGCTTATTGTAAGCAAGACACGCAGTATCGAACAAATGTTCGTATTTGTAGTATACTCGTATTTGTCGAGATTATTTTGGCACTTTTGCGCTACGCGGATACCTTTTATCCACAATGCTAAAAAGTGCTTGCAACGTAATCGTGTAGGGAACTAAAGTCGTTCAATACATAACGGCATGCGAAAGGAGTTGCATAATGGCGCAAGCAAAAGGTAAAAGTAATATTGATCGCCTTATTGATGCAGATAAGGCGGATCCGCGTCGTCAAGCTGCGTTGGAAACCGCGTTAGCCAATGTTGAACGACAGTATGGAAAAGGTTCTGCAATGCGTTTAGGGGATAGGCCTATGCAAGATGTAGAAGTTATTCCTACAGGTTCTTTGGCTTTGGATACTGCTTTGGGGATTGGCGGTGTTCCGCGCGGTCGTATTGTTGAAGTATATGGTCCTGAGTCTTCAGGTAAAACAACATTGGCATTGCATATTGTTGCAAATGCTCAGCGAAAAGGTGGAGTGGCAGCATTTATTGATGCTGAGCATGCGCTGGATCCTGTTTATGCGCGAAAGCTTGGTGTGGATACGGATGCTCTTATTGTCTCTCAGCCAGATAATGGTGAGCAAGCGTTGGAAATTGCGGATATGCTTATTCGCTCAGGTGCGTTAGATGTTATTGTTGTTGATTCCGTAGCTGCATTGGTTCCTAAGGCAGAAATTGATGGAGATATGGGAGATAGTCATGTTGGTTTGCAGGCTCGCTTAATGAGCCAGGCATTGCGCAAAATGACTGGTGCTTTATCTCAAGCTGGAACTACTGCTATTTTTATTAATCAGCTTCGTGAAAAAATTGGCGTATTCTTCGGCAATCCGGAAACAACTACCGGTGGTAAAGCTTTGAAATTCTACGCTTCTGTGCGTATGGATATTCGTAGAGTTTCAACGATTAAAGAGGGTGAAGAAGCTATTGGCAATCGTACGAAAGTGAAGATTGTTAAGAATAAGATGGCTCCGCCATTCAAAACTGCAGAGTTTGATGTTTTGTACGGCGAAGGTATATCTACCGAAGGTTCCGTTATAGACATGGGCTTGCAGGCGGATGTTATTAAGAAATCCGGCTCTTGGTTTACTTATGAAGGTGAGCAGCTTGGGCAGGGTCGTGAAAATGTTCGCAAGTTCTTAAAAGATAATCCGGCTATTACAGAGGAAATTAGCGAGAAAGTTAAAGTTGCATTAGGCTTAATGCATTCAGAAGACCAATTCGCTGAAGATACTGAAGTAAATCAAGATGCTGTTGCAGAAGAAAGCAAAAATTCCTCTGCAAAAGCTGCTGCAAGTAAATCTGCTTCGGAAAAATAAAATAGTTAGCGAGATTGTTGTATAAAGCGAATACAAAATGGTGATTAGTGTAGAAAGTTTTCTTCGAAATCATTCAGTGAACTCTTACGAAAGTAACGAAGATTATGTAAGTAATCAAGACTACGTAAGTAATGAAAATTGCGTAAGTAACGAAAATCGTGAAAGTAACGAAGATGATTGCAAGGAAGCTGCTTTAAGGCTTTTAGATTACGCTCCGAGATCTGTAATGGATATGCGTAAGCGTCTTAAAGAAAAAGGCTACACGGAAGTTGATATTGATGCGGTTATTAATCGTTTACTCGAACTGCATCTTCTTGACGACAATCAATACGCTCAAATGGTGATTCGTTCTTGCGCTGCAAGAATGTTGGGTGCTAGAGCCACTCGCATTGAATTGCAGCGTAAGAATGTTGATCCTTCCGCTGTTTCGCAATGTGTTACTTCTGCAGAAAACTCAGGAGTATTCACCGAAGCAGCTTGGGAACTTGGTAGAAAAACTGCTCAACGCACGAAAAATCTAGAGCCTTTAGTTCGAAGACGCAGATTTTTTGCAGCCGCTGCCAGAAAAGGGCACGATTTAAGCGTTATTAATGAAGTTTACGCCGCCTTATTTATAAGCGATAACGAATAAAACGAATAAAACGAATAAAAAGTAATAACAACAAAGTAATAACAGAGCAAAAAGAGGCAGGCTCTAAAAAACCAACCTCTTTTGCTTTATTGCTTTACTTTATTGCTTTACATTAGTGCCTTACTCACTGCGCAAAATTATGCGCATGCTCCTTAACGTAGTCCGGCATTTCTGCAATATCAATAACATCCGTAAAACGTGGACTTAGATTTTCGAGACTTCTTAGTGCGTTTGGAGCTTCTGTTTCTGTAGTCTTGCTAAGAGCATCCATGCAGCTAAAATCATCCAAATCTTGAACATTTTTAACAGATAAAGCTTCAGCAACAACTCGAGGGAACTTGTACGGGCTTGCCGTACTTAAAAGCACGCGTGGAACACTCAAATCATGCGGAATATGCTGCATAACAAAATACCCGCACGCAGTATGAGGATCTATAACATACTTGTACTTATTCCAGCAATCGTTAATAGCTTCTTTAATCTGATTCTCGTTCGCCCAGCCGCAGCCAAAAAGTGAACGTATTTTTGCAAGAACATTCTCAGGAATCTCAAAAGCGCCCCACTGCTGCAAATCATTCATAAGCATTTGTATTAAGCGAGTGTCCTTATCGCACATGTAATACAACATTCGCTCCAAATTAGAAGAAACCAAAATATCCATTGATGGAGCAACAGTGTGGTGGAACGGTCGCTGACGGTTATAAGTTCCACTCACCAAAAAATCAAACAGAACATTATTGCTATTGCTTGCAACAATAAGATGCTTAACCGGAAGACCAAGCATTTTCGCATAATATCCAGCAAGAATATCTCCAAAATTGCCGGTAGGAACGCAAAACTCAACTTCATCTCCAAGTTTTACAGTTCCGCGCTCACAAAGCTGAGCGTACGCAGCAAAATAGTAAACAACCTGCGGCACAAGACGTCCAACATTAATCGAATTAGCAGAAGATAAAACAGTGTTCTCTGCGTCCATAAGATTATTATTCAGCTCGCTATTCGTGAAAATCTGCTTTACGCCAGTTTGAGCATCGTCAAAATTACCGCGAACCGCGCAAACTCGCACGTTTTCTCCAGGTTGAGTTGTCATTTGCAACTCTTGAACTTTGCTAACTTTTCCTTCTGGGTAGAAAGTAATCATGGACGTTCCAGGAACGTTCGCAAAACCAGATAACGCAGCCTTTCCAGTATCGCCGGAAGTTGCGGTAAGAATCATAACATTCTTACCAGCATTTTCATCATTGCCGCTTTGAGGTTTAGTTCGAGACATCAACTGCGGTAACATTTGCAAAGCAACATCCTTAAACGCGCAAGTTGGCCCGTGGAAAAGTTCCATAACAAAATCGTTAGTGTTTCCAAGCTGACGAATAGGAGTAATTGCAGAATCAGACCATTGGCTTCCGTAAGCAAGCTTTATGCAATCAGCAAGTTCCTCACTAGAATAATCCGGAAGTAAAATTTGCAAAATATCTTGAGCTATTTCCTGGTAGGATTTTCCAGGCAAATTAGAAATATCGTAGCGCTCGCTGCCAAGTGTGTCGGCTACGAATAAACCGCCGTCTTCGGCAATTCCTTTGCGAATTGCCTGTTTTGCTGTGCATGTTGGCTTTAATGAACGCGTGCTATGAAAAATAGCTGTATTTTCTGCCATAATGCCTCCGTAACCAAGTGTTCGAGTGTTTTCAATATTTCTATTTTTTATTCTTATTTTTAGGTATTCGCATGTTTAGGTATTCGCATGCTTAGATATTTTTGGAATGTGCTAAATGTTTGTGACAAACTTTTAACGCGCCTCCAAGAAAATGGTACCCGAAGCGCTGGGCTAACGGGCGTGTGCTAATCTCGTATTTATGACAACTCTTAATTCCAATGCGCAAAACGTAGGAAACTTAGGAAACGTAGGAAACGTAGGAAGAAACGTCAATAATTTACAGGGGGACTCATTGGACGCGGATATTTTAGTTAGCAATCGCGCAGATTGTGCGCGAACTGCCTGGAGAGATTTTGCAAAAGCAAGTACTAGCGAAAAGAATGCACTTCTTGAAAAAATGGCAGACGCTTTAGAATCAGCAGCATCAAATATTGCAGAAGCTAACTTAAAAGATTTGAACGAGTCTAAAGAGCGTGGCATGGATGCTGGAAAGCTCGACAGGCTTAAATTCGACGAAGAACGTATTAAAAACTCTGCTAAAAGCGTACGAAAAATAGCGCAATTGCAAGATCCTGTTGGCGAAATCGTGCGCGGATACACTCTTCCTAACGGCATTAAACTTTCGCAGGTTCGCGTGCCAATTGGTGTTATGGGAATGATCTATGAAGCTCGCCCAAACGTTACTATTGACGTTGCGGCGTTGTGCATAAAGTCCGGAAACGCAGCAATTTTGCGAGGCGGAAGTGCTGCTCAAAACACGAATCAAAAAAGTATTGAGATTATTCAAACCGTTCTTAAAAAAGCCGGTTTTAGCGCAGACTTAATTCAGTCTGTTGACGATTTAGGCAGGGCTGGGGCTACTGCAATGATGCACGCACACGGCCATATCGACGTTTTAGTTCCTCGCGGAAGCGCAAATCTTATTGCTGCAGTTGTAAAAGAATCCACTGTTCCGGTTATTGAAACAGGAGCTGGCAACGTTCATATTTACGTTGACGAAAGCGCGGATATTAATAAGGCAATACCGATTATTGTCAACGCAAAAACGCAGCGCGTAGGAGTGTGCAATGCGGCTGAAAAATTACTGGTAAATCGCGAGATTGCGCAGGAATTTTTACCGAAAATTGCCGCTGCTTTAGCTGAACATAACGTAATTTTGCATGCAGACAATAAATCTTACGAAATTTTGCAATCTGCGCATATTGCAGGATTGCAGCTTGAGCACGCAACTTGCGAGGATTGGAAGCGCGAATATTTGTCGCTAAATATGGGCGTAAAAATTGTTGACGATGCGGATGATGCTGCAAACCATATTGCGCAATATTCTACTGGGCATACGGAAACAATTGTTGCTGAAAATTATGAGACTATTCAACGTTTTATTGCGAATGTTGATTCAGCTGTTGTAATGGTGAACGCTTCGACGCGTTTTACGGATGGCGGCGAGTTTGGGTTTGGTGCGGAACTTGGAATATCGACTCAAAAATTGCATGCAAGAGGCCCTATGGGATTGCGTGAGATGACAACAACTAAGTGGATTGGCTACGGTAACGGGCAGATTCGCGAGTAGTTTATTTTTTTTTGCATCTCAATGCGCATAGTCATTCATTTGCGTGGATTCCGGCATTTTCGTTACGAGTGCGTATAGCGAATAACGATTTTTGGTTAGATTTCGATATTTTCTTTACACTTGCGCTCTGCGCTCCAAGCGCGAAAGCAGGTCGTCGCGCAAAACTCGCGCCACAGTAATCAAATTAAAAAGTAGATGTACTGGTCTTAATAGTTACGTGGCGGTAAGGTAAGAGTATGCCTAATGATATTCCTGATAACAATGTGAATATGACTCCTGCTGAAGCGCTTGATATTGCGGCGGAGCGTTTGTCTATTGTACGATATGTGTTTTTGGTGCAGATTGAAGATGGTATTGCTTCTGCGTCGCAACGTTCTTCGCTTGAGTATGCGGATGCTGTGTTAATGGGTTGGCCGGATAGCGATGCTAGTGATGTTAAGCTTCCGGACGATTCAACTTTTGCCACTGTGCTTAATGATATGCGTCACATGGAGGAGTATATTGCTAAGTTTAGTAGCCTAGAGCGTGACAATGATGTTGATTCAATGACTTCTGTTCTAGCTAAAATCACCGAATCTGTGGCAACAATTCGCAGTGTGTATCAACCTGATTTTCCTCTTCCAACATTTACTGAAATTCAGCGAGTTGTTCAGGACGAGTGGAATGAAGAAATGGGTAATATTAACCCAGATAGTGCAAATGTGGCTTCTGGTTTAGTGAATGAAACTAAGGTGGAAGATAAGGAATCTGAATAGTATGAATTCTGAACCTCGTGCAGATGAAGAACGTCGCATGTCTGACTTGTTTCAGGGCGCGTTTACTGGTAAAGAAGCGGCTCCTCCTGCTGTAGCAACTTCTATGCGTAAGCGCACTTCTGCGCGAGGCAACGTTCATGAGCGTCAGCGTATTGGCATTATGGGTGGAACTTTTGACCCTATTCATAACGGCCATTTGGTTGCGGCTTCGGAAGTTGCTTGGGTGTACGATTTGGACGAAGTTATTTTCGTGCCAACTGGTAGGCCTGTTTTTAAGCTGGATAAAAAAGTTACGAATGCTGAGGACCGTTATTTAATGACGGTTATTGCAACTGCTTCTAACCCAAAGTTTACTGTTTCTAGGGTTGATATTGACCGTCCGGGAGTCACTTACACTATTGATACTTTGCGAGATATTCACGCTCAGCATCCGGATGCGGAACTTTTCTTCATTACTGGAGCGGACGCTATTGCGGAGATTATGCAGTGGAAGAATGCTCGCGAAATGTGGAATTTGGCTAGATTTGTTGCTGTAACGCGTCCTGGATATTCTAGGCCGGAAAAGTTTGCGGATTCTAATTCTCCGTTAATTCCTAGGCGCATGAGTTCGGGTGGCTCTGGTGAAGTTGTTCGATGTGATGACATGGTTCACTGTGATTCTAATCATTTGCCTGTTGATATTTTGGAGATTCCGGCGTTGTCGATTTCTTCTACGGATGTTCGTCGTCGCGCTGCGCACGGTGAGCCTGTGTGGTATTTGGTTCCGGATGGCGTAGTTCAGTACATTGTTAAGCACGGATTGTATCGCGACTAATTATTTTTTATTAAACATTTTTGTTTAATATTGCGCTAGTTATTGATTTTGTAGGCTTGTTGCCGCAAGTCTGCGCAAAAAGTTAGTATTGAATATGTTCATTTCGCGAACTAAAG
>CAMYED010000041.1 GCA_947254595.1 uncultured Gardnerella sp. | reverse complement strand
TGCCTCACTTCAACCAGCCGTACAACTACATTACGATGGCTGCTTACACGGCTTTGTTGAAGGGATGATTAATATCTGATTAATCTCTGCTGATTAGCTTCTACTATTAGCTTAAATCGCATTTATTAAACCAAGCAATCTGTTCTATAATGGAGCAGTTGCTTGGTTTTTTAATCATCCGCGCACAAAAGATCGCACCAAAACGCGTACTATTAGCGTAAGACATGCAAATTAAAACAAAGGAGTCTGGGATGAAGCAGCTTTCTATTAAACCAACTATTCACAAGTTCGAAAACGCTCGCGATTTTGCGCAAGAATTTAATCTTGGCAAGGGCGATTTGGTTATTACAAACCAGTACATTTGGGAGCCTTATTTTGGCGATTTGAATCTTGATTGCGACGTGATTTTCCAAGAAAAATACGGCAAGGGCGAGCCGAGCGACGCAATGGTTGATGCGATTGTTAGCGACATTCACACTACTCCAAAGCGCGTGATTGGCATTGGCGGCGGCACTGTTTTGGACATTTCGAAGGTTTGCGCGTTGAAGCAAACAAGCCCGCTTGAAGATTTGGTTGATGGCAAGATTCCTGCGCAAAAAGGAGCGGATCTTATTCTTGTTCCAACTACTTGCGGAACCGGTTCCGAAGTTACGAACGTTGCTGTGTTCTCGCTTACTAAGCGCAATACTAAGAAGGGCTTGGCAAACGATGCCTGCTACGCTACAGACGCTGTTCTTATTCCAGAATTGTTAAAGAGCCTGCCGGATTACGTTTTTGCAACCAGCTCTATTGACGCTCTTACGCACTCGATTGAGTCCGCGCTTTCTCCTATTTCAACAGAGCTTACAAAAATGTTTAGTTACAAGGCTTGCGGTCTTATTTTGCAAAGTTATATGCGAGTTGTGAAGGAAGGTAGCAGCGCAAAAGCCCAAGTTGTAAGCGACTTGGTTTCGGCAAGTCTTTACGCTGGTATTGCGTTTGGTAATGCCGGCTGCGGTTGCGTGCACGCAATGGCTTATCCGCTTGGTGGCACTTTCCACGTGGCTCACGGCGAAACGAATGCAGCGCTTCTTACAAGCGTTTTGCGATACTATGCTAAGCACGACGAGAATAGCGCAGAAAACACTGAGCTTTCTAAGCTTTTCGACTTTATGGCAAATATTCTTGAATGCCAAAAAGCAGATGTATTAGACAAGCTTGACGAAGTTCTTAACACGATTCTTACTAAGCATAAGCTTCACGAGTATGGAATGACCGAGGATATGATTCAAAGCTGGGCTTCAAGCGTTGTTAAAGAGCAGCAGCGACTTTTAAAGAACTCATACATGCATATGAGCGAAGATGCTATTGCCGAAGTATATGCATCTACTTTCTAATATATAGTTAACAGTGAGATTTTCAATTATTAACGAAAATTTCTCATCTTCTCAAAGGTAGACCCTACAAATCTTGTAGGGTCTATTTTTATTCTCACAGCTTGCTTACTTCGTTATATTACAATCCGTTAGATTTCCGCAGGAGTCTCATACGAATTATCGAAGAACATGCGCTCCAGCTTTACTGCACGAGCAAAATATTCTCGAGCAATATCAGCATCCTTAGGACCAATACGATCCAACTCATCACGCAAGAACCCTACAAACTTGTGGAATCCTTCATAATCATGCAGGTCGATCCACTGGTAATGAACCTTGCGTTCAGGACGCTTACCTTCAGCGTTTGATGCCCACGTAAGATATATCCATTCCGTAACGTTTAACACGGCTAGCACGGCAGCATAATGTCCACTGTGAGCCGCGTCTAAAAACATTTTTTTAAATTCGCAAGTTGCTTCAGTGTCTGGAATTTTATTGCGGAAAGATTCAGGAGTATTAAATTCGTTAAACGCATCCACAAAATACGTATTCTCATCTCCCGCTACCTCACCAATATATTTCGAAAACACGAGACGAGAATCAAGTGTGTCTGCTGTCGTAACTGCAGCACCAAGCAGAGCCAAGAAACTATCTAAAAATCGGTAGTCTTGAATTAAATATCCAGCTAATACAGCATCAGGAATAGTGCCCTCAACTAACTCGTTAACAAAACGATGATGAATAGCAGCATCCCATGTTTCGATATTCTCATTTTTTAATTCGTCGGTAAATCGTGCAGCCATTGACACGTCCTTTCCCTCTGTAATTCATATAAGCCCTTAGGTAGCTTAATATAATTGCGCATAGTTGCGTTAGCCATACCAGTTACGCCATAAGTTACGGTTCACATATAGTCGTATAGTTATGCACAACCGAGCACTGCTCGTACACCTAGCTGAACAACTACGCTAGTATGAACAATATCATAAGTAGTCATACTTAACTTGGGTACAAATTTGAGCAGCACTCGGTTGCAATTTTTATATTATGGTAGTCTCAGTAACCTCAGTAGCTTCAGTAACTTCAGCAATCACAGTAATTACTCCCTGCTCATTGTCGTATTCTCATGCCTCCAATGTAATTACTGGATGCAAATCAAACATAGTAACAGTACGCTTCTTGTACGCTATTATGCTCGTTATCGCAATCGCAATCACGCCGAAAAGCACAAGCATTCCAATGCCTGAAACTATTTCACCACTGTTCTTTCCAGACATTGCTTGACGCAACCCCATAATCGAGTACGTCATTGGCAAATATGGGTGAACAGCTCTAAAGAATGCCGGCGTCATTTGTACTGGGAACGTTCCTGCAGAGCTTGTGATTTGCAACATAAGTAGCACAATCGCAACTATTCGCCCTGGCATGCGGAACACCACCATAATCATTTGCATTATAGCCATAAAGACTATTGACGCTATAATCCCCAGCGCGTAGAATGCACCAACATTATCGATTTGGAACTTCAACGCTCCTTGAACAACGCCCATAAGAATAATCGCTTGCGCAACGCCCATAATCACAAACGGCGTAAGGCTAATAAGCGCACTTTTAAGCGGATTCATGCCGTTTAGTATCGCTCGCCTATCCATAACTCTCAAAACAAAGGTTGCCATAAGAGCACCAACCCAAAGGGCGATAGAAATAAAGTAAGGAGCAAAACCAGTTCCATAGTTTTCAACGTGCGAATACTCGTGCTCTTCCAAGGAAACTGGTGCGCTCATCATCTTACTTTTTTGAACAATACCGTTTACTTTTCCAGACTTTTGAGCATCTTTAAGCCCGTCATGCAATTTCTTAGCACCATCAACAAGCTTTGGAGTGTTATCAGATAGCTTCTTAGCGCCGGAATTAAGCTGATCAGAACCGTTCACTATTTTCGCAGAACCTTGTGCAGCTGCATTCACGCCATTATTTAGTTTCTCGCTACCGTTACTTACTTGAGCCAAACCGTCAGCAAGATTATTCGCTCCAGCAGCAAGCTTATTTGAGCCAGTATTAACAGCTTCAATACCTTGAGATATTGCGTCAGCACCGCCCTTTATTTGCAAGCTTCCTGCAGAAAGCTTGTCTGCTCCAGCGCTTAAAGCAGAAAGATTTGTTTCTAGAAGATTAGAATTTTCACCTAATCCTTCTGCCAAACTTTGCAAATTAGCAAGCACGTCTTCCTTTGTTACTGCTGGGTTTTGCGCTTGCATAAGAAGACCAGTAATTTGTGCTTTTGTTTCAGCGTTTCCAGCTTTAACATGTTCTTCTAATTCGTTGCTTGAAGCTGCAAGCTTTTGAGCTCCTTCATAGAATTCGCTTGTCGCTGCCGATAGCCTTTGCGTTCCTTCGCTTAACTGTTGGGCTCCGTTTGCTAAATCTTGCGTTTTTTGTGCAAGATATTGAGCTCCTTCTTTGCTGCGAGCATTGGCTTCAGTTAGCGTATTCGCGCCTTTTTGAAGCTCCCCTAATCCGCCTTGAAGTTTTTGCAAAGATTGCGAAAGTTTATTCGACCCATCTGCAAGCTTATTTATTCCGCCTTGCAAAGACTTTGAACCTTCATGCAATGCTCCAGCACCGTTTGCAGCAGCACCAAGAGAATCGGAAGCTGAATTAACTTTCGCAAACATGTGCTCCCAATACTCTTGAGCAATCGCCTCGCTAATCTCAGTACGCATAGTGCGGAAAGCAGTTTTACCAATTTGTGAAGCCAGCATATTGCTTGCTTGATCGTACTTTACGTGAAGTTTTGCTTTAGTTGGAGTATCGTATTGCGCGGAAGCAATGCACTTACTGAAGGAAGCTGGAATAGTTGCTACCATAAAATAGTTGCCATTTTTAAGGCCCTTATTTGCTTCAGCACTATTTACAAAATTCCATTGGAAACCTTCACTACCGTCTTTTTGATTCTTTAAACGAGTTTTGATTTCGTTTCCAATGTTGCGCATTTTGCCGTTAATCATAGCGCCATTGTCTTCAACAACCACAGCCACTGGCACAGTATTTAGCGTTTTGTACGGATTTGTAAAGGCCCATAAATACAGCGAGCCGTATAGGAGCGGTATCAAAGCTACGGTTCCAATAACAAGCTTTCGCGCTTTTCCTTTCATAGCGTTATTAAGCTCACGAAATGCAAGAGCAATAGTGTTAACGCGCATTGTTACCATCCCCATTTTCTTTATGCTCACTAAGTTGGTTTTTATCAGCGTCATACCGATGATTTGGAACCATGTGCACTACTTGATCCGCTCGTTTTTCTAGTTCGCTTTGTAAAACTCCCACTAAGCATGAGCAGTAGTGTTTATTAACATATTCACGAATATCCGCAAACAAGCTATCACTTTGTTCACTAGTAAGTTCCGCTTCGATTCCGTCAACAAACAGCAGCCATGGTCGCTTGAGTAAGGCCAGCGCAATTGCCAAACGCATGCGCTCGCATGGTGTTAAATCTCCTACAGCTGTTTCGCGCGGCGCTGATACTTTCCATTGCGCAAGAAGATTGTACGCATATTGGCGCAATGCTTCGCGATTTTTTACATCATTTTTATACTGTTCTCGAAATAGTGGCGAAGATGATGCGAGTTTTAGCTCGCTCATCAAAACTTCATCTATGGTTTGCGTTTTGTAGAATTCGTTAATTCCGTTAAATAATCCCAAACCAACATACTGCCTTGATTTACGAAGATCATGTGGAAGACTAGCGTCGACTATAGTAAGTGTTCCGCTCGTGAATTTCATATAACCAGATAATGCGAGCAGTAAGGCTGATTTTCCCGAGCCATGTTCGCCTGATATTGCGACGATTTGGTGCGGTTTAACGCTGAGTGACACGTCACAAAATGGTGATTTTCTTAATTTTTGTAACCCTAATTCTTTCGCTTCTATAAGTGTCTGTTCCTCTTGCATAATTTATTTGTATGACGCCTACGATTAAATAAAGCAAACGTAGCGTTATTTACTTACGCTTTTCGCGTTTATTTCGTGCGTCAGGCATTCCTCCTTACTATTTATTAGTTATTAAATTTTTAGTTTTGGTTGTTTGTTTTTGTTTTTGACTCTTGATTATGCCCAATTTTTACTTTTACAGCTCTATCGCTATATTTTGCAACAATCTCCATGCCGAGTCACTTGACTTAAACAGATCAGATCAATGAGGCTAACATAGTCTTTAATTTCTTTTTCTCACGATACCTAGTATACCCACTAAGACGAACAAATATGAACTTATTTTTGAACTTTTTGTTCATTTGTTTATGTTTTATCAGTAAAAACAAGCCAAAACAGACAAAATGTCACATTTGTCGTATGTACAGCAAAAACAGATACGGGCAACGAAACTACATATTTAGACTGTTTATTCGTTGAGATGGATATTATCTGCTTTTTCGTGTTATATTTGCTGTAATTGACAACTTTTAATCAGATTATACTGAGTTCAAAAGTTACAATTCGATTCTCAATTAGCTAAAAAGAGGTGAAGAAGCATGCTAGGTTTGCAAATACTACACATCGTATTCAACCCAGTTATCGTGTCAGTCGTAGTGTTATGTGCGCTCAGTCTCGCAAAACTTAATGTTCTGCTTGCTATGATTGTAGCCTGCGTTGCGGGCGGTATTGCAGGCCATCTTCCTCTTTTTGGAGACGGAAATCACACTATTATGGCGTTGCTTTGCGACGGTTTCTCCACAAACGCACAAACTGCACTCGCATACATTTTGCTTGGTACTTTTGCTGAGGCTATTACCGCTACTGGCTTAGCCCAGATTATTTCTAAAAAAATAAGCAAGATTATTGGTACCAATAAATTTATTCTGCTTGCAGTGTTAACAGTAATTGCGTGCATGTCGCAAAATATTGTGCCGGTTCACATTGCTTATATTCCTATTCTTATTCCGCCTATTCTGTCGATTATGAATAAGCTCAAGTTGGACCGTCGAGCTGCCGCCTGCTGTACTGCTTTCGGCCTTGAAGTGCCATATATTGCCATTCCATTTGGCTTCGGTCTTATTTTCCAGACTGTTATCGCTACTAATCTTTCTAAAAACGGCATGAAAGTTACCGTATCGGACGTAAGCGCTGTGAACTGGTACTTGGGCGCTGCAATGCTAGCAGCTTTGCTATTTGCCGTATTTGTGCTCTATCGCAAACCTCGCAAATACGAAACCACCGAAGCTGATACTCGTGCCGCTGACGCTGTTGTTGGCCCTCTTACTAAAGCACATTACGTAACTATTCTTGCAATTATTGTTGTTGTAGTAGTGCAAGTTATTAGTAAGGATCTTTCGCTTTCTTCTCTTGCAGGTCTTGCAACCATGATTATTTTTGGCGCAATAAAGTGGAACGACATCGACAAGCAGCTTATGGGCGGCGTTAAGCTTATGGGTCTTATTGCTTTCGTTATGCTTATTGCTGGCGGCTACGCTAACGTGATTCAAGCAACAGGCGGAGTTGAGGAGCTTGTGCACTTGGGTGTTGCTTCTATGGGTCAGAACAAGCTTG
The DNA here is from genome assembly GCA_947254595.1 of uncultured Gardnerella sp. GTDB lineage: Bacteria > Actinomycetota > Actinomycetes > Actinomycetales > Bifidobacteriaceae > Bifidobacterium. Next base: position 2,426 of record CAMYED010000041.1, on the reverse strand, counting down.
TTGCTGCATTTGTGATTACGATTATTGGTTTGCTTGTGACTATGGGCATTGGTACTTCGTTTGGTACGGTTCCTATTCTTGCGGTTTTGTTCGTGCCTCTTTGCCAGAGCATTGGTTTTAGCACTCCTGCAACGATTCTTCTTATGTCTTCTGCTGCAGCTCTTGGCGACGCAGGCTCCCCTGCTTCCGACACCACACTCGGGCCTACTGCTGGCTTAAATGCGGACGGACAGCACAGTCATATTTGGGATACTTGCGTTCCGACATTCCTTATTTTCAACATTCCGCTTATGGTTGCTGGCATTGTAATATCGCAGTTTATTTAGCAGATTATTTCTGAAAAAACGGTGGGTAACAAATGTAACTAGCGGATAGCGCAAATAATTAATAAACGCCAGTCGAGTTGAAATAAACTCTCTGGCGTTTATTTTAAACAACAATCAATCACAAGTAGCCAAACCACAAAGTAGCCAATCACTGCAAATCTGCAACGATTGGCTACTAGAATTATGGAAATCAAACAATCAAAGTCAATAATCTAAAGAAATAATAATATAATATCTTTAGATTGCATTATACTAATTTAATATTTTATTTATGTACATAAAGCAAAACCAGATAAGCTAATTCAAAAAAATAATAACAATCATCTCAAAGGACTCGCACGATGCCAACTATTAAGTCAAGCACAGATTTACGCAATAACTACAACGAGATATCAACATTCTGCCACGAAACAAAAGAACCAGTTTTCATTACAAAAAACGGTCGCGGAGACTTAGCAGTAATGAGCATCGACTTATTCAACAAGTTCATGAGCAAATATGAACTATATAGTTCACTCTCTCAAAGCGAGTCTGATTTTAACAACAATCGCACATTATCTTTTGAAGAATCAATGCGAAACTTAAGAGAAGAACTCAACAATGGCGCAAAGTAACCCAAAATACACAATAATCGTTTCGCAAAGTTACCATAAAGATTTGCAAGACATAGTTCATTACATTGCGCACAATCTAGACTCCCCAATTACAGCATCCGAATTCCTCGATAACGTAGAAGCCACTGTTTCAAGCCTATCTACAATGCCTTATCGATACCGATTTGTGAACGATGATTACCTAAGTAGCAAAAACTTTAGAAGATGTTTCGTTAAAAAATATGTAATCTTCTATAAAATTTGCGAAGAGAACAAAACGGTTATGGTGCATAGAATACTTCATGCTAGACAAAACTGGGTTGACATATTGTAAGTTAAAGTTATTGAGATACGCACCTGTCAGTGAGATATACATCTGCTATTGTGATACGCGTTTAATAAACACCAGTGAAGATTTTTGTCATTTACGGCAATTTTCTTCACCTGCCCAAATCAACCAATCCCAAAGTAGCCAATCGCTGCAAATTCGCGGGCGATTGGCTACTGACACTGGCTCAGGATCTATTGCGCTAAGTTGCACAGCGCATTGAGAGCAAACCAGCTCCACAGCCTCACATAGACACAGTGTAAAGCGAGTAGAAGTAAGCCTTCTGGTTCATAAGATCCTCAAAGTTTCCACGCTCAATAAGCTCGCCGCTTTTCATCACAAGAATCTCATCATATTGCTTAAGTGAATTAGCATCCAAGCGGTGAGTTACCACTAGTCGAAGGATTCCTTGCAAATCCAAAATAGACTGCGTTACGTTCGCGCTCGTCTCGTTATCTAGCGCGCTCGTTGCCTCATCAACCAGCAGAATCTCGGACTTTTTAAGCAAGCTTCGCGCAATAGCAATACGCTGCTTTTCTCCACCAGAAAGATGACTACCGTTCTCGCCGCACTGATAATCCTTGCCTTTAGCAGCAATCAAATCATCCAAACCAGCCAAGTGAATCACGCGATCCACTTCCGCATCCGGGAACGGCTTAAAAAGCGTAATATTATCTAAAATCGAAGCATCAAACATAAACACAGACTGCTGCATAAGAGTCGTCTTATCGTAAAGCGAACTCTTGCTCACATTGCTAAGTTCGTGGTTATTCAGCTGCACGCTACCTTCATAATCCTTGTAGTAGCCCATAAGCAGATTAATCAAACTACTCTTACCAGCACCAGAAGGCCCTACTATCGCGTAAGATTTTCCAGCTTGCAAAGTTAGATTTACATTTTTCAAGACTTTATGATCCGCGTCATAAGCGTACGAAACATCGCGCAAAACAACGCTTTTAATAGAATCGTCAATGATCTCGCCAGAATCTTCCTTAGCGTTACTCATATAATCAGCCATCTTACTAATAAGCTTCTTAGCACCCTTCATCTCGCCAAGCATTTGCGGAAGACTTGAAATAGGCTGAAGCACTCCATTCATCAAATTAGTAAAAGCTAAAACCATGCCAGCAGTAATAACGCCAACGTGAGCGTTAACCATCCAAGCGCCAACAAGCATCA
>CAMYED010000040.1 GCA_947254595.1 uncultured Gardnerella sp. | reverse complement strand
GCGCTGACGACCTGCTTGAGCGCTGCGATTTAGCGCGCGAAAGCAATTCGGAGCGGAAACTCGCTTAGGTTGGAAGTCCAGTGGACTTCCAACGCGAGTTTCGTAGCGAGCGCATAGCGCGCGAGCATGACAGTTTTATGGAACATTTGCCGGAGATTCTCCAGCGTTTGTTGTCATTTTGGACGTATTTGACCACATTTGCCGGAGTTTTTTTTCCGGCGTTTGTTGTCGTTTTTGTGTTTTGTGGAAACATTTGCCGGAGATTTTCCGACAAATGTTTCCGTTTGGAGGGTTATGTTTAGTTGTTACGCGCGCTTTTTGTTAAGTGCGTTGTACAAGCCGGAGCAAGCCGCGCTCGCAACAAAAGCCTTAATCAAATCGCCAATCATGAAGATAATCAAGGTTGCGGCAGCAGTCGAAAGTGGCATGCCGGTAAGCAAGCTCTGACCAAAAATGCCGAATGCGTAAATCACAATCGTGCCAATTATGGAAGCAACTGCGTAAGTGCTGAAGCGTGCGAAAGTCTTCTTAAATGAGCGTTGTGGCATCATTGCGTCAAGAGCAACGTCGAATACGCGCTTCAAAGCGGCAGTTGCGGCCACGCCAAAAATAAAACCAACGAGGAAGCCAGCAGTAGGACCTACGAATACTGCCCAGCCGCCCTTAAATCCAGCGAAAACAGGCAGGCCTGCAGCACCCAAAGCAAGATACATTACAACGGAAGCAACGCCCTTGCGCCAGCTCAAAGTCAAACCAATAATGCACAAAACAAGAGTCTGCAACGTAATTGGCACAGGCGTAATAGGAAGATAAATTGCGCCTGCCATAGTAGAAAGTGCCAAAAGTACTGTAAGAAGAACTGGCTTAGCGAGCCAGGTTGCAACAGCTTTTACTTTATTTGCTGCGCTTGTATTAGCGGTTGCAGTAGGAGTTGTTGTTGCTGCATTATTTTGATTCATGCTAGTCATGAAAACCTTCTTTTGGTTATTGCCGGTTTGAAACTTAAGTAGCACTTAAGTAGCACTTAAGCGTTTGCCGGTTGTTTTCCGTTTCGTTAATCACAATACGTGCCATAAAAATCATGTGCATTGGAGAAGTGTACAAAATTTTGCGTAAGCTTTTGTGTATGTCGGCTCATACGAAAACGCGATTTTTCTAATATCTTGTAACGTATGGTTACGAATATCAAAAAAATTCTCATCGCAAACCGCGGTGAAATCGCCTTGCGAGTAATTCGCACGGCTCACGAAATGGGCATTTCTACCGTTGCAATTTACGCGCCGACTGATCGCAATGCGCAGTTTGTAGAAATGGCAGACGAAGCGTACGCACTTTCCGGAGACACGTATCGCGATACTTATTTAAACGAGGACGCAATTCTTGACATTATTAAAAGAAGCGGCACGGATGCTGTGCACCCGGGGTACGGATTCCTTTCGGAAGTTGCGTCTTTTGCGCAAAAAGTTAATGATGCGGGCGTTATTTGGATTGGTCCTCGTCCGGAAGCGCTTATTGATTTGGGAGATAAGATTACGGCTCGTCGCGTGGCTGTGCGCGCGAAAGTGCCGCCAGTTCCGGGAATTTCGGAGCCGGTAAAAGATATTCGAGAACTTTTGACTTTTGCGCAAACGCACGGCTATCCGGTGATGATGAAGCGCACGGATGGCGGCGGCGGACGCGGCATTACAGTCGTTCGTAACGACGACGAGTTGCGCGGTTTTTACATGAATCACGACGCTTTGCAGGGCGGCGACTTAGACGAATATTTTATTGAGCGTTTTATTGACAAGGCTCGCCACGTTGAAACGCAGTGCGGCCGCGACGCTCACGGAAATTTCACCGTATATTCCACGCGCGATTGCTCGGTGCAGCGCCGAAACCAAAAGCTGGTTGAGGAAGCTCCGGCACCGTTCTTGACTGACGATGAAAAAGATCAGCTTTACCGATATTCTCGTAACCTATTTGAAGCTGTTGATTACGTTGGTCTTGGCACGTGCGAATATATGGTGACTTCTCAGCATAAAGTCTACTTCTTGGAAGTTAATCCGCGATTGCAGGTTGAGCACACGGTTAGTGAGGAAGTTAGCGGGCTTGATTTGGTGCGCGAGCAGCTCAATATTGCTGACGGCGGCGAGTTGATTAAGGATCCGGAGCCTCGCGGACACAGCTTTGAGTTGCGCATTACTTCGGAAGATCCTGCTACGAATTTGACTCCAAGCTCTGGCACTTTGACGAAGATTAAGTGGCCTTCCGGTCCTGGTATTCGCGTCGATTTTGGTGTTGAAGTTGGAGACAATATTTCGCCAAAATTCGATTCCATGATGGGCAAGCTTATTATTACTGCGCAAAGTCGCGAAACTGCTGTTGCTCGCGTGCGTCGCGCTTTGAAGGAACTTTGCATTGAGGGCGTGCCAACTCCTGCGAAACTTTTTGAGCAGATTTTTAACGACCCTGAGTTTACTGCGGAAAATCACAGTTTTGACGTGTCTACTAAGTGGATGGAACGCAAGTATTTGAACCGCGTTCCTGCAGCTTCTTTGGGTGGGCAGCCGGCTTCGCTTGTTTCTGGAAAGTCTGCGGATGATTCCGAAAATAAGCAGCCTGCAATGGAATCCTTCATTATTGAGGTTGATAATAAGCGCGTAAAGCTTACGATTCCGCAAGATATTGTTGATAATTTGACCGGCTCTGCGCGAGTTCGTAGCGTTTCTAGAGCTTCGCAGCCTCTTCGCGGTCGTTCGCTTCGCGGTAGCACTCACAAATCTGAAGAACAAAAGCAGATTCCTGGCGTAATCGCAGCGCCTATGCAAGCTGTTATTACGCGCGTGAATGTTGCTGAAGGACAGCAGGTTGCTAAGGGTGATTTGCTTGTGGTGCTTGAGTCTATGAAGATGGAAAATTACGTTTACGCTCCGGCGGCGGGTACTGTTACTGGAATTTTTGTGGGGCCTGGTGACGGCGTGGAATCGGGCGCAAAGCTTGTGACTATTGATCTTGCTGGAGATAAAAGCGAAGGTAAGAGCGCGGATAAGTCTTCCGAATTTTCTGAATCTTCCGAAAGTGCAAAATCTTCCGAAAAATCTTCCGAAAAATCTTCCGAAAAGTCTTCCGAAAAATCTTCTGAAAAGTCGCAAGGAGAGCAAAAATAATGAGCGCGTTATTGCAAGAACAAACAAAAATTTCAGCAAAAACTGCTTCCAGTGATGCTCTCAGTGAAGCGACTAACGTGAACGCAGCTAACTTGCAGCCTCGTCGCGGAAAAGCAGCCGTTCAGCACGCAGCGCAACTTGCCAGAGATGCAGAACAAAAAGCTTTAGAGCGTCAGCACGCAAAAGGAAAATCAACTGCAAGAGAGCGTCTCGACTTGCTTTTTGACACCGGCTCCTTCGTGGAAATCGGACGTTTTAACGGCGGTGACATAAATAACGACGTTGCCGGATGCGCTGTAATCACCGGCTTTGGCGAAGTTTATGGCAGAAAAGTTGCAGTTTACGCTCAAGACTTTTCTGTGCGCGGCGGAACTTTAGGTAAAGCAGAAGGCGAGAAAATCTGCCATCTTTTGGACATGGCTGTTGCGCTTCGAGTGCCAGTTGTGGCAGTAATTGATTCCGGCGGCGCTCGCATTCAGGAAGGCGTAAGCGCGCTTATGCAATACGGGCGAATTTTCAAAAAAACTTGCGAAGCAAGCGGCTTAATTCCGCAAATCTCGCTAATTCTTGGCCCTTGCGCTGGCGGCGCTGTGTATTGCCCTGCGTTGACTGATTTTATTATTATGACGCGCGAACATTCGAACATGTTCGTAACTGGCCCGGATGTTGTTAAGGCTGCAACCGGCGAGGCAATTAGCATGGATGATTTGGGCGGCGGTCTTGTGCATAACGCAACTTCCGGTGTCGCTCACTATTTGGGCGAAGATGAAGCGGACGCAATCGACTACGCTCGCACAATTCTCGCTTACTTGCCGTCTAGTTGCGAAGTTGATCCTCCAACTTTTGCTTATGCTGCAACGCGCGCGGACCGCGAAACTGCGCGAGAGTTGGCAAGTATTGTGCCGGATAACGATCGTCAGCCTTACGACGTGCTAGATGTGATTCGCAGAATAGTTGATTACGGCGAGTTTGTGCAAGTGCAGGAATTGTACGCTGCGTCTGCAGTGGTTGGTTTTGCTTGCATTGAGGGGCATCCTGTTGGAATCGTGGCAAATCAGCCGAAAGTAAACGCTGGCATTTTGGATGTAAATTCTTCCGAAAAAGTTGCGCGATTCGTGCGATTGTGCGATGCGTTTAATTTGCCGGTTGTGACTTTGGTTGATACTCCAGGTTACAAGCCTGGTTCTGACCAGGAGCACGCTGGAATTATTCGCCGAGGCGCGAAGGTGATTTACGCGTACGCGAATGCGCAAGTTCCGCTTGTTACGGTGATTTTGCGCAAGGCTTTCGGTGGAGCTTACATCGTTATGGGCTCGAAGTCGATGGGTGCGGACGTGAATTACGCGTGGCCAACCAGTCAGATTGCAGTTTTGGGTGCTCAAGGAGCTGTGAATATTATTCATCGCAAGGATTTGCAAAAAGCTAAAGAGCGCGGGAAAGACGTTGCGGCTCTTAGAAAGCAGCTGGTTGACGAATACGAAGCGACTACTGTGAACGCAAATCTTTCGCTGGAAACTGGTCAGATTGACGCAATGATTGATCCGGAGCAGACTCGCGATATGATTGCCGGCTCGTTGAAGCTTTTGCGCAGTAAAAAGCGCGTTTCCAGAACTGGCAAGCATCACGGAAATCAGCCAATGTAGAAATCTGCAGAAATCTACAGAAATCGCAAAACTTATAAAACTTATAAAAATTTATAAAACTTATACGAATCAACGAGAAGGAAATATTATGACAACCTACTTTTTCGACCAACTCGCTAATGCTCCGCACGCTTTAACTTTTGCAGGCCAGTCAACTCCGTGGGTTGATTCTCTTAAAGAACTCGGCAAAGACGAGGAGCTAAACGCTGAGCTTCACGAGTACGAAGCTGGCGCAAAAGCTTTGCTCGCGCCAATTTACGCCGAGCTTTTGGCTAACGCCGGCGGCGATATGAACGTGTTCGACGCGCTGGAAAATAAGCATATTAACGCTGCAAACGCGCTTCTTAGTGTGCCTGGAATTACGCTTGCTCAGCTGGGTGCCGTGCGCGACTTAACAAATCTTGGATACAACTTCGAAGTGAACAAGCCTTGCGCAGTTTTGGGGCACTCTCAAGGCGTAATCGCAGCCGAAATTGTAAAAGCGCGACTTAAAGCAAAATCATGGCAGAAAGCGCGACCACAAATCGAAGAACTTCTTGCAATCGCATACTTAATCGGCGCAGCCGGTGACCGCGAATCGCGCATGCTTGAAATTACGGGAGATGGTGAGCGCACTCCAATGCTGTCTCTTAAAGGAGTTACCAAAAAGCAGGCAGAAGCCTTGATTTCCCGCGTAGAGCGCACTCGCGGAGAAGTGTCAATTGCTGTTAAAAATGCTTACAATCACGTGGTTATTGCAGGCTACCCGGAAGATATGGAAGCCGTTTTGAACGAAGCGCAGAAGGAAGCGAAACGTTCGAAAAAGTTGCGTGAAATGAAAGTTCGCGGCGGTGCCGTTTTTGCTCCGGTTGCTGAATATTTAGACGTTACAGTGCCATTCCACTCGCCAATGCTTCAGCCTGCAGTTGAGCAGGTGGAGGCTTGGGCAAATGAGGCCGGTTTGAATGCTGCAGTTGCGCGCGAATTGGCTGATGCTGTGCTTGTAACTCCTGTTGATTGGGCTGCGCAAATTGGCGAAGTTTTGGAGCAGAACGATGCGCGTTCGCTTTGGATTTTAGATATGGGTCCTAGCGAAGTGCTTGGAAAGCTTACGGGAGTGCTTGTGCAAGGAACGGGCGCTGGAGTTGTGGAAGCTGCTACAATGCGCTCTCGCGCCGAGCTTTCAACTGCAGACTCGGCTTCTGAGCCACAGCGCACCGGCTGCTGGGCTGATTTTGCGCCTCGAGTAATCAACACTCCTTCCGGACGCAAAGTACTTACAAAATTTAGCAAGCTTACTGGCAAAGCGCCTGTGCTTCTTGCAGGCATGACTCCAACTACTGTTGAGCCGGAAATCGTTGCGGCTGCAGCGAATGCAGGCTACTGGGCGGAACTTGCCGGCGGCGGTCAGGTAACTGCGGAAGTTTTCGATCGTCACATGAAGTCTTTGGAAAATCAGCTTCGCGAAGGCGCAACTGTTGAATTTAACGCAATGTTTATGGACCGCTACTTGTGGAATTTGCAGTTTGGTTCGAAGCGAATCGTAGCAAAAAAGAGGCAGTCGGGCGCTCCAATTGACGGCGTAGTTATTTCTGCAGGAATTCCGGAACTTGACGAAGCTAAAGAATTAGTAGCGTCTTTGCAAAAAGACGGATTCCCTTACGTAACGTTTAAGCCGGGAACAGTTGATCAAATTCGTCAAGTTGTGCGAATTGCGAAAGCGGTTGCGCCAGCTACGATTATTGTGCAAGTTGAAGGCGGTGCTGCAGGCGGCCACCATTCGTGGGAGTCTTTGGACGATTTGCTTATAACAACTTACGCACAAGTGCGCGAATGCGATAATTTGGTGCTTGTTGCAGGCGGCGGTATTGGCACGCCTTCTCGCGCTGCCGACTACATTTCTGGCGATTGGGCGCGCGAATACGGTTTGCCAAATATGCCTGTTGATGCTGTGATGATTGGCACGGCTGCAATGACAGCAAAAGAGGCGCACACAAGCCCTGAAGTAAAGCGAATGCTCGTGGAAACGCCTGGAATTGTGATGCCGAAAGCTTCAAGCGTTGAAGGCTTTGACGAGGATCCGTTTGCTCCAATGGGTGAGCGCTGGGTGCCTTCCGGAAAAGTTGTTGGCGGTGTGACTAGTGGTTTAAGCCATTTGCACGCGGATATTTATGAGCTTGAAAACGCTTCTGCTCGCTGCGGTAGGTTGCTCGTTCATATGATGAAGCATCCTGAAGAGCTTGAAACTCGACGCGACGAAGTAATTGCAGCGCTTAACTCAACTGCAAAACCATATTTTGGTGACGTTGAAAGCATGACTTACGCTCAATTTGCTCAGCGTTTCCTCGACTTGGCATACCCGTGGGTGGATCCTACTTATGCAGACCGCTATCTTCACTTGTTGCAGCGAATTGAAGCGCGATTAGTTAGCCAAGATTCCGGCGAATTTACGTCGATTTTGCCAACTCGTGCGCAAGTTAGCGAAAAGCCGCAAGCTGCTTTAGACGCGCTTTTGCAAGCGTTGCCGCAAGCTCGCGAAATGAACGTTGTGCCAATGGATGCCGCATGGTTCCCAACTTTGGTGCGCGAATACCCGAAGCCAATGCCTTTCGTGCCAGTTATTGACAACGATTTGCTTCGCTGGTGGGGTCAAGATCAGCTTTGGCAGTCGGAAGATTCTAGATACTCAGCTGACGCTGTGCGCGTAATTCCTGGGCCTATTTCCGTAGCTGGAATTACGACTATGGATGAGCCGATTGCGGATATTCTTGGTCGCTTTGAGAAAGCTATGCTTAATCGCGCGGAAAGTGCAGAAAGTGCTGTAAGTGCTGGAAGTGCGGATAATAGCGCGAAAAATAATGCAAATCAGTCTGCATTCAGCCAAATTGCAGCAGCAGCAAATGTAGAAGCTTACGTTCGCGCTTGCCCGAATATTTCTTGGGTTGGTCACGTAACTGCAAATCCGGCTTATGGAAGCGCTATTGGCGACGAAAATTACGTAATTACTGTAACTTCTACAAATAACGACGTAATTTCACTTGATTTGGATATTAAACTTGATACTTTCTGGGATAATCAAGAAAATCAAGAAAATCAGAACGCTGCTAAAAACGCTACAAATTCATCAAAACGCAAGCACGCAGTTCGAGATATTGTAATTCCGCTTACTGTTGACGCAAGTAAAGCTGGAAGCATTCCAGTAGTGGACCGCGAGCGCCTGCCAAAGCACGTATACGAAATGCTTGCAGCAACCGCAGGTATTGGAAATACTGCGATTACGGGTGATGTGCTTGACGCAATGCCAAAGGTTGAAAGAGTAAAAGAAGATGGCAGTTTGGCGAAATTGCCGGAAGATTTGCTGGAAGAAGGGTATAGAGATTTCCCATTCGGCTTGGTTCATTCTTCTTATACTTTCTCTCGTAATCTTGGAATTGATCACGAGTCGGCTACTGCTGGAAGATTGCCAGACGGACTTCTCGCTTCTCGCATTGTGCCGGATGCTTTAGTCGGCCCTGCTTGGCCAACAATTTACTCGGCTTTAGGCTCTGTGATGGTTGATGGCTACCCGATTATTGAAGGCTTGCTTAACGCGGTTCACTTGGATCACTTAGTTGAGCTTGATGTTGATGCTGAAGATTTCCGCAAGTATGTTGATAAGCGAATTAATTTGCTCGGCTGGGCAGAACCTTACGCAGAATCTGCTTCCGGACGCGTTGTAACAATTCACGTTGTGCATACTGCAGCTGACGGCACGCGACTTGCGCACGAAACCGAGCGTTTTGCTATTCGTGGACGCAGCTTTAGCAACGCTCTTCCGGAGCCTGCCGCTGAATATGGCGACGCAGAAGGCTTGCACGGATACGAAATTGAAGACACTCCTCGCAGAGCTTTGCGCAGAGTAGTAGTTCGCGCGCCTCACGATATGACCGCTTTCGCGCGCACTTCCGGAGATTTCAACCCAATCCACACTTCTAAGCGAGGTGCCGCAATTTCCGGACTTTCCGCACCACTCGTGCACGGAATGTGGCTTTCTGCAACCGCTCAGCATGTGGCTCAAGCTTTGGACGAAAAGGGCGCTCGTTACGAGCTAATCGGCTGGTCCTACAACATGTACGGCATGGTTCAGCTGGACGACGAAGTAGAAATCACAGTTGAGCGCGTTGGTAAAGTTCGCCGCGGCGGACTCGCTTTGGAAGTTACGTGCCGAGTTGATGGGCAAATCGTGTCTAAAGCAAGCGCACTTACTCGCGCTCCACGCGCAGCCTTCGTATACCCGGGTCAGGGTATTCAAAAGCAAGGAATGTCGCTTGATGAGCGCGCAAAGTCGCCTGCAGTGCGCGAAACTTGGGAAAGGGCAGATAAGCTTACTCGCGAAAAGCTTGGATTCTCAATCCTCGCAGTCGTGCGCGATAATCCGAAGGAACTTACAGCTCACGGAGTAACATATCGTCACCCTGAAGGACTGCTTAATTTGACGCAATTTACGCAAGTTGCGCTCGCAACAGTCGCGTTTGCGCAAACCGCGCGTTTGCGTGAAGCCGGATGTGATATTTGGCCAGCATACTTTGCAGGCCACTCGCTTGGCGAATACAACGCTTTAAGCTCCTTCGCGCAAATTATTCCTCTCGAAACTGTGCTCGAATTGGTGTTCCACCGCGGGTCTACAATGCATCATTTGATTGAGCGCGACGAAAAAGGCCGCTCGAACTATCGCATGGGCGCGCTTCGACCAAACCAGTTTGGAGTTGGCGACGAAGGCGTAAACGCTTACGTTGAAGGAATTTCTAAAGCTACTGGCGAATTCTTGCAGATTGTAAACTACAATTTGGCTGGCCAGCAGTACGCAATTGCTGGAACGATTAAAGGCTTGAAAGCTTTGCAAGCGGACGCTTCTAAGCGTGCGAAAGAGTACGGCGGAAAGCCGCCGTTCATGCTCGTGCCTGGAATTGACGTGCCGTTCCACTCTCGCATTCTTCGAAAGGGCGTGCCGGAATTCCGCGATAAGCTCGATTCGCTTCTGCCAAAGTATATTGACTACTCTGTGCTTGTAGATCGTTACATTCCAAACCTCGTTGCATGCCCGTTTGAGCTTACTCGCGAGTTTGCGCAGAAGATTTTGGACGTTGTGCCATCCGAGCGTATTGAAGCAGCTTTGGAAGACGAAGCAACCTGGAAGTCTTATGCTGACGACGAGCAGAAGCTTGGTAGACTGCTTCTTACGGAGCTGCTTTCGTGGCAGTTCGCATCTCCAGTTCGCTGGATTGAAACGCAGGCTCTTATGTTTGCCGATCGCGCTCGCGGCGGACTTGGTGTTGAAGAGTACGTGGAAGTTGGTTTAGGAAACGCTCCAACTTTGGCAAATCTTGGTGCTAAAA
>CAMYED010000039.1 GCA_947254595.1 uncultured Gardnerella sp. | reverse complement strand
CAATTGGTGAAACATACACAGGCACGTCAAAAGCTGTAGTACCATTTGCGCAAACAGATTTAGACTTTTCAACTTCGTCGTCGCTTAGCGATTTATCGGACCCAGCCCAAGCCGTAGCTCCCGTCATAAATGTTGTAACTCCAGCGCCTGAACCAGTTGGATTGTATGCGATTTTTACACCGCTATGTTTAGATTGGAATCCCGCAATCCAGGCTTCTACTGCAACCTGCTGTGAAGAAGCGCCAGAGCCTTGGAAATTGCCAGAAATTTTTTCATTCTGCGCGCCAGCTGCGTTGTTGTTGCCTGCAGGAACATTGTCGCCGCAAGCAGCGCAAGTTGCGCACAAGCCAAAAGTGAGCGCCACAGCAGCAATACTACGGAACTTAAGTGCGCTTTTATTAATATTTGACCTATTAATATTTAACTTATTGATATTTGACTTATTCATATTGTTACGCATATTCTTCTTTCCTTTCGCGAAGAATTGCCTTACGCCCCACCACATTTTCGCGTTCCTATAGCCGTATTTGCGAATTGGGCGCATTTCTTAATTAATCCCTATCTTTTTTTATTAACGCAACCATCATAAATAGGTGGGTTAAACCGCACCGGCAAAAATAAAGTGGGTACCAAAAATGGCGGTATTTGGCGCTATATTTGACGCGACTTAAGCAAAATGAAGGTCGGCGACCGCATCAGCGTGTCGAAATGTCACAAATTGCGAAGAATATTTACCGTAATTTTTGCAGCAGTGTCTGCATATTCGGAAATATCAAAAGTGTGAAAATCCTCGTATTTTGTGTCTGCATTATCGCTCATTGCGCGCACAATAAGAGCAGGAACATCATTACGAGCAGCCACGTGTAGCACGGCAGCGCCTTCCATTTCTACAGCATCCGCTTGAGTAGCTGCAATTACTTCCGCAACTTTTTCTGGAGAATCAACAAAATATCCACCGGACGCAATCGTTCCAAAAATATGCGTAATTTTCATATCGGTAAGCACTTTGCTTGCTACTTTAAGCAAGTAATCATCCGAATGAAACTCGCTTGCAAATGGCTTCCATTGGCCAATTAAACGCATATCGGTATCGAGATATTTTACAGTTTTTCCAAGAACAACATCGTTCGTATGCAAATTTTTATTAAGATTTCCTGCAATTCCAGAAAAAATTACGACTTGAGGATTGTATGCGTCAATAAGATACTGCACAGTTGCAGCAGCATTTACTAAGCCCATTCCACCAACCGTAGCCGCGACTTCGATTTTGCTACCATCCGCAGAGTTAAGAGTTCCACAGGACACGTCGAGGCTTGCAGCCTTCTTAAGACTTACATTTTCAAGCGCGCTGGCAATATGCGCAACTTCCTCATCCAAAGCGCCAACAACAGCAACTTTCGTAACTTTCTCAGTATTAGACATTAAGAATCATCCTTTTTTTACTTCGCCGCTTACGCATTTATCGTCATTCTTAACCAAAAACACGCATACTAAAGTCATAATAACAAAAGTTAAAGTCGCAATCTTCAGCAAGGCACCGCACGTAAAATCAAACCACGGATTTGTAATAGGAACGTTGAAAAACACAATAATTTGATCATGCAGGGCAAGAAAAGCGAAATATCCAGCTATAAGCAACACACAAACTAAAGTGCCAACAATGCGACGCCATTCGCGAGCAAAAATAAGCAAAACGATTCCAGTTACAAACGGCATAAAAACGCTAAACCACAAAGCAGAAAACTCAACAAGCGTATACCCAGCACTATGAGTGCCACGATACCACGCAAAAGCAAGCAAAATAACACCAGTTGCAATCAAAGCGAACAACACATATTTCACAATCGGAAACGCTTTACACGCAAAACCTTTATTCGCTTTATCTGCTTTATCCGCTTTATTCAAGTCTTTGTTGCACATTTCAGCATACTCCTTTGTACACAAAACTGGTTCAAAAAACATAGCTGGCGAATACAGTAAAATATAAGCCAAGTAGAAGTAAATTGAGATTATCTTACTCTAATCTCTAATCTCTAATCTCTACGGCGTGTTGCAACAGATTTAGCTAAAGTTCTTAGCAAATCGGCAGTATCTTCCCAAGAAATACAACGATCCGTAATAGACTTGCCGTATTCAAGCTCGCTAAGAGGAGCAGGATCTTGATTGCCGCCCTGCAAGAAGCTCTCCATCATAACGCCCTTAATGCCCTGCTCGCCAGCAGCCAAACGATCCGCAATCTCGCGCACAACCTCAATCTGACGACGCTCATCCTTGCCAGAATTACCATGCGAGCAATCCACAACCACGCCATGGGAAGCCACGCAACCAGTGCCCAAACGCAAACGAATTGAAGCCACAGCAGAAGCAACCGACGCAGCATCATAATTCGGGCCCTTACTAGAACCGCGCAAAACCACGTGGCAATCCGGGTTACCAAGAGTCTGCACAGCACAAGCGCGACCAAGATGATCAATACCAAAGAACGTATGATGCTGGCTCGCAGCCAAGCAACCATTCACAGCAGCAGAAACAGAACCATCCGTAGCATTCTTAAAACCAACCGGCATAGAAAGACCACTAGCAAGCTGACGATGAATCTGAGACTCAGTATTACGCGCACCAATCGCACCCCAACTCACAGCATCCGCAATAAACTGAGGGCTAGTCGGCTCCAAAAACTCAGTAGCAGCAGCCAAACCAGCATCCAACACACCAAGCAAAGTCTTACGCGCAAGCAACAAACCCTTATGAATATCATGCGTTCCGTCAATATCCGGGTCGTTAATCAAACCCTTCCAACCAAGAGCTGTACGCGGTTTTTCAAAATACACGCGCATAACAATAAGAAGCTCATCTTCAAGCTCCGAACGCAACTTAGCCAAACGATTCGCATAATCAAGAGCAGCCTTAGGATCATGCACAGAACACGGGCCAACAATAACCAACAAGCGATCATCGTCGCCATTCAAACATCCACGAATCTCATCGCGAGACTGCGCAACAATATCCTGCGCATACGGCGACAACGGCAACTCGCCAAGCACCTGAGCAGGAGTTGGAAGCGGCTCAAGCTCAAGCACGCGTCGGTTGATAATGCGATCCACACCAACCTGGTCCTCCCAGCGCTGGAACTTCGCAGAGTTAAGAGGGTTGCGCCCCTCCTCAACTTCCTTCTTTACCGCGCGAGAAGTACGCTGCTCAGCTGTAGAAGACATTTGTTCACCGCCAAATATAACTATCAATATTTACGTTTTATTTTATTTAATTTAAGACTATGGTAAGAAATTTATATTTACGCGAAAGTTCTTGCTTTGCGTGACGCGAGTTTTGGGGGATTTCTCTCCTCGAACGCCCCGTCCTTCGTCGCTCTGGCTGTTAGAGAATTTTAGTGTGTTCGCCTATTTTTAGGAATGTTGCTTCCTCAGTCCTCTTTTAGTTCTCGTAGAGAAATCCCCCAAACTCTGCATACTTAATCGTTAATAACCTCATCTTATCGCAGAGATTTTTCGATTTTTCTTCTTCGCTCGGCGAATCAGCAGCCTGCGGCTCTGACGTTCACCTCGCTCAGTGCGAAAAATCTCAAATCTCTACCACACTAATATTCCTGCAACTAAAGTCGCAAAACTGAGCTGCGGGTGGGTGCGAATAGAGAATTAGATATTAATCGGTAATATCGGTGTTCGCGTCTTAAAATAAAGACGCGAACACCGCCGCGCTCACGCGAAAAGCACACTGTGCTTTTCGCAATAGTGAGCGCGGCGCTTTGGAGTAGCTTAAGCGCCCAATGCGCTTAAGCTAGGCCAAAGCGCCCATTGGGTCCCATGCTGGTAATACGATTGCTGGTTCTTCTAGCGCTTTGCGATATTCCTCCGGAAGCATATTCTTCGGAACCGCAACCTCATACACGTACTCAGTAAACCAATCGTCACTCATCGTAAAGTAACCCTTATCCGCAATGTCAGTGCCCCAAGAGTTCTCAACGCGCCAACGACGAGTAGTCGTGCCATCATCAGCAACATCCACACCAGCAAAAGCCATAGCATGATTCATCGCAGAATCAGCAAAACGCACACGCGCTTCCTTATCCAAATCAAAATCAACGCCATAAACTCGGCCATACTCGAACAAATCCGTAGCCCAAGCGCCATTTTCGCGATCCATCATAGGATGGCAATCGGCACCAAACCAAACTGGAATGCCCTTCTCAACCAAAATCTTACGCACACAATCCTTCATAAACTGGTTTGGCACGTTCAAATACTCGGTTGCGTCTCCGCCGGCAACATTACCCAAATGCTCAATAGCAATCTTCTTGCCCTTCGGATGCTCGGCACGAGGATCATCAACCAAGCACACATAATTCTCAAGGCCAGCGTTCACATACTTCTTCCAGAACTCAACCGGCGTAATCTCACCATCTCGATGGAACTTACCGTCGCTATCAGTCCACTCCCAATCAAAGCTCTTAGGCGGCTCACCCAAGTGAATCGTCAAAATCCTGTGACCGGCAGCCGTAGTATCTGCAACAATCTCATCAATTTCAGTAGCATTCGCATACATGTGAGCTACAGCAGTATGCAAAAGCGCACGCAACTGCGTATTCATAGCGCCCGTATTCTTAGAAGAAGCAGTTTCCGGGAACAAATCTTTAGGAACAGCACCATACTTCTTGTAAACGTTCATAGCCATGGTCCACTGACCGCCATCGCCCATAACGTCGTGCAACAAATGCTGAATCAAACGAGAATCTGAAGGCTCGCCCGCGCGAACCAAAGCCGCAACATCCTTCAAGAAGTAGTTAATTCGCTCAAGCTTGTCGTAGTACATTGCGTAGTTCTGAGAAAACTCAAATTCCTTCAAACCAAGCGACTTTTTAGCAATAAAACGAGCCACGTTCAACGAGCTAAACAGCCAGCAGCGTCCAGAACGATCCTGATGCGTAGCATCACCGTTATCAACAACAGTAGAAAAACGACGCTGCAGCAAGCGCGCACGATCATAATTGCGCGCAACCTTATCAATACCAGCAGCAGTCACACCATTCATAGCCAAACGGTTTAATGGATTCGCGTTAAAGTCCTCACGCAAACCCTGCAATGCTTCATCAGTTAGAGCGGTGATTTCAGTCACTATTCTTACCTTTCCTATTAATTATTTAATTAAAATTTATTTACCAAACTTATTTCGAAAAATTATTTTACTAATTTTCTTCAGATTATTTAGCTTCTTCAGATTCTGCAAGTGCAGCCTGAACGTCTCGCTGCGCCTGCTTTGCGTCAACGGAAGCTTTAGTATCCGAAGAATCGGCAGAATCATCTACATCTCCCGAATCGTCAACATCGTCGGAAGCTGTCGAAACCGGCTGAGCCTGCCCCGAATCTCCAAAATCAAATCCGGAGAACGCGTTAGCAAACAGCGAGCGCAATTCCGTAACGCGCTGCGTGATTGTTGCCTCGCGGTGTTGCAACTGGTTTAAGCGAGTGCTCATACCGTCCAATTCCTGCTGAGCTGCTGCTCTACGCTCCTCAACTTGTGTGGTTGCTTCCTGCATTGCTTTTCGAACAATGTCTGCAGCCTGGTTGTCTGCAGCCTGATGCGTTTGAGCTGCGTAATCGTCAGCTTCTTGATGTACTGCTTTAGCACGTGCAACCAGCGCGTCTGCTTCTTCCTGCGCCGCAGCTTCTTTTTCTTTAAGTCCGGAAAGTAGCGCGTTGACTTTTTTCGTTGCTTCTTCCTGCTGAGCTGCAATATCTGCACGAATCTGCTCAACTTCTGCGCTAACTTGGCTTAGGGTGCGCGTGCGCTCAACTTGAGCGTCATCGGCTATTTCCTGCGCTTTTGCGGCTGCCGCATCCGTAATTTCGCCTGCTTTTCGCTGCGCGTCAGCCATCATTTTCGAAGCGTGCTCGCGCATATCTGCCAGCTTTTTATTCGCTTCGGCTAATGCGGACTCAATCTGATCGTTTGTTTCCGCTTTAGCTCGCGCAATTTCTTCATTTGCCGCCGCTCGCTGTTCTGCAATCTTTTGAGCTGCTTCCGACTTAAGTTGCGATATGCTGCTTTCCTGCTGCGCTCTCTCTGAGGCCATGCGCTTGGTGTGTTCTTCGTGAGCGTTTTGTAACGCTAACTGTGCTGCATCCTTTTGCGCTTGCACGTCTTTTGCTGTAGTGTCGCGCAAACGTGCAGAATCTTCCTGAGCTGCTTGCATCATTTGCGTAGATTTTTGCGTAGCATTTGAAAGCATTGTGTCTGCTTTGGTTTTTGCTTCCTGCATTAGGTGAGATGCGTCGAGTTTTGCGTTATTGAGTAAGGTTCCAGCTTGCGCTTGAGCATTTTTTTTGATTGATGCAGCGTCTTGTTTTGCGCGTTCGAGCAGTTGTGCGCTAGTTTGTTCTGCGGATGCGAGTAATTGTTGCGCGTTTGCTCCCAAAGATGCGAAAGTATTTCCGCTTTTTGCGCGTTTTACGTTATTTTTTTCTTCTTGCAATTGAGCTTGCAATTGCAGAATTGATTCGTCGCTAGAACGCACTTGTTCGCGTAGGCGCGAGATTGTGCGCTCATAGTTGGCAAAAGCTTCGTTTACTTTGTCTTTATCGTACCCTCGCAACGCGGTTGGGAATAAATCGGCTGCCATAATATTCCTTTCACAAGCCCCACACAGCTGCACCGTCTGTGTGCACGCAACCATACAACATCAGCATCAACGCTATCACTTACACGCGCAAAACACTCGGGCGTGGCGAGCGTTTTTGAAGGCTTTACATTTTACAGTTTACTAATCTGTTTATCTGCTTATTATTTATTATTTATTACTTATTACTTATTACTTATTTACTATTTATCTCGAATCACTAAAGCCAGTAGTCTGCCTTCATGTGATTTTCCGGCAAGTTGCGCGCGCCTGTGCGAATACCACAAAGGATTTTCTAGGGTACACATTGGGTTTTGCAAATTTTGCAAACGTTCCGGCAGGGATGCTCCTTCGCTGTCTACTTCGCAAATTGTGCGCAATTCTTCATCTTCGCTTAAGTATTGCGTAGCTGCAGTCACTCGCGCCGAAGCGTCTACTACTCTGCCAACGCCGGCTAATGCTAAGTCAATTTGCGCGGCTTCCGAAATATCAATACCTAAGCCACCAAAACGCGTTTTTGTTACGGTTTGTGGGTAGCGTTTTTCAAAATCGCGCGCAATACTTTCGCCAACTTCGTAGCAATTTCCGCAAATGCATGGTCCTAAAACTGCGGTTATTCGCGAACGTTCAGCTCCTTTTTCGCACATTGCTTCGATTGCAGCGTCGAGCACGCCAGCCATCAATCCTTTTCGCCCGCAATGCGCGGCCGCAATCACTCCAGCCTCATCGTCTGCGAGTAAAACAGGCAAGCAGTCTGCTGCGAACATTCCTAAAGCGAGCGAGCAGGCTGTAGAAACTTGTGCGTCTGCTTCAATTCTAAATTGTGAATCTGCAAAACCGGTTGCGTCAAAACCGTAAGGCGTATTCCAAGAGTCAACTACGCCGTCCGCATCGAATACTTCTTTGCCGTGAACTTGACCGACTAGCGATAAGTCTGCCTGTAATGCTCGCTGTAATGCTGCGCGGTTGCTAGCTACAGACTCTGCACTGTCTTCTGCGCGCCCCCCTAAATTGAGCGAGGCGAATTCGCCTTCAGAAATTCCACCTAGCCTAGTGGTGAATACTACGTGAGTTCGAACGCCTAATGCTACTGGAATTGTTACAGGAATTGGCGTACCTTTTTCATCTTCATGAGGTAGCGGCATGCCGGTTACGCTTGTTTGCTGCATATACTACTTTCTTTCATACTAAATATGAGATTTTCGCCATAAATATGCGATTTTTGCACATATTTATTATCCGAGATAATCTAATTCTTCGCTACTTAAGTTTAGATCTGAAGCTTTTAAGCTGTCGAGAATAGTAGCAGGCCTGTGTGCTCCTGGAATTACAAATACGTGCTCACCTTTTGCAAGCTCCCAAGCCAAAACAACCTGCTGGTAGCTTACTCCATGAGCCTCAGCTACTTTGCGGAATGGGTCAAAAAGTTGATCGTCATACGGGTGACGGAATCCTCCTAATGGGCTCCAGCAAACGAAAGCAATTCCAAGTTTTTCGCAATATTGCAAGGTGTCTTCGTTTTCCAAATGTACTGGCGAATACTGGTTTTGTACGGCTACGAGTTTTTCTCCTAAAATGTTGCGCGCAATATCAATCTGTTCTACAGAAGCATTGGATATTCCTATTTCGCGTGCCACTCCTTCGTCTAGTAGCTGCTGCATTGCTTCAATAGATTCGTTGTATGGCACTTCTGGATCTGGCCTGTGGAAGTAAAGTAAGTCAATAGTGTCAACGCCTAAAGCCATTGCGGACTCTTTTGCGTGACGAATTAAATGCTCTGGCTTACCGTCCTTACCCCATGTTGGTCGGCCGTCGGTAAAGTTACGAAAATGACCAACTTTTGTAGCAACCAAAATAGAGGATTTATCGCCTTTCCAAGTGTTTAAGGCCTCGCGAACAAGCTTTTCGCCGGTTTGTTCTTCGCCGCCAGAACAGTAGTACGCCCATGCGGTATCAATATGCGTGCAGCCTGCGTCAAGGGCTGCGTGAATTGTTTCAATACCGGTATCGTGTCCGAGATTGTTTTCGATTGTAAGTGGCATTTCGCCAAAGCCAATAGCCGTTGTGTCAAACGAGCCCAGTTTGCGATTCATAACCATTTTGCCCCCTATTTTGTAAGTTTTGTTGTTTAATTCGTTTTATTGCGTTACGCGACTTTACGCAGTCGAGACTTTACGCAGTAGCAATATATTATTTTATTTAAGTTTTATATTATTTTATTTTATTGCAAAGATTACATAGATTACATAAAGATTTACTAAGTGCATTATTAGCGCATTGTTTACGAATTACTAACAGATCACTAGCGCAGTATCAGCACACTACAAGCACATTATTTACGAAAAATGCCTCCAATTGCAAAAGCGTTTGAAGGCATTTCGTAAGTTATTAATTTATTTATCGTATTTATTTATCGTATTTATTATCGTTCAGTATTTACTTTACATATATCGCTCAGTATTTACTTTCCCGATAATTATGCGATTAATCTTCCTCGAACGGATCAAAATCGCGGCGAACGCGGCGACGAGGACGCTCAGTGCGCTCTTCGCGCGCCGAACGATATTCGTCATAATGGTCGTCGTCCGCAGCGTAGCGAGGATTGCGATCAGATACGCGGCGAGCTTCTGAACCGCGACGATTATTGCGGTCAGAACGGTCATCGCGGTCGTCATGGCTGTCCCTAGAATCGCGCGCATCACGATCATCGTAGCGGTCATCGCGGCGGGAAGCGCGGCGAGGACGCTCATCAAAATCGTTGTCAACGTAGCGGTCATCGCGAGCGTCGCGGCTATCGCGGCGAGAAGCGCGGTCATCGTAACGGCTGTCGCGGGAATCGCGGCCGTCCCTGTCGTCGCGCGCACCGCGGTCAGAACGGTCTGCGCGATCCGCATAACGTCCGCCGCGCTCATCGCGGTCGTCCCTATCGTCATGGTCATCGCGAATACGGCGACGCGGGCGGTCATCGCGCTCAGAACGCTCAGAACGCTCAGAACGGTCTGCACGACCGTCGCGGTCATCGCGGCGACCACGACCGCGGTAATCCCCGCGGCCATCCCTATCGTCGCGCGCGCCACGTCCACGGTTTTCGCGAGCAGCTGGAGCCGAAGATTCCTGATCTTCAAAACCTGGAATAGCTAATGAGATTTTGCCGCGCTCGTCTACGCTCTGAACAATAACCTCAACGCTATCGCCTTCCTTAAGCACATCCTCAACAGTGTCAATTCGCTCACCATTAGCCAAATTGCGAATCTGAGAGATGTGAAGCAAACCGTCAGTTCCAGGAGTCAAGTTTACGAAAGCACCAAAGCTAGTGGTCTTAACAACCTTGCCGGTAAAAGTTTCACCAGCCTTCGGCACGCGAGGATTTGCAATAGAATCAATAATTTCCTTCGCCTTCTGAGCAGCTTCGCCGCCTTCGGAAGCAATATAAACAGTACCGTCATCCTCAATAGCAATCTCAGCACCAGTTTCTTCCTGAATCTGGTTAATCATCTTGCCCTTCGGGCCAATAACTTCGCCAATCTTATCTACAGGAATCGTAGTGGTAATAATGCGTGGAGCAAACGGGCTCATCTCTGCCGGGCAGTCAATGCACTCGTTAATCACTTCGAGAATAGTTGCACGAGCCTCATGAGCTTGCTGCAAAGCGGCAGCCAAAATATCAGCCGGAATACCATCAAGCTTAGTATCAAGCTGCAAAGCAGTAATAAACTCAGAAGTACCAGCAACCTTAAAGTCCATGTCGCCGAAAGCGTCTTCAGCGCCAAGAATATCGGTTAAAGTCTTAAAAATGTGCTTTCCGTCAACATCTCCAGAAACCAGGCCCATAGCAATGCCGGCAACTGGAGCCTTCAAAGGCACGCCTGCTGCAAGCAAAGAAAGCGTAGAAGCGCAAACGGAACCCATAGAAGTAGAACCGTTAGAGCCAATAGCCTCAGACACCTGACGAATAGCGTACGGGAACTCTTCGCGGCCTGGCAAAACAGGAACCAACGCCTTCTCCGCCAAAGCACCATGGCCAATTTCACGACGCTTTGGAGAACCAACGCGGCCAGTTTCACCAGTGGAGTAAGGAGGCATTTCATAATTGTGCATATAGCGCTTAGTTTGTGGACCAGAAAGCGCATCAACCTGCTGTTCCATCTTAAGCATATTCAAAGTAGTTACGCCCAAAATCTGAGTTTCACCACGCTGGAAAAGTGCAGAACCGTGAACGCGAGGAACAATA
>CAMYED010000038.1 GCA_947254595.1 uncultured Gardnerella sp. | reverse complement strand
AGCTTGTGCTTGAGCAAGAGTTGACTGAGAAGGAAAAGGGCTTCTTGGAAAGCTGTAATCCTGCTCGCTTCTAGTTGCCTGCTTTCTAGTAATCGTTTCTAGTAATGCGTATTTCTAGTTATCTAGCAACGCAAATTTCTAGTAACGCAATTTTAATAGACGTTATAAAGGTTGAGTTATGCAAATCGTCGTCAATGGTGAAACTATTAAAGTGCAAGATGGCTTAACGGTTGCAGGCCTTATTGCTAAGCTTTACGGTCCGGATGCTGGCGCAGGAATAGCAGTTGCTATTGGCGACGATGTGCTTTCTCGCGCTAAATGGGAATCGTCTGTAATCTGCGAAGGGGATCAGCTTGAGATTCTTAGCGCAGTTCAAGGCGGATGATTTCAAATATTTTTTGAAGTTACAATCACGCTTCAAAAAATAGTTACAATTACGCTTCAGAAAATTTATATAAAGGCTTAAAAATGGCAGAAAATAATTCTGAAAATACAGAAGAAACTGGCGATACTTGGCAGCTTTGCGGCAAAACTTTACATTCGAGGCTTTTGCTTGGCACTGGCGGCATGACGAGTATTGACATTATGGAAAAGACGCTTGTAGCTTCGGGTGCGGAAGTAGCTACGGTTGCTTTGCGCCGTCACGCAAAAACTGGCGTGGATATTTATGGGATGCTACAGCGCCATAATATTAACGTTTTGCCAAATACTGCAGGTTGCAAAACGGCGCATGATGCTGTGCTTACTGCAAAAATGGCTCGCGAATCTCTTGGAACTGACTGGATTAAGCTCGAAGTTATTGCAGACGACGATACTTTGCTCCCGGATACTCGCGAAGTTTTGCTTGCTGCAGAAAAGCTTGTTGAAGAAGGCTTTAGCGTGCTGTGCTACACGAATGACGATCCGATTGTGGCTCGTCGTTTGGTTTCGCTTGGTGTGAAGGCTGTTATGCCTGGCGGCGCTCCAATTGGCACTGGACTTGGTATTTTGAACCCTCGAAATATTGAGCTGATTGTGCGCGAATGCAAGGAAGCTGGCGTTCCTGTGATTTTGGATGCTGGCGTTGGCACTGCTTCCGACGTTGTTAAAGCTTTTGAAATCGGCTGCTCTGGCGTGCTTCTTGCAAGCGCTGTAACTCGCTGCCCGGACCCTGTAACGATGGGTCGCGCAATGGCTGCAGCTGTAACTGCTGGCAAGCTTGCTCACGATGCTGGGCGTATTCCAATGCGGAATCACGCGCTCGCTTCTTCGCCTGTTGAAGGCCGCGCTTGGGCGGATTCGGTTCTGTGAGTAATACGTTTTACGACGATTCGTATAGCAGTGTGCAGGAGCTTGAGGCGGAACGTACTTGCCGCCACTTGCTCCTGCCCGGCTTTACGAAGGAGCACCAGAATTTACTTCGCAATGCGAAGATTTGCATGGTTGGAGCCGGAGGGCTTGGCTCTCCATGCCTACTTTCGCTTGCTGCTGCCGGCGTTGGCGAAATCACAATTTGCGACGACGACGTTGTTGAGCTTTCTAACTTGCAAAGGCAAACTTTGTACACTGTTGATCAGTGCGGAGAATCTAAAGCGCAACTTGCAGCTAAACGTTTGCAGGCGCTATCTCCGGGCTTAAAAATCAACCTTGTAAATAGGTTTAATGAAGGTAATGCAAAGCAGCTTGTAGAAAATCACGACTTGATAATCGACGGTTGCGATAATTTTGCTACGCGCTTTTTGATTGCGGACTCCGCTTGGAGCGCTGGAACGCCGGAAGTTTACGGCTCGGTGCTTTATTACGAGGGTCAAGTAAGCGTTTTTGCGCCTGGAAAAGGTCCTAGCTTGCGTGATTTATACCCTTGCCCTCCACCGGCGCAAACTGTGCCAAAATCGGCAGTATTAGGCGCGACTGCGGCTATTGTTGGCGCAATGATGGCAACTGAAGCAATTAAACTCATAACTGGCATTGGTACACCGCTTATTGGCGTTTTAGCACGCTACAATGCTTTGGATAATTCTTTGCGTCGCTTTAAGTTCAGCGCGTGAAACTTGCGTAATTTCTCTTTAAACTATAACTTGATTTACATATCATTCGCACTACTATTCAGTTGACTACATTCCGGCATTCCCTTTACATGCACGTACAGTAATTAACACTTTCCTGCGCGATTACGTTATTTTCGTTACGCGTGCGTACAGTAACTAACGCTTTTTGACGCGATTTCGGCATTTTCGTTACGCGAGTGTAAAACTATTGCCGATTTTCAGCTAGATTCCAACATTTTCGTTACGCGCACGTACAGTGAATGCCGTACGCATATTCGCGTAGTAGAGATTTGAGATTTTTCGCACTTGTTGAATGTCTGTATGCTTATGAAGTTTTGCAGTTGCGCTCTGCAGACGTTGAGTACTTGTTGATTAGTGACCACTAACATTAGTGTTGCTGCACACGTCACGCCAAAAATCTCAGCCACGCACCCACCCGCAGCTTATTTGCGTGACTTTAGTTGCACTTAGTAAACCACGCAGTTTCGTAACAAACTTAACGAGTCTATGAGTTTTGTGTTGTTGATTAGTGTGTTGAGAGGCTGGAAAAATTGTGTTCAGTGCTAAAAGAGGACTGAGGAAGCAACATTGTTAAACGATAGGCGAACACAGTAAAATGCTTTAACAGTTAAAGCGACGAAGGACGGGACGCACGCAAACACAAATTTTCCAGCCTCGTAAAAACCAAAAAACTAAATCAGTTACAAAACTCATAGACGATACTTAAGAATATCGAAAATAAATCGCGAGGAGAGAAATACCCCAAAACTCGCGCCTCATTAAACAAAAACAGTAAATAAAACTATGCTTTTATTCAAAACTTGAGTCTAGTTGTATAAAGTTTTTTGTAATTTTTGGGAATAAAATTTGACTTTTATAAGTTGAGTGTAGTAGGCTCAAGTTTTGGAAAGCAAAAAAGCTGAGATTTTATATAGCTTCCAATATGGAATCTAAATACAGAATCTAAATAAAGCTCAGCTTACGAACTACATAACTTGAAGGAAAGCGTAATTGCACAAAACGTGCAATACCTAGTTAAGGAGAAAAATATGGGACGCGCAGTAGGTATTGATTTGGGAACAACCAACTCTTGCATCGCTACTCTTGAAGGTGGCAGCCCAACTGTTATTGTGAACGCTGAAGGCGCACGCACGACACCATCCGTGGTGGCATTTAGCAAGTCCGGCGAAATTTTGGTTGGCGAAGTTGCTAAGCGTCAGGCTGTAACAAACGTTGACCGCACGATTAGCTCCGTAAAGCGCCACATGGGCACTGATTGGACTGTTGAAATTGACGGAAAGAAGTGGACTCCACAGGAGATTTCTGCTCAGGTTTTGATGAAGTTGAAGCGCGATGCTGAAGCTTACTTGGGTGAGCCAGTAACCGACGCTGTTATTACATGCCCAGCATACTTCAACGATGCTCAGCGTCAGGCAACTAAGGATGCAGGTAAGATTGCAGGCTTGAATGTTCTTCGTATTATTAACGAACCAACTGCTGCAGCTTTGGCTTACGGCCTTGAAAAAGGCAAGGAAGACGAGCGCATTCTTGTATTCGACTTGGGTGGCGGTACTTTCGATGTGTCTTTGCTTGAAATTGGTAAGGATGACGACGGCTTCTCCACGATTCAGGTGCAGGCAACTAATGGTGATAACCACTTGGGTGGCGACGACTGGGATCAGAAGATTATTGACTGGCTTGTTGGCGAAGTTAAGAACAAGTACGGCGTTGATTTGAGCAAGGATAAGATTGCTTTGCAGCGCTTGAAGGAAGCTGCTGAGCAGGCAAAGAAGGAACTTAGCTCTTCTACTTCCACTTCAATTTCTATGCAGTACTTGGCAATGACTCCTGACGGCACTCCAGTGCATTTGGATGAGACTTTGACTCGTGCTCACTTTGAGGAGATGACTTCCGACTTGCTCGGTCGTTGCCGTACACCATTTAACAACGTGCTTTCTGACGCTGGTATTTCCGTAAGCCAGATTGATCACGTGGTTCTTGTTGGTGGCTCTACTCGTATGCCAGCCGTAAAGGATTTGGTGAAGGAACTTACCGGCGGTAAGGAAGCTAACCAGTCCGTGAACCCAGATGAGGTTGTTGCCGTTGGTGCAGCCGTGCAGTCGGGCGTTATTAAGGGCGATCGCAAAGACGTTCTGCTTATTGATGTAACGCCACTTTCCTTGGGTATTGAAACCAAGGGCGGCATTATGACAAAGCTTATCGATCGCAACACCGCAATTCCAACGAAGCGCTCGGAAGTATTCTCTACTGCTGAAGATAATCAGCCATCCGTGTTGATTCAGGTTTACCAGGGCGAACGTGAGTTTGCTCGCGACAACAAGCCGCTTGGTACTTTTGAGTTGACAGGTATTGCTCCAGCTCCTCGTGGCGTTCCGCAGATTGAAGTCACCTTCGATATTGACGCTAACGGCATTGTGCACGTTTCCGCTAAGGATAAGGGCACTGGTAAGGAACAGTCCATGACTATTACTGGTGGTTCTGGCCTTCCAAAGGACGAAATCGACCGCATGGTGAAGGAAGCTGAAGCTCACGAAGCTGAAGATAAGAAGCGTAAGGAAGAAGCTGAAGTTCGTAACCAGGCAGAAGCTTTTGCTTACCAGACTGAAAAGCTTGTGAACGACAATAAGGATAAGCTTTCCGACGAAATCTCCAAGGAAGTTACCGAAAAGGTGAACGCTTTGAAGGAAGCTTTGAAGGGTGAAGACGTTGAGAAGATTAAGTCTGCTCAGAGCGAGTTGATGACTTCTGCTCAGAAGATTGGTCAGCAGCTTTACGCTCAGCAGGGTGCTGGTGCTGGCGCTCAGGCTGGTCCTGCTGCTGGCGCTCAAGCTGGTGCAAATGCTGGCGCTGGTTCTGCCGCTAAGGATGATGACGTAGTTGACGCCGAAGTGGTGGACGACGACAAGGACGATAAGGACAACAAGTAATGTCCGAGTTTAACGCCAACGAATATTTGCAAGACATGGACGATGCTGACTCGCTGGGTGTAACTTCTGCTGAAACATCTGCTGAAACTTCTGCTGGAACTTCAGAGCAAGATGCTGAAAATGCAAATCCTGCAGAAACGCAAGCTGATGAGAAATCTGAAGCTAACGTTTCTGCGGATTCTGCAGATTCTGCAAAATCTGATGATTCTAAAAATTCTGAAGAATCTAAAGATGATCAGGATTCAGAAGGCAGTTTGACGCCTTTAGGTAAGGCAAAAAAAGAAGCTGCTGAATACTTAGAAGCATTGCAACGCGAGCGCGCAGAGTTTATCAACTTCCGCAATCGTGCTAAGAAAGAGCAAGATAGATTCCGCGAGCACGGCATTACCGACGTGCTTAGTGCGCTACTTCCTGCATTGGACGATATTGATCGTATTCGCGAACATGACGGAATGAATGATTCATTCGAAGCTGTTGCGACCAAGATTAACAAGGCCTTTGCAAAGTTTGGAGTAGAAAAGTTTGGTGAAAAGGGCGAAGATTTTGACCCTACCAAGCACGATGCTATTTTGCACAGGCCGGATCCTGACGCGACGAAAGAAACTGTTGATGCTGTAGTTGAAGCAGGCTACAGGATTGGAGATCGCGTTATTCGCGCCGCTCGCGTGGTGGTTGCTTCACCAAGTAATTCCTAGCGAAACTTTTAGTCTTAGCTTTGTTGAGTAACTTGCTCGTGCTAGCTCATAAGAGTTGGCGCGAGCAGCTTGTATTTGGTCAAAATAGTGAAATAGCCAATGTGCTGTAAAGGAAGGAGGCACAAATGGCTGAAAATGAATGGTTAGCTAAGGATTTTTATAAAGTTCTCGGTGTCTCCAAAGATGCCGATGAAGCAACGATAACTAAAGCGTATCGTAAACTCGCTCGAAAATATCACCCTGATTTGAACAAAACAAAAGAAGCTGAAGAAAAATTTAAGGATGTTTCCGAGGCTTATGACGTATTAAAAGATAGCCAAACGCGTCAGCGCTACGACGCTATTCGTCAGTTTGGTGCGGGCGGCGCTCGTTTTGCTGGCGGCGCAGGAAGCGCGGGCGGATTCGATGCGTCGAGTTTTTCGGACATTTTCTCCATGTTTAACGGCGGAGCTGGCATGGGCGGCATGGGCGGAAACGGTTCGCGTATTCGGTTCGCAACTGGCGGAGCCGGACCGAATATGAGCGATATTTTCTCTATGTTTGGCGGCGGCCAACAGCCTCAAGGTGCTGCAGGTTTCCAAGACGCTAATGGTTTTGCTGGAGAGCGTTATTCGCAATCGCAGACTGAAAATACGCCTGAAGTTGGCGAAGATATTACAACGGATATTAAGCTCACTTTTAAGCAGGCGTTTAAGGGTGCTACTGTGTCGTTGCGCGCAGCTGGGTCAACTTTCAAAACGCATATTCCTGCCGGAGTAAAAAACGGTCAGAAAATTCGTTTGAAAGGAAAAGGTAAGCCTGGTAAATTCGGCGGTTCTGCGGGAGATTTGTACTTGCAAGTACATGTAGAATCGTCGGATAAATTTACTTTGCGAGGGGATGATCTAGTTGCTGATTTGCCATTAACGTTAAGTGAAGCGGTGCATGGTGCAAAAGTTACTCTTAACGACGTGGACGGCAATCCTATTACTTTTAAGGTGCCATCCTGCTCGTCTAGCGGCGATGAAATTCGCGCTAAAGGCGCTGGAGTGCCGGGAAAGAACGGTGATTTTGTTGGCATTGTTCAGATTCGTTTGCCGAAGCGTGCAAGCATGTTGCTTAAGCGTGCAGCGAAAGAATTTGATAAAACTGCTGGCGAAACTTACGTTGAAGAAGTAAAAAAATTAAGGCAAAACTAAGCCAGCAAAACTAAGCCAGCAAAACTAGGTTTGCTAGGTTTGCATTAGGGTAATTAGCTCAAAGGAAGGCGTGCTATGACACCAATAACGCGTGAAACTAAAGCGCTGTATGAAATGTGTGCAGTTGCTTTGGTGCGTGGTACTGCAACGCTTGACGGTGCAGACGAAGTAGGTTTTACAATCGATCTGCCAATATTTACCGTCAGCCACGTAGCACGCCTTACAAACACTCATCCACAAACGTTGAGACAATACGATCGTCTTAGCTTAATAATGCCGCAGCGCACGGAAGGCGGCGCTCGCAGATACTCTTTGCGAGATATTAACAGAATCGTGCAAACGCAGCATTTAAGCCAAGATGAAGGTATTAATCTCGCTGGCATAATGCAGATTTTGCAGCTGCAGGAAGAAAATCGTCAGCTTAAAAGGCAAGTGCGGCATTTGTCGGAAGCTGCGGAGTCTTCAGAGCGAAATATTTTTGCCGCAAACGCAGATGGCGATATTGTTGAAATGCAGCGTTCGCGTAATGCTAGGCGTTGGAGGCGTGATATTCGCGCAGAGCGCAGAGCATTGCCGTCGTCGTATTCGTCGCGAGAATATTCGAGCGCAAACGATAATAGCGCAATTAAAGACGAGAAATCTGTTGTTCTGTGGCGAGCTTGGCGCGTTTAGCAACAATATTTTCAAGAGTTTTTGCGCTCACGCCTTCATACCCATTAAGCTCAGCGTGATGTTTACTTTCAGCAATATTTGCGCGCGAAAAACCGGTTTGCGCAACTACAGTCGCCCCAGAATTAATTGCAGCGGTAAGCCCCGATAAAGAATCTTCTATTATTACGCAGTTAGCCATTTGTTCAGCAATATCTTCTGCGCTGCCGCAAATTCCAACAATTTTTCCGGCTGCTAAATACGGTTCCGCACTAGGCTTAGGCTTAAATCCATCGTCGCCGCAAACGTAACCTACGAAAGCGCCTTCTGGAGCCTGCTTAACAATATTTTCTACTAAGCGGCGCGGCGAATTGCTTACTAAAACAGAAGGAATACCAGCGTTTGTAAGGCTTTTAAGCAGGTCTAGCACTCCTGGAATCCAAGGCACGCACTCAGCTTCGCGAGCCGCAACGTAATCAACCATTCCTTTGCCGATTTCTTCTACGCTAAGTTTAGTTCCGGAAGGAATCATCTTGTTCGCAACGGTTTCTAAAGATCCGCCAGAACATTGCCAAGCTAAATCCTCATCCCAGTAACCGCCGTATTTTTTGACTAAATAAAATTCAGATTCATGCCAATAAGGTTCAGAATCAATAAGAGTACCGTCCATATCCCAAAATACTGCGCGCAAAATATTCTTATTTGATTGCGTGTTTGTAGTTTTTTCTAATTTTTCCGTCATTTGTTTCACTATTTGCAATTCCTCATTTTTGTGTTTAAGACCATAAGTAACGCAAGCCAGTAAGCAGCAGTAACGCAAGCCAGTAAGCAGCAGTAGCGTAAGCTCGTAAGCAAATAAGCTGCGTAGTTTACGCGTTTAATCTCAGCTTTCTACTACCGCTAATTGCCGCTGACTACTATCGCTAATAGTTGCTGTTTTCAGAAGAACCGTACTGGCTGTCTCCAGTACTTCCATATTCTGAACTGCCGCTGCTGCTTCCGCTTCCGTAGCTGCTTCCGCCGTAATCGCTGTACCCGCCGGAATTTCCGTACCCGCCGGCGTAAGAATCGCTGTAACCGCGTAGCAAGTTATTGCTAAGTTCTGAATCTTCCGAGTCTTTGTTCTTATCTTTGTCTTTATTCTTATCCTTATCCTGTTCGCTCTCATCTTTACGCGCATGCTGCGATCCCAAGCCCCAAGTGCCGTCTGTACCGCCAACTTTTCCAGTATCTTTTGCTTCAGGGAATTTAGCAACCGGAGTGCCGTCCAAAGCCTGCTTCATGTACCGAGTAAACAAGTGCACAGGATAATCACTTCCGCCAAGATACCCGTGGAACGGCTTAATTACTTGCGGGCTTCCTTTTGCGTCTGGATTCCATATTGCGAAAGCTGTTACAACATTAGGCGTAAAACCTACGAAACTACCAGCAGTTTCGTCGTTTGCAGTTCCAGACTTTCCAGCAATCGGCCTGCCTATAGCGCGAGCTTCCGTTGCAGTACCATGCTGAACTACGCCAAGCATTGCTTTAACTGCGAGCGCAGAATCTGCAGGAGAAAACACTTGCTTTCCTGCAGTTGGCGCGCGATAAAACTCTTTACCATCCGGGTTTTTAACGCTAGCAACAATGTGCAAATCAGGGCGTCTTCCTTGATTGGCAAACGTTGCGTAAGCGCGAGCAATTTCACTAACGTGCACAGAATCGTTTCCGAGTACAGTAAATGGATTCTTACCATTTACGCGCTTAGGATTCAAGCCTGCCAAAGTTGCAGTGTGAGCAACTTTTTTAGCACCAAGCTTGCTTTGCAAATCCATATAAACCGTATTTACAGAATTTGCTGTAGCGCTGTACAAATTAATCATGCCGTAATTCATATTAGCAAAGTTTCCAACCGGCTTGTCGATGCCGTCGAACTTTCGTGGAGAATTGCCATTGAACATCGTGTCCAAGCTTGTTCCAGCTTGTATTGCGCCCATAAGTGCGAAAGGTTTCATTGTTGAGCCCGGCTCGTAAAGAGCTTGAGTTGCGTTATTTAGCTGTTTAGTAAGATAATCGTCGCCAGCATAAACAGAAATAATCGAACCGTCTTTTGCGTTTATTGAGATTCCGCCAACTTGCAGACCTTGCGGCACTATTCCGCGTCCGCCTTGCGAAGGGCTTGCTACTTTGAACATTAAATCTTGTTTAGCTTTGTCAATCGTAGTAATAATGCGATACCCGCCGCTGTCGAGATCTTCCTGAGTAAACGCGCCGTTACTTGTTAGCTCATCTCGAACCATGTGCAGTAAGTATCCTTGCGGACCAGCGTACATATTTTTTGTAGTTTGCGTAATCGTTTTTGGCATTTTTGCTTTTGCAGCCTGCTCAGCCGTAATGTACCCGTCTTTTTTCATAATTCGCAAAACGCGCTTAAAACGAATACCAGCTTCTTTTGGACCAATTGCAGGATCCCAGCTACTTGGCGCAGGAATAATGCCTGCTAGAAGCGCTGCTTGAGGTAGTGTTAAATCCTTAGCTTCTATGCCAAAATAAGCTTTTGCTGCCGCTTGTATTCCGTATGCTCCTCGCCCAAGATAAATAGTGTTCATGTAATTGCATAGAACGGTGTCTTTATCCTGAGTTTGCGCAATTTTCAGAGCTAAAATAGCTTCGTGGAGTTTTCCAAGATACGTTTTAGTTTCGCCAAGATAGTAGCGTTCTGCGTACTGCTGCGTAATAGTGGAGCCGCCCCAGCGTCCACGCTTAGTTACGTTATGAATAAGCGCGCGGCCAATTCCCTTAAAATCAATACCGCCGTCGCTATAGAATGAGCGATTTTCTGAAGCTACTATTGCTCTACCAACGTATTTAGGAAGCGCGGAACAGCTGATAATTTCGCGATTTTGTTCAGCAAACGAACCTAATTCAGTTTTTCCATCCGAATAGTAAACCTTCGTTTTATCGGCCATTGCAACTTTGTCTGGAGCTGGTATGTCGGTAGTTGCGTACATATAAGCAAAAACGCATGCTCCCAATAAAATTGGAACAAAGATTATAATTAACGCCCAAAAAATAATAGGGTGTCTTCCGCGCCAAGTTTTTCTTCGCTGCTGACGCGTGTATGCGCGCGAACGTTCGCGCCTCGACTTTCGGCTGTTGCTGGATTCTCCTGAGTATGCGGAATTGTATGTACCGGTTCCGCTTGGGGGGACGGTGGCGGGCATGCCCGTATTTTTTTGTGATTGCGACGATACGCTTCTAGGTGATTTGCTGTTTGAAGAGGATCGTCGTCCAGCTTTATGTACAACCATACATTCCACCGTAGCGCCCGGTGTTGAGTTTTTTCACAAAACTGTTTTGTAGCATTATTTGATTGTTTGTTTGGCGTGGCGCGAGTTTTGGGGGATTTCTCTCCTCGCACGCCCCGTCCTTCGGGCGCTCTGGTTGTTAAAAGAGTTTAATGTGTTCGCCTATTTTTAGGAATGTAGCTTCTCAGTCCTCTTTTAGTGCTCGTAGAGAAATCCCCCAAACTCTGCATACTAATTCGTTAATAACCGTGCCTTATCGCAGAGATTTTTCGATTTTTCTTCTTCACTCGGCGAATCAGCAGCCTGCGGCTCTGCCTTCGGCTCTGACGTTCACCTCGCTC
>CAMYED010000037.1 GCA_947254595.1 uncultured Gardnerella sp. | reverse complement strand
GTTCCAATCTATTTGCGCATGAGGACATAAACACTTGTTTACGCGCATCAACAAACAATCGAGCGCAGCTACAAATGCCAGGTAAATTTCCGGCAAATGTTCCATAATTACGCAAATTCAGCTACAAATGCCGGAAAATCTCCGGCAAATGTTTCCCAAATACGCAAAAACAGCAACAAACGCCGTGTATATTCCCAGCAAATGTTCCACAAATACGCAAAAACAGCAACAAACGCCGTGTATATTCCCGGCAAATGTTCCACAAAAAATCGCACTAAAACTCGTCATCGAAGGAAAATTCTTCATTGCCTGCGTAATCATCAGAGCAAAAAATATCAAACTCCTGCTGATCCGCAGAATCACCATCTGCTTTTTTAGCAACAAACGCAGCCGCGCCGCCGTTAGCAAGCAGCTCACTCGCGCGCCTTGAAGCCTCACGCAAGGATCCATCAAGCAGCACAGCATCCGCAGAAACGCTAAACGCGCGCTCGTTAATACCTTCCAAATAAAGCCCGCCCAGATTTTCCACGCGCGAAAGCGCCACGTAACCCATTCCAGGCGCGAAAGTTCTACGCAAATCCATTACCGCCGCATCAAGCGTCATACCTTGCGACTTATGAATCGTAATTCCCCACGCGCACCGAAGCGGCACTTGATTTACGCTAGCAAGCACAGTTTCGCCGTCCGTCATTTCCCACGCGGCAGGTTTAAGAGTTACGATATTGCCATTTTCAAACTCGACAATCGGCCATCCGCCTTTAGATTCAGGCGCAAAACGCAACACGCGCCCAACCGAGCCGTTTACGTACTGCTTATCCTGATCGTTTCGCAACGCCATCACAGCAGCTCCAGCCTTCAAAACTAAACGCTCCGGCGCAAGCATATTCTTCTTTAAGCGGTCAACAAGATTTTTAGGCCCAGCTTCTGTTGCTACGAACTCGTGAGGCTCTGCATCAATTCCAGCAAGCTGCATATTATTTAATCCGTCAGCTTGCGCATTCGTTGGAAAAAGATGCACTGCAACTTCGTCGGCTTCCGGATACTCACCAAGGCGGCTGGAAAGCACTTGCTTATCGTCGTCACTTACGCAACCGCAGCGAATATCCGTTAAAACTTCAAGCAACTTTCCGTCGTCCTGACGATGCTGCTCAGTTAAGTAGCACACAGTCGGCTTCAAAGCGTCCCATGCGAAAGATTCTGTAATATATCCTTCCGGATTTTTGCCGGCAGCAGCATACTTTTCGCGCGACTCAATAAATTCTTGGCTCGGCTCGAACACGTCGCGATTTCGCATAGAAGTGCTAACAGGCGGAAGTTGGAAAAAGTCGCCTGAAATAACTACTTGAAGCCCGCCGAAAGGAGCGGGATTTTTGCGCACCTTCCGGCATACTTCGTCAACCATGTCAAAAAGCCACGCGTGAATCATTGAAA
Source organism: uncultured Gardnerella sp. (assembly GCA_947254595.1). GTDB lineage: Bacteria > Actinomycetota > Actinomycetes > Actinomycetales > Bifidobacteriaceae > Bifidobacterium. The sequence continues at coordinate 9,902 of CAMYED010000037.1, read as the reverse complement.
CTTCGTCCAACACAAGCACGTCCGTGGCTTTTATGCGCTTTCCTCGCCTAGCTCTAATGGTTTTAAGAAGCGTATCCGTAAGCGCGTTTGCAACTCCGACTCCACTCCAAGAGTGAATTGTTTGACCGTTCAAATGCGTTGCTGCGATTCCGGTAGAAGCCGTTACAGCCACGCTTAAACCGTTTTTTCGCATAGCGCGAATAGCAGCGTTTAATACGTAGGTTTTACCTGCACCCGGAGCGCCGGTAATGAACGCGCTCGCGCCAGCGTCGATTATGGTTAAGGCTTCGGATTGCTTCATTGGCAGTACCTTTTATTTGCGCTATTGCGTTTAATACTTTTAATACGTTTAGTAGTCGCGCTTTGTTTAATAGTCGCGCTTTTCTGCGGAATTTACGTCTTCTAGCGCTTCTCCGCGGCGTTCGTAGTCACGAAGCAAGCTCGTGCTTTCAATATGCTGCGCGCCGGCTTTTGCCTGTGCTTCGCTTGGGCCTGGAGCTGGAACGAACATCATGTCACGGTAGTAACGAAGCTCGTCAATCGACTCAATAATATCCGCGAGCGCACGGTGGCCGCCGTGTTTTGCTGGCTTATTGCGGTAAACGTCCGGGTAAAGTCTGCGCGAAATTTCCTTCAACGTGCTTACGTCGATTACGCGGTAGTGTAGATTTGCCATTAAATCTGGCATGTAACGGTCGAGGAATTTTTTGTCGGAGCCAACTGAGTTTCCAGCAAGATGCGCTTTTCCGCGAGCCGGCAGGAAGCGCTTTACGTACTCAACTACCTGCTTTTGCGCTTCTTCTAACGGCAAACCGTTCTTATTCCACTCGTCAACAAGCCCAGAAGAAGTGTGCATATTGCGCACAAAATCGTTCATGTGAGCCACAGCAGCTTCGCTTGGCTTAATCACTAAATCAATTCCGTCGTCCAAAACTTTCAGATTAAAGTCGGTTGGAACTACAGATACTTCGCATAATTCGTCGTGGAAAATATCAAGTCCCGTCATCTCGCAATCAATCCAAATTAAACGCGACTCTTCCGGCGTAAAAGTAAGATCTTCCTTAGCTTCAGCCATTTTCGTTCCTTTCCTAATATTTTTTTCGAACCCATCAGCCTACATCTTCGTACCGACGAAGCGCGTATTAAAAACGACGAAAAGCAGGCAAGTTGTAGATAACTTGCTTAACTTTTCGCCGTTTAAATTAGTTGCGATTTATACGCAATTTATACACGCAACTTGCGCATCACGCGATTTAGTTGTGGAAACCGCTGTAGTTTGGCGCTTCTGCAGTCATCACAATATCGTGAGGATGAGATTCGCGAAGGCCAGCATCCGTAATACGAATAAAGCGGCCACGCTCCTGCATTTCCTTAATATTGTGCGCACCAACGTAGAACATGGACTGGTGCAAACCGCCGAGAAGCTGGTAAAGCACAGCGTTAAGCGGACCGCGATATGGCACTTCGCCTTCAACGCCTTCTGGAACCACCTTGTCGGAGCTGGTAACGTCTGCCTGGAAGTAGCGATCCTTCGAATAAGACTTCTTACCACGAGGAGCCATTGCACCAAGCGAGCCCATGCCGCGGTAAAGCTTGTACTGCTTGCCGTGAAGAAGAACCTTTTCGCCTGGAGCTTCCTCGCAGCCAGCTAAAGTGCCGCCGAGCATAACGGTGTCCGCGCCTGCAACCAAAGCCTTAGCAATATCGCCGGAATAGTGAATACCACCGTCTGCAATGCATGGAATTCCAGCAGCCTTGCAAGCCTGAGCCGCGTCGTAAACTGCAGTAAGCTGAGGCACACCAACGCCTGCAACAACGCGCGTAGTGCAAATAGAGCCTGGGCCAACGCCAACCTTTACAGCGTCAACGCCGGCATCAATCATAGCTTGTGCGCCTTGGCGAGTTGCAATATTTCCGCCAATAATCTGCACGCCGTCAAAGGCTTTATCTGCCTTAATGCGGCGAATCATGTCGAGAGCTAAGCGAGCTTCACCGTTTGCGGTATCAACCACAAGAACGTCTACACCAGCTTCCATAAGCGCGCACGCACGCTGCCAAGCATCCCCAAGGAAACCAATGCCAGCAGCCACGCGCAAGCGGCCCTGATCATCCTTAGTAGCATCCGGATACTGCTCAGTCTTTACAAAGTCCTTAACAGTAATCAAGCCTGTAAGCTTACCTTCGGCATCAACCAAAGGTAACTTTTCAATCTTGTTATCCGCAAGCAAGCGGTGAGCATCTTCCTTAGAAATATTAGAAGGACCAGTGACGAGATTTTCGCGCGTCATCACGTCCTTAACTTTCAAGCGATCGTAATCTTCGGAAGCAATAAAACGCATATCGCGGTTGGTAATAATACCAACTAAACGATTTTCGCTATCTACTACCGGCAAGCCAGAAATATGGAAACGCCCGCACAATTTATCTAAATCTGCGAGCGTTGCGTCTGGGTGAACAGTAAGTGGGTCGGTAATCATGCCCGACTCGCTGCGCTTAACAATATCAACCTGCGCAGCTTGATCATCAATAGAAAGATTGCGGTGAAGTACGCCAATACCACCGTTACGCGCCATGGCAATAGCCATATCGGACTCGGTAACAGTATCCATAGCTGCCGAAATAGCCGGCACTTTCATGGTAATTTCGCGAGTCAGATGAGTGGAAGTGTCCACTTCGGACGGAATAACATCAGTTTCGTTTGGAAGCAAAAGCACGTCGTCATAAGCGAGACCGAGCTTCTCGAAAATTGGTGGAACAGGAGAATACACGGATTCCGTGTTAATATCAGTTGTAGCCATAGGCTTACTATACGTTTTTGCTATGACGTTTGCCGAAACGCACCACAAAACGCTACGAATTGCGAAGTTCGGGCAGGCGGCGGCGCAAGTACGGAAGCATTGTTAGCACCGTAAGCAGCGCAGCAGCAATAATCATGCCAATCAAAACGTACACAGCTTTAAAGAACAGAATCATAATAGAGCCAAACGCAATCAGCGCCGCCCATCCCCACAAAATCAGCACAGCACCCTGCACAGAATGCCCGATGCGCAGCATGCGATGATGCAAGTGCATGCGATCCGGATGCATTGGCGACTGCCCCTTAGCAACACGCCGCGTAATCGCCAAACACATATCAAGAACCGGCAAAAACAGCACAAGAATCGGCAGCAAAATCGGCATAAATACAGGCAAATAAATACTGGTATGCACGGCGGACGGATCCAAATGGCCGGTCATAATAATCGACGCGCAAGTAATTAAGTAGCCGATTAGCATGGAGCCGGAATCGCCCATAAAAAGTTTCGCAGGATGCCAGTTGTGCAAAATAAAGCCGACGCACATTCCCACCATTGCAACGTCAATAAGAGTTGCCATTGATGCGTAGGATGGCGACGTGCGCGCGAGCATGTAGGAGTAGGTTGCGAAGGCGATTCCGCCGATTGCAACGATTCCGGAAGCCAAGCCGTCTAATCCGTCTACAAAATTTACTGCGTTAATTGAGGCCACAATAAGTATGGCAGTTATTGCGATTGATACGCTTGGCGATGCCGTTACGAGGGAGCCAAGCGGCAAAGTTACGATTTGCAACCCTCCCCACGCAACGAACACGGCTATAAGCAGCTGACCGGCAAGTTTAAGCATCCAATCTAAATCCCAAATGTCGTCACATACCCCAAGCAGGCATATCATGACTGCTCCGGCGAGCACCACCCACGGCTGATGCGTGCCTGCAAAAAGCCCGGAAATAAAGGGCATTGAGCTTGCGAAAGCCATGGCGACTGCGAAACCAAAAAGCATACCCACCCCGCCCATGCGAGGGGTCGGAATCGTGTGCACGTCGCGCGCGCGAACTTTGCCGACGGCTCCCACTTGAATCGCAAGATGGCGCACAAGCGGCGTAATCAACCACGTTGCTCCACCTGCAATTGCTGCAATAAATAGGTATACCCTCATCGGCTATGTCTTTCTGCTATTTTTGATATTCGCTTGGCTTTATTTGATTGTAACGATTTGACAGTACCGCAAAATTAGTAAATTACTTTCGCTACTTTCGTAATTTTTGCTACTTTCGCAATTTTCGCTACTTTCGCAAAGCCTCGCGAATTTCGCGCTCCAAAATCACACCTTCGCGCAAAATCACAATGCCGTCTTCGTCGTTTGAATCCGCGCCAACTACTGTGCTTGCCACGTGCGAGCGAGTTGGACCTGCGTTCAAATACAGCGGAATTTCGTTGCCGAAAGCCGCAAACGCTTCTTCCACGCTGTCTGCACTTTCGTTACCACTGCGATTCGCGCTAGAAGCAGCCAAAGGGCCGGTAACTCGCAAAATTTGCATTAATTCCGGGCAATCCGGCACGCGCACGCCTTGAGTTGCTTCAGCTTGCGCATTGTTTTGCGCATTGTTTTGCGCATCAGTTTCATTCGTTTTGCACAGCGTTGCAAGATTTGAAGCAATCGAACCTTTCTTTGCGCGCGCAATCGGAGAATATCCGCCCGGAAGGAACTTTTTTCCTAAAATATCCAGCGGAGAAGGCAAATATAGACCAAGTTTTTCTAAATCTTCCACTCCGCTCATTAAAATTTGCAGCGCCTTCGTGCGCGGCCTGCGCTTAAGCTCGTAAATTTTGGCAACCGCGGCTTCATTGAACGGATCGCAAGCAACTCCATACACGGTGTCAGTTGGCACTACGATTACGCCGCCTTCGTTAATGATTTGCGCTGCCATTTGCAGTGATTCTTCGCTTATATTGCAAATTTTACTCATTTTTAGCCTCTTTTTTGCATACTACAAATCTTGCTCTGTTTGTTAAATCGTTTTTGACTTTTGCGCTGATAAATCCTATGTTTTTTGCATAATCTGCAAGCGCATCTCCTTGCGAAATATCGTGCTCCATCACCATCGCTCCCCCGCAGCGAAGCAGCGCAAAAGCCGCGCGCATAATCTGTTCCGGAATAGCTAAGCCGTCCGCAGAGCCGCCATACAACGCAATTGGCGGATCATATTCTCGCACTTCAACCTGTTCCGGCACCTGATTTTCCGGCACGTAAGGCGGATTCGTGATTACTAAATCTACTTTGCCGCAAATTTGTGCAAGTTCCGGCGTTAAATCCGAAATATGCGCTTTGGTTGCGTCTGCAAGAACAGCATGGTATCGACTGGAAATCTGCATATTTTCGTAATTCTTTGCAGTTTCTTCAAAATTTTTTCGCAAATATTGGAAGGCTTCAGGAGATTTTTCTACAGCCCATACTTGTGCGTCTGCAACTTCAGTTACAACAGACAATCCGATTGCTCCCGAGCCTGCGCATAAATCGACTACCATAGGCTTGCTAATACCAGATTCTCTAAGCCAATCCAATCCCGCTTCAACAACAACTTCTGTTTCGGGCCGCGGCACAAAAACGCCTTTGCCAACTTGCAAATCTAAGTAGCGAAAAGGCGCGCGACCAACAATATGCTGCAACGGCTCACGCGACGCACGCCTAGCCACAAAATCGCTATATTTTCTAGCATAATCGGGCGAAAAATCAGTTAAATCGCCAAGTATTAGCGCCTTGTTCAGCTCAGCTAAGCTTACGCCGCAAGCTTTAGACAGCAGCAAACGCGCGTCGTATTCCGCAGACTCCACGCCTGCTTCACGAAGACGCGCAATAGCATTTTGCAAAAGTTCGCGCATTTTAAGAACCGTTTAGAAATTTTACTTAGCTTACTTAAGTTACTTACTTAACGTACTTACTTGACTTACTTACTTAACGTACTTACTTAACGTACTTAGCTTACTTACTTAGCTTGCGCTAAGCGGTCTGCTTCATCCGCCTGAATATCGCTGTCGATAACAGGCTGCAAGTCGCCGTCAAGAACCTGGTCAAGATTGTAAGCTTTGTAGTTCGTGCGATGATCCACAATACGATTTTCTGGGAAGTTGTACGTGCGGATTCGCTCGGAACGGTCCAACGAACGCACCTGCGAGTGACGCATATCCGCCGCTTCAGCCGCTTCCTGCTCGTGCTTCATGGCAAGCAAACGAGACTTTAACACGCGAAGAGCTGCCGCACGGTTTTGAATCTGCGACTTCTCATCCTGCATGCTAACAACAATGCCGGTTGGAATATGCGTCATGCGAACCGCGGAATAAGTAGTGTTCACGGACTGTCCGCCAGGGCCGGAGCTCATGAAAATGTCGATCTTCAAATCTTTTGGATCGATTTCGATTTCGTCGTCATCTTCGTCTGCTTCTGGGAACACGATTACGCCGGCTGCGGAAGTCTGTATGCGCCCCTGCGATTCCGTAACTGGGATTCGCTGCACGCGATGCACGCCACCCTCGTACTTCATGCTTGCCCACACGCCGTCTTCTGGAGCAGGCGTGCCTTTTGCACGAATCGCAAGCTGCACGTCTTTTACGCCGCCAAGTTCCGTTGAATTTTCGCTTTGGATTACGGTAGTCCAGCCGCGCTTTTCTGCGTAACGCATGTACATACGCAATAAATCGCCAGCAAACAGAGCCGCTTCTTCGCCGCCTGTGCCAGCTTTAATTTCCATAATCATATCGCGCGCATCATCCGGATCCCTAGGAATTAGCGCCGTGCGCAGCTTTTCTTTTGCTGCTGGAAGTTGCGCTTCTAAGCGCTTAGCTTCTTCTGCAAAATCCGGGTCGTCGCTTGCCATTTCGTTTGCTGCTTCAAAGTCGTCGCAAATCTGCTTGTAGTTGAGGTAAGCGTTTACGATTGAACCGAGTTCTGCGTGCCTGCGGCCGAGTTTTCGAATAGCGTCCGGGTTTGACGCAACTTCCGGGCTTCCCATGCGACTTTCAATATCGCGGTATTCTTCTAACGCGGTAACTGCTGCCGGGAATTGTTCATCTACTGACTCAGCCATCATATTCCTTAAGTTAAAAATATTTAATTTAGCACATAAAACGCCAGCCCCGATTCCGCGAGTTACACGAAAGCAGGGCTGGCGTCATAAAAGCTACTTAGTCTTCTTACCGTAGCGCTTCTCGAAGCGAGCCACGCGGCCGCCGGTGTCGAGAATCTTCTGCTTGCCGGTATAGAATGGGTGGCACTTTGAGCACACGTCAACCGTCATGTGATCGCCATTTGCGGTGGAACGAGTTACGAAAGTGTCTCCGCAAGAGCAGGTAACCTGCACTGCGTGATAGTCGGGATGAATACCCTGCTTCATAATGTCTCCTATGGAATTCGGGCGACCCGGGTCGCAAAGCCCCAATAGCTAAGCGTGAACCGGAACCTTCGTTATTCTAGCCACCACCCTCGACGCTGCAAATCAGCCTTTACTAGACTTGCGCCTACGATGATGCTTTCCAGTTTTTGCTACAGCAAAACCAAGAGCTGCAAGCACCGCAGACAATGCGGAAGCCGACGCAACAGCGTTAGTGTCGCTACCAGTTCTAGCCAGCTCAGGCTTTTGCTCAGTTTCTTCCGGCTCGCACTCCTGCTCTTGCTGCTGATTATCCGACGCGTCAACGTAATGTTGCGCAATCTCAAAACCAGGAATATTCGGAGTTGGAGCTGGAGGCGTTTGCTCAGGCTGCTCAGGCTGTTCTGGCTGCGGCTGCGGCTCAGGCTCAGGTTCAGGTTCAGGAGTCAGCTCCGGAGTTGGCAACGTAGACGGCTTGTACTCAGGAATCACATCAATTTCCATAGTAAATTCTGCTTCGCGACCGTACTTGTCGGTAGTGGTAAACGTTAGCTCAACTTTTGGCTGGTTGTTTACAATCTTCGGAGTTCCGGAAATCTTGCAAGCAGTGTCAGTGCAGTCTGCGCTAATGCCGTTTACAGAATCCTTAACCTGGGAAACTAAATCATTAATAGTTACTTCCTTGCCGTCTACCGTAATCTTTGTATTCTTAGTATCCGGCGTTCCGTTAGCATTAAGATTGCCTTCAGTCATATTTTGCAATCTGAAGTTCGTGAAAATACCCTCGCGAGCAGAACCACTAAACTTAAACTTCATAGGAGCCATCTTCTCGAAGTTGGCGGTAATAGTGGTTTCGTACGTTGGCTGTGGCTCAGGCATCGAAATCTCTAGCTTTACGTTAGCATCACTCAAAATCTGCTTCAAAGCTTCAAAGCTAGACTTCTTGGAGCTTCGAATTATCTTTGCAATAAATGGTTTACCTGCAGCATCAGCAATCTCAGCAAGCACTTCTCGCTGTTCGTCAATAATACCGCTCATATCAACGGTATAATCATTAGGCTTGTTTGGATCAACTCCAGCATTTCGAAGCAGTACCTTAAGAGATTCAATCTTAGAATGCGAATTGCGTATAATGCTTGCAATCCATGGCTTATTCTCATGTTCTGCCATTAGCGCCAAAATCTTACGCTCAGCATCATCATTCGTAATTGTCAGCAAATTATTCAATTCTTCTACAGTACTGTGGTTAGAATTGCGAATAAGCTTAGCAACAAGCGCCTTACCGCTCATTATTGCCATTCGAGCTAAAGCTGCACGCTCTTTACTAGTAGCTTTACGCTGATCTGCTGCGGCTGCTGGCGTTCCAATCGTCTTAGACGACCAATCCTTGAACACGTATCCCTTATCCGCAAGTACGTCCGGAACTGGCATTTGCAAATCTTTAGCGCCCTTACGCACCCAGTATGTAAACACAGGAGACTTTACTTCTCCGCCATCTGAAGCTACATACGTTACCTTCATGTAGTTTTCAGCAATAAATTCATATTCCTTCGTACCTTTTTCTGGCAAATCTTGATCCGCAATCACTTGCGGAAGCACGCGAATATGTACTTTAACAGGAACTGTTACATCTTCATTACTATCATTCTTTCTAGTAACGTTTACTAAAACCGTAGTAATACCCGGCTTAGCAATTGCTTCACCAGCATTATTCACGCCAGCACCTTGCATGCCTTGAAGATCAACCTTATTGCCGTTTGAGTGCACAAGATCTTCAGGATTAGGTATGTTGTCGCCAACGCTTAGAACAATATCCGCCGCGTTCACGTCGTTAATATGAGCTTGGTTTGCAACATATACGCGAGTTTTCTTTTCCGTATCCTTAAGTGATGGAGCTTCGGATTTCTTGCCAGCTGCATCATAAATAGACCAGCCACCAAAGCCTTTAAGCTGAGCACCTAAACCATCAACTTTATTTCCAAGATCGTCATAGTAGGCTGTACTTTCTGGGTCAAAGTAGAGCACCTTAGGATTGTAAGTACCGTCAGTCCACCTTCTACCAAAACCTGGTAAGAACACATGTGGCACGTAATTATCTGGGATCTTCTCATTGGTTCCAGGCTTCAACACGTTATCCACTCTTCTAAAGACAGCTTTGAACTTGGTGTTTTCAGTAAACGGCATCTTAGCAATATCATCTTTAGTGTAAAGCTTATCCTTTGATGAATTCCCCGTTTCAACAGAACTTACTTCACCAGCACCTGTTGTGTTAGGTGCAGATGCATACAAAGCTACCATTGGCAAAGCAGGAGCTGCAGATGAGGAGGTAGATGCAGTAGATGCAGTAGACGCAGTACTGCCCTTAACCATCCTCCAGCCAAGAAACTCCCAGTGGAAGCTCTCATCATCGTGCTTTGTGCCATTAACTTGAGGAGCTTTTACGCCCTTAGTATAGGTATTATCATTAATTTCTTTATCGCTAGCCTTCAAGATGTAATATTCTTTACGGCCCGAAGCAGTACCTTCAGTACTATTTGGATCCTCAAACTCTACCTTAACGTAGCTTTCATCATTCTTTATAATATTCTTTGTAACAAAATTAATCTCACCAGATTCGCCAATAACTGGTTGTTTATCAGTCTGCTGAGTATCACCAGTCTGAGAAGAACCACCACCAGGCTGAGTACCAGGCTGAGTACCAGGCTGAGTACCAGGCTGAGTACCAGGCTGAGTACCAGGC
>CAMYED010000036.1 GCA_947254595.1 uncultured Gardnerella sp. | reverse complement strand
AAGTTCGTCGCGATTTAGGTCCTGAAAACTGCATGTTTGTGCACGTTTCTTTGGTCCCTTATATTGCAGCTGCGCACGAATTGAAAACTAAGCCAACTCAGCATTCTGTGATGATGCTTCGTCAGCTTGGCATTTCTCCAGACGCGCTTGTTTTGCGTTCGGATCGTCCTCTTAATCAAGGCATTAAAGATAAGATTTCGCTTATGTGCGATGTTGATGCTGAAGGCGTTGTGAACTGCGTTGACGCTCCAAGCATTTACGATGTGCCGAAGATTTTGTTCAACGAGGGCTTGGATGCTTACGTTGTGCGTGAGCTTGAGCTTCCATTCCACGATGTTGATTGGAACGAGTGGGAAGATTTGCTTGAGCGCGTGCATCATCCAAAGCATGAGCTAAACATTGCAATCGTTGGTAAGTATATTGATTTGCCAGATGCTTACCTTTCTGTTACTGAGGCTATTAAGGCTGGCGGTTTTGCAAACTGGGCTAAGGTAAACGTGCGTTGGGTTGCTGCAGATAAGTGCGAAACTCAAGAAGGTGCGGCTGCAGCTCTTGACCAAATGGACGGCATGGTTATTCCAGGCGGCTTTGGTATTCGCGGTATTGAAGGTAAGATTGGCGCGCTTCGTTACGCTCGCGAGCATGGTTTGCCAACTCTTGGTCTTTGCCTTGGCTTGCAGTCCATGGTTATTGAGTACGCTCGTCACGTTCTTGGCCTTGAAGATGCTAATTCCACTGAGTTCGAGAAGGATTGTGGCGATCCAGTAATTGCGACTATGGAGGAGCAGAAGGATATTGTGGATGGTAAGGGAGATATGGGTCACACAATGCGACTCGGCTCTTACCCTGCAACGCTTGAGGAAGGCTCAATTGTTGCTGAGCTTTACGGCACTACGCACGTTACTGAGCGTCACCGTCACCGTTACGAAGTGAACGTTGCATATAAGGATCGTTTGCGTGAAGCCGGCTTGCGTATTAGCGGCCAAAGCCCGGACGGTAATTTGACTGAGTTCGTAGAGCTTCCTAAGGATGTTCACCCATTCTACGTTGCAACTCAGGCTCATCCAGAGTTTAAGTCTCGCCCAACTAAGCCTCATCCACTGTTTGCTGGCTTGGTTGCTGCTGCTCTTGAGCATCAAGAGGCTGCTCAAAACAGCAAGGCGGATAAGTAAAGCTTAATTAAGACTTAAGTAGCGCTTAATTAAGAATTAAGTAAATAGAAATAAGCGGTAAAACTTGGTTTTCCTAAGTTTTACCGCTTTTTTAGTGAGATTCCGGCAGTAACTGTACGCGTGTGTAAAGGGAATGTTGTTTTTGGGTTTGTGCGCGTTAGTTTCGTTACGCGTGTGTAAAGGGAATGTTGTTTTTGGGTTTGTGTGCGTTAGTTTCGTTACGTTGTTGTGTAGGGAATGTTGTTTTTGCGGTTGTGCGCGATATTTTCGTTACGCTGCTGTAAAGGGAATATCGGTTTTCGTTTTATTTGATTGTGAGAAACATTACGTTTTGTTTATAACACGGCTATACCAAGAAATCGCATTACGAGGTACCCTTAAATAGGTGGTAATTGAGTGGGGAAAGCGCAAAAGTAGTGCTTGGGGAGCGGCTTTTGCTAATTGATACGTACCGCGCAGCTGAAGCGTGGCAATGCGTTAGCATGGAGGTGTTACAGGCTTTATGAGCGATACTAGCAATATAAGCGATACTGGTGTTACTTACGATACAAGCGTTGCGGCAAGCGATGGTAATCCCGCAAAAAATAAAGCTGCAGACGTTGAAATGAGTCAGTATGTGGCAGATCGCGCTCGCGTAAACGAAGAGAAAATCCGCCAAGACGAGCAGATTGTTGCCGAATTTGGTGAATACAATTACGGCTGGCATGATTCGGATGCTGCAGGCGAGGCTGCGAAGAAAGGTATTGACGAGTCTGTTGTGCGCGCAATTTCTGCCGATAAAAACGAGCCGGAATGGATGCTAAATCTTCGTTTGCAAGGTTACCGCGCGTTTTTGCAAAAGCCGATGCCGGATTGGGGTGTTGATTTAAGCGGTTTTGATGCGGATGATTTTAAGTATTACGTGCGTCCGGTTCACGATCAAGCGAAAACTTGGGACGATTTGCCGGAAGATATTCGCAAAACTTACGATAGACTCGGCATTCCGGAAGCGGAGAAAAAGCGCTTAGTTTCAGGCGTTGCAGCACAGTACGAGTCGGAAGTTATTTACAATTCGATTCGTGAAGACTTGGCAGCTCAAGGCGTTATTTTTGTTGACACGGATACGGCAGTGCAAAAGTATCCGGAGCTTGTAAAAAAGTATTTCGCAACCGTGATTCCTGTTGACGACAACAAGTTTGCAGCTCTTAACACCGCCGCTTGGAGCGGCGGTTCGTTCGTGTACGTGCCAAAAGGCGTGCATGTAGATATTCCACTTCAGGCTTACTTTAGAATTAATACGCCGAACATGGGTCAGTTTGAGCGCACGCTGATTATTGCGGACGAAGGCTCGTACGTGCATTATGTTGAAGGTTGCACAGCTCCGATTTATTCCACGGATTCGCTTCATGCTGCAAATGTTGAAATCGTTGTAGAAAAGCATGCGCGCGTGCGCTACACAACCGTGCAAAACTGGTCGAACAACGTGTACAACTTGGTAACTCAGCGAGCTTATGTGCGCGAAGGCGGCACAATGGAGTGGGTTGACGGCAACATTGGCTCTAAAGCTACTATGAAATATCCTGCTTGTATTCTTGCAGAGCCTTACGCAAAAGCAGAAACCATGTCTTTGAGCTTTGCCGGTCGCGGACAGTACCAGGATACTGGTGCGAAGATGATTCATTTGGCACCTCACACGAGTTCTACGATTGTTGCGAAGTCTATTTCGCGCGGCGGTGGACGTTCTGCTTACCGCGGTCTTGTGAAGATTATTAAGGGTGCGAATGGCTCAAGTTCGTCGGTTGTGTGCGATGCTTTGCTTGTTGACGATTTTTCTAGGTCCGACACTTATCCGCATGTTGACGTGCGTGAAGACGACGTTTCGATGGCTCACGAAGCCACTGTTTCCAAGGTTTCTGAGGATCAGCTTTTCTATTTGATGAGTCGCGGTCTTGAAGAAAAAGAGGCTATGGGCATGATTGTGCGCGGCTTTGTGGAGCCGATTAGCCGCGAGCTGCCGATGGAGTACGCGCTTGAGCTTAATCGCTTAGTTGAGTTGCAAATGGAAGGATCCGTGGGCTGATGAGCGAAGATTTGGAAAAGAATTTAGGCAATAAAATGGCTGAAAAAGAAATTAGTATTCCTGTAGCAGATCCTAATGATCCTTACGCTGTTCCTGCAGCAATGCCTTCTAGCGCCGACAAATCCGTGCGCTCGTTTAACGTGGAAGATTTTGCGATTCCAACGCGCAAGCAGGAAGATTGGCGATACACTCCGGTTGAGCTGATTTCCGAGTTTTTCGAGTGCTTTGAGCCGGCTAATAGTCTTCAGGTAAAGCTTGAAGGCGTTGGTGGAGCTGCGTTGGATGATTCTTACGTTGGCAGTGTCGGTTCCGTAAGTTTGCAAATAAAGCCGCAAAACGAGGCACCTCATACCGAAATGAAGCCGTCTGATCGCGCAGCTGCAGTCGCATGGAACGCAGCAAAACAAGCGCACGTACTTCACGTATCTGGCGAAATCAAAAAGCCAATCGTATTGCAAATTAATGGTAATAATTTACAATCACTTGACGCGCTGCACTTAGTAATCGAAGCGGATTCTCGCTCGAATGCTGATATTATTATCGAACATACCGGCTGCGCAAAACTTGCTGAAGGCGTGGAAATCATCCTAGGAAAGCACGCGCACGTTTCTACTACCTTTATTCAAGAGTGGGATTCTGGAAGCAAGCACGTTGGAAATCAGCGTATTCACGTGGGCGAGGGTGCTTCGCTTCGTCACACGATGGTCACTCTTGGCGGAGATGTTGTGCGCATTCGCATGGATCAGGATTTTGGCGGCGAGCAGGGCGATTTGAACATGCTTGGCATGTATTTTGTGGATCCGGGCGAGCATGTTGAGCATCGCACGATGGTTGTGCACAATCATCCGGAATGTAAGTCCAGGGTAGTGTACAAGGGAGCTTTGGAAGGAAAGGGCGCTCATTCAACTTGGGTTGGAAACGCGCTTATTAAGCCGGAAGCTCCTGGCACGGATTCGTACGAGTTGAACCGTAATTTGGTGCTCACTCCTGGCGCAATCGCTGATTCTGAGCCAAATTTGGAAATTGAAAACGGCAATATTATTGGTGCCGGTCACGCAAGTTCGGTTGGTAGATTTGACGACGAAGAGCTTTTCTACTTGCAATCGCGCGGAATTAGTGAGATTGAGGCAAGAAAGCTTGTTGTGCGCGGATTCTTTAACGAGCTGATTGAAGAAATTGGCGTTCCGGAAATTGTTGATCACTTAATGAAGGCGATTGAGCGCCGTCTTGCAAGAACGGAAGAATAGGAGAAAATCATGTCAACTTTGGAAATTAAAGATTTGTACGCTTCTGTAGAAACAAAAGAAGGTCGTAAGCAAATCTTAAAAGGCGTAAATCTTACTGTTAATTCTGGCGAAACGCACGCAATTATGGGTCCTAACGGATCTGGAAAGTCTACTCTTGCTTACACTTTGGCAGGTCATCCAAAGTACGAGGTCGATTCGGGCCAGGTGCTTCTCGACGGCGAAGATATTTTGAAAATGACTCCTGACGAGCGCGCAAAAGCCGGACTGTTCCTCGCAATGCAATACCCAGTAGAGGTACCGGGCGTGTCTATGACAAACTTCCTTCGCACTGCAAAAACCGAAGTTGAAGGCAAAGCTCCATCTTTAAGAAGCTGGGTGAAAGAACTTAGTGAGGCTATGAAAAAGCTTCGAATGGATCCAAAATTTGCGTCGCGCTCAGTAAACGAAGGCTTCTCCGGCGGAGAAAAGAAGCGCGCGGAAGTTTTGCAACTAGAGCTTTTGAAACCAAAGTTTGCGATTTTGGACGAAACTGATTCCGGTCTCGACGTTGACGCGCTTCGAATCGTGTCGGAAGGCGTGAATCGCGCCAAAGAAAACACCGGTTTGGGCATTATGATGGTCACGCATTACACGCGAATCCTCAAGTATATTAAGCCGGATATCGTGCACGTTTTTGCGCAAGGTCACTTTGTAAAGACTGCAGGACCGGAGCTTGCGGATGAGCTGGAAGAAGAAGGCTACGACAAGTATTTGCCGGAAGGTGCAACCGAGTCGGCACTGGCTTAATAGCGGTTTAGTATGACTACAGTGACTGAAGAAAATATTATGCGAGAATTTAGCGATTTGCGCGCGCAGTTTCCGATTTTGCGTCGCACAGTTCACGGCACTTCGCTTTACGATACTGTGCACGGAAAACCCTTGATTTACTTGGATTCTGCAGCGACTTCGCAAAAGCCGCAGCTTGTAATCGACGCCGAAAAAGAGTTTTACGAAACAATTAACGCTGGAGTTCACAGGGGAGCGCACGAGTTGGCTGCACTTTCCACGGTTGCGTTTGAACAAGCGCGTGCTAAGGTTGCGCGTCTTGTTGGGGCGTGTGCGGATGCTGGTAGTGAGGAAATTATTGTTACTCCGGGGGCTACAGGTGCGCTTAATCTTCTCGCAACTGCTATTGGTAACGCTAGTGCGAAGGCAAAAATCTGCAAAAAAGACGGTGCTAATTCTGTTGGTTTAGCTGACAGTGCTGATTTAGTTGATTCTGCCGATTTTAAGCGTGATTTCCGCAAAAATTTCGCTCTTCGCGAAGGCGACGTAATAGTCGTATCTCGCGCAGATCATCACTCTGTTTTGCTGCCATTCCAAGAGCTTGCGATTCGCACGGGCGCGGAGCTTCGCTGGATTGACGTAACAGAAGACGGCCGCGTGCGCACGGATGCAGATTATTTGCGCACTATTATTGACGAACGCACGAAAATCGTTGCAGTTACGCATATTAGCAACGTTACTGGCGCTATTACGGACGTTTCGCCGATTTGCAAGCGCGCTCACGAAGTCGGGGCGATTTTTGTGCTCGACGCATGCCAGTCTGTGCCGCATATTCCGGTTGATTTTCACGCGTTAAACGTTGATTTTGCAGCCTTTAGTGCGCATAAAATGTACGGTCCTACGGGAGTTGGATTCTTGTATGGTCGCCGCGAGCTTTTGGACGCGCTTCCGCCGGCCAATTTTGGCGGCTCAATGGTGGAGCTTGCGTGGCTTAACAAGCCGGCGCAATACATGGATGCGCCTTACCGTTTTGAGGCTGGAACTCAGCCGGTTGCGCAAATGGTTGCAGCCGGCGTTGCAGCGGATTGGTTGCGCGCGATTGGCATGAACCGAGTTGCAGAGCATGAGCAGGAAATTGCTGCAGAATTGCTAAAATTGCGTGAGATTCCGGGAGTTCGCATTCTGGGTCCGACTGATTTGAGTCAGCGAATTGGCACGGTCGCTTTTGAAGTTGAAGGCGTGCATCCGCATGATGTTGGCCAGTTTTTGGACGCTCAGGGCATTGCGATTCGTGTTGGGCATCATTGCGCTCAGCCGATTCACCGTCATTTTGGCGTGTATGCTTCGAACCGCGCTTCCGTTGGCGTTTACAACACAATTGACGAAGCTCGCGCGCTTGTTGAAGCAGTCTCGCACGTTCGCGCCTACTTTGGCGCATAATATTGTTAGCGAGCGAGTTGGATAGTTTTACATTGCTTATTTAATAGCTTTGTGCCTTGTTTCTTTCAATATGCCCTTTTTAAAGTCAGACCACGAACCAAAAAATTTTTCATCTGTCTTTGTTATGTGCTTATTTTCGTATTTGAGTTTTGTAAGTTCTACCATACAAATATAATCTGCTATTTGTGCTAGCCGATACTGTGATTGTTTTGCGTATCTGTATATGGTTGCATTTTTTGACAAACTATATTCCATTGCTTTGTGTATTGCATTAACTATTGATTGCTGGCTATTGTCATAGTATATTTTTATTTTTTCATATTGTTGCATATATTCCATATTGTCGAATAAAAAATTAATTAAATCCTTGCGCATTGCTGCAGACAATTGACTTGTTGATTCGTATTTTCTGTTTGTATATACAAAAGTATGGTAACAAATGTCAACATGTCTGAAAAATATTCTAAATGATTGCAATAATTTTTTTCTTATAGACATGTCTAAACATTTATAATTATCTTTTTTGTTCATAAGAGGTGAAGCATGAAATGGTATATTAGGAAGGTGTTTTTGCTCGAGTGAGTTTTCGTAAAGTTTTATTGAATAATCTAAATTATTTGATTGGTCATGAAGTACGATAGTTAGTATGTAATAATAGTCTAATAAATTATCGCTGCCTGATTCGTCTATGAATATGCTAAGTTCTCTCATTCTTTCCCCAACTTTTTGACTTATAACCCAACTACACTGATAAGTAAATAAAACAAAAGCCGGGGAAAACGTCCCCGGCACTTGGAAGCCTTTATAAAAGACCTTCCAAAATTATATCACATATACAACACTATTAAATACTTATTTTCTTGCGGTTATTATTACGATTGTTTAAAAATAATATTTGAAATAATTGAATTTAAAAATATAAAGCATAAACTTGTTGAAGTTGATTATGCTATTGAAGAAAAGTTGTGGAGTATTTCTTACGACAAATCGTTTATGAAGCAAATAAGTGATTAAATACTGTTAGTGAGTTAGGAAGTAGGTAAGGAGAGCGTATGTTTGATATGGGTTTTGGCGCTGGCGCTGGTTTTGGTGCAGGTGCAGGTGCAGGTTTTGGGGATACGTCTGGTGATGGCTTGGAAAGCATGTATCAAGAAGTGATTTTGGATGCTGCACGAAATCCGCACGGCAAAACTCATTTCGAAAGCACGGACGAGCTAGCAAAAGCGGAACTGCAGGAAGAATCTCAAGAATATGCAGAATCTACAAAAAATACAGAATCTGCCGAAAATACAGAATCTGCTGAAATCACACTAAACAATACTCACGAAAGTTGCGCTGTTGCATCTGGCGAAAACTCTGCTTTAGGTCAATCGCACCAATTCAACCCAACTTGCGGTGACGAAGTCACAATGCGAGTAGAGCTTTCAAATATCGCAAATAATGACGAAACCCCAATAGTATCAAGCGTTAAGTGGGATGGTCACGGCTGCTCAATTTCGCAAGCAAGCCTTTCAATGATGGTTGATTTAGTCGAAGGAAAGTCAGTTGAAGAAGCCTTGCGATTAGACGCGCTTTTCCACAAACTTATGGAATCTCGAGGCGCAGGTTTGCAAAACGAAGAGGACGAAGATGCGCTGGAAGATGCAATGGTTTTGCAAGGCGTATCGCGTTATCCGATGCGAATTAAGTGCGCGCTTTTGGCGTGGGAAGGCCTAAAAGATAGCATCGCAAAAGCTTCACAAAACTTGAATCCGCAAATTCTTGGCAGCTTGTAAAATCGAAATTTGGTACAAGCAAAGCAAGGAATATTATGGCAGAAAATAAATCGGCAGTTGACGCGCAATCGGAAGTTGCGGTGAAGCAGCCTGAAGTCGCGGTGACGCAGCCTGCGTCTTTAAGTACAAACGATATTGGTCGAGTTACAGAAGAAGATATCTTAGACGCTTTACACGATGTTGAAGATCCGGAATTAGGAATTGACGTCGTTGATTTGGGGCTTGTTTACGGCATTGAGATTGACGAGCTGGGCCGCGCTATTATTACCATGACGCTTACCACTCCTGCTTGCCCGCTTACAGATTTAATTGAGGACGAGTGTGCGAATGCGCTCGCAGGTTTGGTTGAAGAGTTTCGCATTGATTGGACTTGGAAGCCGCGCTGGAGCGTTGAAAATATTAATGAGGACGGTCGCGCGCAGCTTGAGGCGCTTGGCTACAATCTCAACAGTTTGCAGGCGAACTTTGCGGCTGGAATGTATGGTTCTGGGGTAGCTGGAGATGCGTCAATGAGCGCTGGCATTCCGCCAACCGCGTAACTTAACTCGTACTAACGATTGTCTTAAGTAATCGTTTTAATGTCGGCATAAGTGAATAAATCAGCATAAGTAAGTGATATCGGCGTAAGAAGTGGGAATAATGGGGGCTGAACTAAAGGCAGTTAGTGCAGGCGGAGTCTGTGATATTCGCGATATTAATAATGTTCGAGATATAAATAATGTGCGCAATATTTCCGACGTTGTTTTCGACTTGCAGCTGCTGGTGGATTGGGATGCGCGCCGCACTTTGGCCGCAGATTATCCGGATTATATTGGGGAAGTGCTTTTTAGTTTTGAGCCGGAGTGGGGATTTGAGTTTCACGAGTGTTTGCGCGAGGCTGGGTGGAGCTGCGATCAGGCGTTGGATTCGTTTGATGAGCATCACGGGCCTGCAGTTACTTGGCTGTATCGCTTGTATTTTGAGCGTTTCGAGCGCGGTTTTGCAGGCGAGCGCGCGGATGCTTCTGCCGCGGCGCGCGAGTTGATTGCTAGCGGCGTGCGCGTGTGGGCGTTGGGTAACGCTTCTTGCGATTGGCTTTGCTGCGCGCGCAAAACTTGCCCAATACTCGGCGAGCTTAACGGCGTTTGTGCTTCTTACGAATCGCATTTGCGCAAACCCGACGTAATGCTTTACCGCGCGTTTTTGCAACAAGCCGGTCTTTCCGCTGCCTCCACGCTTTTCCTCGAAGGCGACTCTCGTGCCGCTTCTGCAGCCTCGCTGCTCTATTCTTAATCTGCTGTTTTTTGTCGCTCGTGCAGTTCTGATAGTTTCTTTACGCTGCTGTAACGAAACTAACATAATCACGTCTAGTGTCGATATTTTCTTTACAGAGGTGTTACGAAACTAACGCTATCTCGCTCAGTACCAACATTTTCTGTACGCTGCTGTAACGAAACTAACGTAATCCTCAAATTACACGCACTTTATTGCGTGCGCTCAGTCGAATCTAAATTATTGCTATGAGTCTGTAGTTAATTTTTACTTGCAATTGTGCGTTATTTATATAATAATAAAGCACAAAAGCAAGTTTTTTATAAACGTTTGTTATTCGCAGGATGATTTGTAATAGGTTGGTATGTGATGGTAAAAGTAGCAGCAAATCAAAAGAGAACTAATATTAGTGCGATTAAAGAAATAGTTAGGAAAAATAACGGTATTGTTACGGCAAAAGAAATTTCTTCCGCAGGAATTGATTCTTGGTATCTAACTAGCATGGTCAAAAATAATGATTTGGAAAGAGTTGCGCGCGGAGTGTATTTTGATAGCAATTCAAATAATTATGATGAACTTTATTTTTTCCAACTTCGCAATAAAGCTTGCATATACTCTTACCAAACTGCTTTGTGTTTGCATAATCTTACAGATCGCATGCCGTTTATTAATGAAGTTACGGTATGTCAGGGATACAACACGTGGCGCATAAAAAATGACGTTGAAGTGCATCAAATTAAAAAAGAATGGTATAAAATTGGTATAACTCAAGTGCGTACTGTTATTGGTAATTATGTGATGGTTTATGATATGGAGCGCACTATCTGCGATTTGGTTAGGAATCGTAGGCGTCAGGATTCAGAGATATTTGGTAAGGCTTTGCGTGCGTATGTGAGAAATCCTAAGAAAAATGTACATAGATTGCGCGAATATGCCAAAAAATTTGGTATTCTTCGGCAAGTTGACGATATTTTGGAGATTCTCGATGAATAACAGTAGTAATAAAAGTATTGCAATTAGAGATAGTGTTACGCAGCGTTTGCGTAACAAGTCGCAAGAACTTAGCTTAGATTACAACACTTTGTTAAGTAGATATTTCTTTGATGAGTTTTTGAAGTTGCTTGCAAAAAGTGAGTATAAAAATAATTTCGTCTTGAAAGGCGGAATGCTTCTGAGTTTTGTGCTTGGAATTGATAATAGATCAACCCAAGATATTGATTTTTTGATTAATGGTTTGAAAATGGAGGATTCTTATTTATTTAATGTTATTAAAAGTGTTACAGCTTATGAAGAAAACCATGATGGTGTGTGGTTTGAAATAAATGATTCTATCGATTCTATTAGGCCTGAAGATGAATATGGTGGATATCGTTTTCATATAACTGGGCATTTAGATAAAATTAGGTTTCCTTTTTCGGTTGATATAGCTACTGGAGATCCAATGTATCCAGAAGTTAAAGTGGGAAAATATTCTACTGTTCTCGGAGACGATATAGATTTGCAAATGTATCCACTTGAATCAGTATTGGCTGAAAAATTGCAAACTATTCTCTCTAAGGCAGAAAGTAATACAAGAAGTAAAGATTTTTACGATATTTACGCAATTATGAACTCACTAAATGCGTCTAATAACGGGAATTGTGGAGTTGCTATTGCGTATTTAACCGATTGTGAGTTTGTGAATAAAATTAATGAAAGTATTGATTTTAGTGTGTTAAAAGTTGCTATGTCGCTTACTTGCAAGCATAGGAATACTTATTTTTCAAAAGTAAAGGCATGTGAGATACTTGATTGTATTTCATGTGACAGCGCTGTAATTGATAGGTGGAATAGGTATGCTAAGAAGCATCAGTACGCGAAAAGTGTAAATTTTGAAGATGTTATTTCCTCTATCTTAAAACTAATAAATCTTATGCTTGATTAGGTTTTTTAGCTTTGATTTTGTAACTTGCAATTGTGTGTTATTTATGAAAATATGATGCACAAAAGCGAGTTTTTATGAGCGTTTATTATCTCTAAAATGATAATTATTTTGGGAATAACCCAATTTTTGATAGGTTGATGAAAAAATTATAGCCCCTCTATTCATTACGCTATGTAAAGAAACGCGCACCAGCGGGTGACTATTCGAGGGACTATCCAAAATTCTATCAAATTAAAATAACGTTAGCATCATACTGTAGTGCAGTAATCAATCTGCGTGCGTAACGAAACTAACGCTATCTCACTGAGCATCAACATTTTCTGTACGCTGCTGTAACGAAACTAACGCTATCTCGCTCAGTACCAACATTTTCTGTACGTGCGTGTTACGAAACTAACGTAATCCTCAAATTACACGCACTTTATTGCGCGCGCTCGGCCGCTTCGAGTGAATCGTAGCCATACATGCGCACGGTATTTGCGATTATCATTTGCGTAAGATTTAGATTTTCCGCGCGCAAGTTATTTACAAAACGCTGGTATTTTGCGAAAGTTGCGTCAGAATACGTGCTTA
>CAMYED010000035.1 GCA_947254595.1 uncultured Gardnerella sp. | reverse complement strand
AGGACTCTGCTCTGCCAATTGAGCTAAAGGGGCAACAAACGCTAAGTGTACTACATTCAAGCGACGAAGTGAATACGTTTTGCACTTACGCGTGTTATAAGTTGTGTTATCAGTTGTGTATAAGTTGCTGCTACAACAATCCTAATGATTCTAACTTTGCTTTAATTTGAGTAGCAGATGGCTCAACCATAAACGTATTATCTTCAAAAGTAACTACTGGAATATGCTTTTGGCCACTAATCTCAACGGCTTTACTTTCGGCGCCTTCTTCTGTTTCAATATCGTGCCAAACAAAATTTACATTGTACTGGTTAAGAGCGGCTTTAGCGCGTTTGCAATCACCGCACCAATCTGCGCCGTACACTTCAACAGCTGCTTTATCTGCCATTAATACTCCTTGCTATAAATCAAATTATTAAAAACTATAGTTTATTTTACATCTCAATGTTCGTCGTCACTTAGTCGTGTGGATATTAGCGTGGTAGAGATTTGAGATTTTTTGCACTGAGCGAGGTGAACGTCAGAGCCGAAGGCTGCTGATTCGCCGAGCGAAGAAGAAAAATCGAAAAATCTCTGCGATAAAGCACGGTTATTAACGATTGACACGCAGAGTTTGGGGGATTTCTCTACGAGAACTAAAAGAGGACTGAGAAGCTACATTCTTAAAAATAGGCGAACACATTAAACTCTTTTAGCAACCAGAGCGCCCGAAGGACGGGACGTGCGAGGAGAGAAATCCCCCAAAACTCGCGCCACACCAAACAAGAACTGTCAATCAAACTATAACTTATTTTACATCTCACTTAATGCGCGCAGTAATTCAACCGGCTGAATTTCGGCATTCGCTTTACATGCACGTATAGCAACTAACGCTTTCCCGCGCGATTCCGTTATTTTCGTTCGTGCGCGTAAAGATATTGCCGATTTCCCACTAGATTTCAACATTTTCGTTACGTGAGTGTATAGAAACTAACGGATTTAAGTCTATATGCGATATTTTCGTTACGCGCGCGTACAGCGAATGCCGATTTTGGAGCGCTTAGAAAGTGATAGTGTAACAAAAATGAGAAAAAATAGTGAAATATATTGCTAGTGTCCCTTTACTTTCATAGGCTTGATGACATGAATATGGTTATGGATGTGAATACGGTGATTTGGTTTGCTGTTGCAGCTGTTGTTATTGCTGTCTTACTGGTAGCTGTAGCGGTGATATTGCGAATTTGCGGCAATAGTCATGGTCCTGAAATTCCTGAAAGTGTTGATAGCTATACAGAAGCAGCTGATTCGGCATACGCACCAAAGTCGGCAGATGTATCAAATGATGCATCAAATAAAAAGGATAACGCTGCTGAAACTGGCGCAGATAATGCTAAGCCTGCGCACAAAACTGAAGCTAAGCCTGAAGCTAAGCCTGAAGCCAAAGTTGAGCGCAAACCTGAGCCAGCGTCTTCGCGCTTAAAGCGTCTTCGCGAGCGTTTATCTCGTAGCGCAAACCCGTTTGGTCGCGCACTTTTCAACATAATAAGCAAAGATCATCTTTCTGAAGAAGATTGGGAAGATGTTGAAGATACTTTGCTTATGGCCGATGTTGGTGCGCAAGCTAGTGAAGAATTAGTAGATGCGTTGCGTAAGGATGCGCGTATTTCTGGCACTTCTAATGCGGAAGATGTGCGCGAGGCTTTGCGCACGAAACTTTTAGAAGTAGTTGGTGAAAATACCGACCGTCGTTTGAATTTGGACAAATCCGAAGCGCGTAATCCAAACGTTATTATGATGGTCGGCGTAAACGGAACCGGCAAAACTACTACTGCTGGAAAATTAGCTAGATTGTTTATATCTCAAAATCGTTCTGTAATGTTCGCTGCTGCAGATACTTTCCGTGCTGCTGCGGCTGATCAGCTTGAAACTTGGGCTTCTTCAGTGAATGTCCCGGTTGTTCGCGCGGATAAAGACGGCGCAGATCCTGCTTCAGTCGCGTTTATTGCCGCAGGTAAAGCGAAGGAAGAACAAACAGACGTGCTGATTATAGATACTGCCGGACGTTTGCAAAATAAAGCAAATCTAATGGATGAGCTTGGAAAAATTCGTAGGGTTGTTGAAAAAACTGTGCCTGTTGGCGAGGTGTTGCTGGTATTGGATGCTACTACTGGCCAAAATGGTATGTCTCAAGCAAAAGTATTTGCGGAAGCTATTGGAATTACCGGCGTAGTGCTTACGAAACTTGACGGTTCAGCTAAAGGTGGCATTGTTATTGCTGTTCAGCGTGAATTGGGTGTTCCTGTAAAATTGGTGGGTCTTGGTGAAGGCCCAGACGATTTAGTGCCATTTGATGCTCAAAGTTTTGTAGACGGTTTACTTGCGTGAGGTTGTTTGCATATAGCTATTTGCATACAACTTGCTTGCGTAAGTTTGCTCGCGTAATAAGTTTCGTATTTAGCGCAAAATTAATAATTTTTACGTATTTTTACTTATTTTTATAAGAACTTTTTGCTATATAAATTTATCGATACAATAGATATAAAGTGATATTTCAGTTGCAATCGTATGTTGTTGCGCTGTTTGAAATAGTTGAGGTGAAAAATGACCACAATGGATCCGCAATGGGCATTGTTAGCCGGCGCATTGGTGTTTATTATCACACCGGGTATTGCCCTATTTTATGGCGGTCGCGAGCGCGCTACTTCCATGGTAAATATGATGATGTTGTCCGCAGGAGCTATCGCAGTAACGACTATTGTGTGGACTTTGTGGGGATGGTCTTTAGCTTTTGCTGGCAAAGATATGGTTGGTGGAGTTGTTGGCGATCCGTTAAGTGGCTTGCTTTTCCGCGATTCAATGGTTTCGGATCATGGCGTATTTACCTCTATGGATGCTAACTCTGGAATAGCTGGTGGTATTCCCGCAGCATTCCGTTTAGCATGTGCTGTAGTTGCTGTTGCTCTTATTACAGGTGCGCTTGCAGGGCGCGTTCGGTATGCAATTTGGCTTATTTTTGTTGCTGTTTGGGTTACGTTAGTATTCGCTCCTTTGGCGCATATGGTTTGTGGTGGCGGCCTTCTTTCTCCTAATGGCGCTATTTCGCAAGCGTTAGGTATTCAGGTTCATGATTTTGCTGGCGGTTCTACGCTGCATATTGCTGCTGCTGTTTCTGCTTTTGCAATAGTTATGATTATTGGTGGTCATGCGCATTTCCCGCTAAAACGTTTTGTATTGCATATTAAGAATGTTGCTCATGTTGCTACTGGAACGGGTTCTGAGTCGGCTAAATCTAATTCGCGTAATGCTAAAAGCCGCTTGTCTCGCGCTTTGTGGGCGGATGTAAATAATGCAAAGAAAAATTCTTCAGAAACTGTTGCTTCGCCAATTGCTACAGTTACTGAAGTTGCTGCTGAGTCTACTGCAACGCAATCTGCTGTTGAAAATGGTGTTGCTGCTCGTCACCCGCATAACGTTCCGTTTGTTATGCTTGGTGTTTTCTTAATTTGGTTCGGTTGGCTTGGTTTAATGATTGGTTCTTCTGCTGGCGTTCCTGGTGTTGCTGGATACGCTTGGGTAAGTTCTACTATTACTGCTTCTGCTTCTATGCTTGCCTGGGGTGTTACTGAGCGTTTGCGTTCTGGCTGCTTCTCGGCTTTGGGTGCTGCTTCCGGAATGATGGCTGGATTGGCTGCAAGCGCGGCTGCGGCAGATGTTATTGCTCCATTATGGGCATTAGTTCTGGGCGTGCTTGCTGGTGTTATTACCTCATTAGTGACACATTCTCGTATTTTTATGCGTTATGATGGAGCTTTGCACGTTGTTAGCGTTAATGGTATTGCTGCTCTTATTGGCGCTCTTGCTGTTGGCTTGTTTGCAGACGGGTCGGGATTGCTTTCTGTTGGTGATTGGCATCAGCTTATTGCGCAGCTCTGCTTGATTTGTATTACAGTGCTTTACGCTGGTGCAGTTACTGCTATTGTTGCGTTCGCGTTGGAAAAGCTTTTTGGATGGCGTATTTCTGAAGCGAAGGAGCGTAAGGGTGTTGATTTAGCCGATCAAGGTGAGCGCGCTTACGATTTCTCTGCAATTGCTCAAAGTCACGATGAGGCGGTTGTAACAGTTGCTGATGACACTGCTGAAGCTGCTGATTCTGTTGATAATGTTGATTCCGCCAACGTTGCTGATGTTGACGCAGCCAACGTTGCTGATAAATCGCAAATTGATGCTTTTGCTTCTGCTGATATTGAGGTAGAACAATCTGAATCTAATGCTGTTGAAGCTTCTGCTTTTGAGGATAATACTTCGCAGCAGGATGCTGAGGATGCTACTGAAGAATCTGAAGAAGAATCTGAAGAAGAATCTGAAGAAGAACCTGAAGAAGAATCTGAAGAAGAATCTGCTGAGGATGCTGCTGAATCTGAAGCTACTGAAGAAGCTACTGAAGAAGCTGCTGAAGAAGCTGTAAAACCAGGAAAAAGCGAAACGAAGCAGTCAAAAAAGAAATCAGGAAAATCGCGCAATTAATAAGTTGATTTTGCGAAAAACTCATCTTTTAAGACACGCACGAATTGTGCAATGTGCATAAAAAGATGAGTTATCCACATTTTGGGCGTGTCCGCGTGGATATCCCACAAATTTATCCACATATTGGGGATAACATTGTGGATATCCTGCGGATAACTTTTTGAAATAATATTTTTATTTGCGCTTTGCTTATATTTGTGTTACTCAATAGCAAATTTTCTTATATAAATGCTCCTATAAATATGTAAATTTGAGCACCGAAAGCAATTTTCTTTCGCGCGAGCATTTAGAAGAAACAATAGAATGAAGCATTATGACAAACTCGCAGGTGAACGATCAGAGCAAAAAAGACGTACTACGCAATATTTGGATACTTGCAGTACCAACTTTTGGTCAACTCATAGCTGAACCTGCGTTTGTTCTTATTGACACTGCAATTATTGGGCATATTGGTCGAACTGCGCTCGCAGGTCTTTCTATTGGCTCAACTGTGCTTCTTACTACTACAGGTCTCTGCTTATTTTTGGCATACAATACAACTTCTCAGGTTGCTCGCCTTTTAGGTGCTGGTAAACGTCGAGAAGGTTTTAGTGTTGGAATGGATGGCTTGTGGCTTGCATTGCTGCTTGGGGTGATTCTTACTGTTGCGCTTATTTTCGCTGCTGAGCCGTTGTGTTACGCAGTTGGCGCTCGCGGCGGAACATTACAAAATGCTATTGTGTACACTCAAATGGTTATGCCAGGATTGCCTGCAATGCTGCTCGTGTACGCGGCAAATGGGATATTTCGCGGTCTTTGCAAGATGCGAATTACGCTATTCGCTGCAGTAAGTGGAGCTGTACTAAATACAATTCTTGATATTATTGCTGTGTTCGGATTAGGAATGGGAATTTCCGGTTCTGGAATTGCAACAATGATTGCTCAATGGTATATGGGAATTGTTCTTACTGTTCCTGCAATTATTTGGGCTTCAAAAAGCGGAGCGCGTCTTCGCCCGCATTTTCGCAATATTTTACATTCTGCAGGAAGCGGTGTGCCACTATTTGTTCGCACTCTTGCTTTGCGCGTGTGCATGGTTGCAACCGTTGTTACTGCAACTAGACTCGGAACGAATACTCTTGCAGCGTATCAGGTTACAAATTCCTGCTGGAATTTCGTGATGAATATTTTAGACGCTATTGGTATTGCTGCTCAAACTATTGTTGCGGCAGCGCTTGGAGCAGGCCTTCGTAAGCGCGCTGCGAATATTACGCGTATTTGTGCTCAAGTTGGAGCTATAAGTAGCGTAGGGGTCGGTTTATTTATGATTCTCGTAGGTTGGAGCTGTGCGCCACTATTTACTCCGCGTTCAGATATTCAACTTCTTATTTCGGTAGGAATGACAATTTTAGGATTATTCCTGCCTCTTGCCGGATGGATGTGGGCGTTGGATGGTGTATTAATTGGCGCTGGAGATCATTCTTACTTAGCGAAGGCGTGTTCTGCAATGGCTGCCGTGTATTTAGTGGCTTTACTGTTCACAAGCGCATTTGATGTTACTTTTAATGCTAACGATGTAATTCGTACTGTTACATTGTGGCTTGTGTTAAACGTTGTTTATATTGGCGGGCGTGCGGTAGGAAATAGTTTGCGCATTAGAAATGATTTGTGGATGGATTCTGCGCTGAAAATGTGAATAAAGTTTTCGTAAACATTGTTAGGTTTTTTGTAAACATTTTTATGTTCTGTTCATAATACGTGCGCGCGTTTATACTCGTTTTTATGGCAGATAATGATATGTGGCAGTCTACTAATGGCAATGTTGGCCGCTCAGGAAGCAATCGTGGCGGCAATGCTGACGCCTCTGCATACGCTTCTGGCGTTGTAAATCGTGGTGTTGAAGCTAATGGTACGCTGTTTGATCGCGTGCCTCCGCACGATGTTGACGCGGAAATGGCTGTTCTTGGCGGAATGCTTATGAGCAAGGATGCTATTGGCGAAGTGTCGCAAGTGCTAGAGACGGAAGATTTTTATTTGCCACAGCATCAAACTATTTATGATGCTGTTCTTACGCTTTTTGCCGGATCTCAACCAGTTGACGTTGTTCTAGTAGCTAACGAATTAATGAAGGCCGGTAATTTAGATAAAATTGGTGGAGCTGACTATTTGCACAGTCTTGTAGCTTCCGTACCAACAGCCGCAAACGCAATGTACTACGCGGATATTGTGCATCAAAATGCAATACTACGAAATGTTATTACTGCTGGAACGAAAATTGCGCAAATGGGATATTCTGCTTCCGGAGCGCAGGCAGAAGATATTGTCAATCTTGCGCAATCAGAAGTGTATGAGATGAGCGCCGGCAAAGTACGTCAAGATTACGTTGCGATTGGCCCAGTTTTGCAAAATACTCTTGATCAGCTCGATAAAATGCAAAACCACGAACTTGAGCAGGGTGTGCCGACTGGATTTAGGGATATTGACGAAGTTACTCAAGGTTTACAGCCTGGCCAAATGATTGTTGTTGCTGGACGCCCGGCCATGGGCAAGTCAACGCTAGGAATTGATTTTGCGCGTTCTGCGGCACTGCACCACAATATGACGTCTATTGTTTTTTCGCTAGAAATGAGCAAAGTGGAATTAGCGCAGCGCATTATTGCAGCCGAAACTAATATTCCGCTTGCCGCAATGCGAAGGGCGGAAGATATTACTCCAGATCGTTGGAATACGCTAAATAATTTTTGGACAAAAATGCAGAACGCTCCGCTTTTTATTGACGACAGCCCGAATATGAGTTTGATGGAAATTCGCGCAAAATGCCGTCGTTTGAAGCAAACGAACGATTTGAAACTCGTAGTTATTGACTACTTGCAGCTTATGAGCTCAGGCAAGCGCGTAGAAAGCCGCCAGCAGGAAGTTTCGGAATTCTCGCGTGCGCTTAAGCTTCTCGCTAAAGAGCTTGAAGTGCCGGTTGTAGCGTTAAGCCAGCTTAACCGCGGGCCTGAAATGCGAAACGATAAGAAGCCGCAGCTTTCGGATTTGCGCGAATCTGGTTCTATTGAGCAGGATGCTGACGTTGTGTTCCTTGTGCATCGCCCTGATTTTTACAATAAGGAAGATCGTCCGGGCGAAGCCGATATTATTATGGCTAAGCATCGTAACGGCCCTACTGATACTTTTAATCTTGCCTTCTTGGGCGCAACTTCCAAGTTTATGGATATGCCGCAAGATTACCAGCAGGCGGGAGTGTGATTTAGTATGTCAAGCGGCCAGCATGAATTGCATAAAAAGTTTCACAAAGATTTGCGTAAACATTGGTACAGTTTTGCAATGCCAGCTGTAGGAAAGTTTGTGTGCGCGCTTTCCAGAGCTTTACACCACGGCGGAAGTGCCTTACCAGGCAAAGTAATTGAGATACTTGATTCAGGCTTTTTAGCGCGTACTCTTTCCGCATTACCATACGGAATAGTGCTTGTTTCTGGCACTAATGGCAAAACAACTACAACGCGTATGGTAACTTCTATGCTGCGCGAAGCAGGACTTAATGTATTTACTAATCCAACCGGTTCAAACTTTACTAGGGGCGTAGTTGCAGCTCTTGCAAAAACAATGCCGGCTTTTGGCACAAAGCTAAACGCGGATATTGCAGTTTTAGAGCTTGACGAGGCGTACGCGGTGCATTTTGTAAAACAAATTAAGCCACGTTATTCTTTATTGCTAAACGTTATGCGAGATCAGCTCGACAGATTTGGCGAAATTGACACTACTGCAAAACTATTAAGCAACGTAGCTGCCGCAACCGAAGGAACAGTAGTTCTAAATCGCGAAGATCCGCGTATTCGCGCGCTCGCAGAAGTTGTTCCTTCCGGTGCTTGTGTGCGCTATTTTGGTTTAGATGATGCTGTAAAAAGCATGTTCCCAACTGATGATGATTTGCATAATAGTAGCGAAAATTGCGAAAATTGCGAAGATGGTGCAGTGGGGAAAAATAGCAATCTTCCTAAAGCAGATGTTGTGCTTTCAAAAGTTGGAGACCACGAGGCTGAGTTTATGCTTGACGGCAAGCGTAAAACCACGTCTGTAAAACTCGACGGCGCCTACAATATTTTCAACGCTGCCGCTGCAGCAACTGTAGTTCGCGCTATATTAGCGGACGCTGCAAAACAAAATTCTTCGTTGAAAAAATTTGACGACGATGCGCTTATGGAAGCGATTTCGCACGTAACTCCTGCTTTTGGCAGGGGCGAAGTAATTGAAGTTAATGGCGTTCCTGTTGAGCTTGTTTTAGTGAAGAATCCTATTGGTTTTAGGCTTGCAATCGCTTCGGACCATCCGAAAAATCACGATACCATGATTGCAATTTGTGACGAATACGCGGACGGGAGAGACATGAGCTGGCTGTGGGACGTTGATTTTGCAAGCTTTAGCGGCACTGGAGTTGCGTGTGTTTCTGGCACTCGCGCATGGGATATGGCTTTGAGACTGCAGTACGATAAGGTTGCTACTAGAAACGTAAACACGGATTTGGAAGAAGATGTTAAAGCTTTTGTAAATGGTGACTTTAGTAATGATACTAAAAATGCTAAGCGCATATATTGCACTTATACTGCCATGCTTCGCGTGCGCGCGGCTTTAGCGAAACTTGCGGAAGTTAAAGACGTTGGAGTTGGGAAGTAATCGTTATGAATGGTTCCAGTGATATTAGTAAAGAAAATGCTACTTTTGAAAACGAAAACCGCGTGCTAGATATTATGTCGCTGTACCCGAAAGACATGAATATTTACGGCGACTACGGCAATGTGCTTACGATTATGCGCCGAGCGGAATTGTACGGTTACAAGCCTGTGCTACACGAGTACAATGTTGGCGATTTATGGCCAAAGCAAGTGGATATGATTCTTGGCGGCGGAGGCCAAGATCATGGTCAGAGCAGAGTTACTGAAGATTTATTTGCGCGCGCAGACGCGATTCGTGAGCTTGCAAAAAATGGCGTTCCAATGCTTATGATTTGTGGGCTTTACCAGCTTTTTGGAGAGTATTTTGAAACCGTCGAAGGCCAAAAGCTTCAGGGGATTGGCGTACTTGGAGAACATACGGTTGGTCAAGACGTGCGTATGATTGGAAATTTAGTAGAGCATAGCGCCGATTTTGGCGACATTGTGGGCTACGAAAACCATTCTGGACGCACAAGTTTGGAGGGTGATACGCAGCCGCTTGGCTCGGTTGATAGTGAAAATTGCGGAAATAATGGCGAAGATCGCACGGAAGGCGCGCGCAAATACAATGTTATTGGAACGTATATGCACGGCTCGGTTTTGCCGAAAAATCCGCGTTTAGCTGACTTTTTAATTCGTACTGCTGCACAAAATCGTTACGGTGAATTTGCGCCCAAGCAAACTGATGCTCAACGCGCGGAAATTGCTAAACTAGACGAATTAGCCGAGCGCGCTCGCGAGATAGCCATAACTCGTCCGCGGTAAATGAGCATAGGTGTATACACGATTTAGTAGAAGTTTGATTGATCATTTTATTTTATGCTGAGTGTTACTCGATGCGTAGAATTATGTGATAAAAAACACTAAAATACGTATAATAATGTGATTAAATACACCAAAACATATATAATAATGTGATATACGATAAAATATAACGCAAAATATAACAAAATAATCGCAGAATTGTTGCAATACAACGACGTAGCAATGCAATACGCTTAGAAACAGCAACGCACTAATACGACTGCAATATTTAAGAGCGTAATGCTAGGTGAAAGGTGAGTAATCATGAAAAGGCTGATTATGAGCAAACTTTTAGCATGGAAGAACTCACCATATCGTAAACCATTGATATTAAAAGGCGTGCGTCAAGTCGGTAAAACTTGGATACTAAAAGAATTTGGTAAGCTTTACTACAAAAATATTGCTTATTTTAACTTCGACGAAAACAAAGAATATAAGCAATTCTTTGAAACCACTAAAAATGTGGAGCGAATTTTACAAAACCTAATGCTTGCAAGTGGTCAAAAAATCGAACCAGAAAACACGCTTATTATATTTGACGAGGTTCAGGACTGTCCAGAAGTAATAAACTCGATGAAATATTTTTGTGAAAACGCTCCGCAATATCATGTTGCTTGCGCTGGATCATTGCTTGGAATAACGCTTGCCAAACCATCTTCATTCCCAGTTGGAAAAGTTAATTTTATGCAAATAAACCCAATGAATTTCACAGAGTTTTTACTTGCTAATGGAGATGAAAATCTAGCGAAGTTTATTGAACAAATCGATAAAATAGAGCCGATTCCAGACGCATTTTTTAATCCGCTATGCGAGAAATTAAAAATGTATTATGTTACAGGAGGCATGCCTGAGTCAGTTTTAATGTGGGCTAAAGCGCGAGATGTGAACGCAATGCAAGAGACATTGTTTGAGATTATAACAGCTTATGAACGAGATTTTGCAAAGCATCCTAATGTTAGTGAATTTCCAAAAATATCAATGATTTGGAATTCTATTCCGTCTCAACTTGCGCGTGAAAACAAAAAATTCTTGTATAAAGTTGTTAAAAATGGTGCGCGAGCAAGAGAATATGAAGATGCTTTGCAATGGCTAGTATCGGCACAATTGGTGTATAAAATTTATAGAAATACTGCGCCGAGTTTACCTATTGCTGCTTATGATGATGTATCTGCTTTTAAGATTTATTTGGCAGATGTTGGTTTGTTAAGGCGATTAGCGCAACTTGCTCCTACTGCATTTGCGGAAGGCAATAGGCTGTTTACTGAGTTTAAGGGTGCTTTAACAGAAAATTATGTTTTGCAAGCGCTACTTACTCAATTTGAAGTGACGCCTAGATACTGGTCTCAAACAAATCCGCCGTATGAAGTGGATTTTCTTATTCAACGAGAAAATGATATTTTCCCTGTTGAGGTTAAATCTGAAGCAAATATTAATAGTAGAAGTTTGAAAAAGTTTAAAGAATTATTCCCTAATCAAACGAAATTACGCATACGATTCTCGCTGAATAATCTAAAACTAGACGATGATATGTTGAATATTCCGTTATTTATGGCTGATTATACGGATAAGCTTATAGAACTTGCGCTGAAAGAAAATAACCTGTAATAACGTGTGAGTTACCTTTTAACCTGACAACAAACAGGTTTTTTATTGATTGATAAACACAAAAGCCTGCTGAAACTTGCAAAGTATTGCAAAATCAGCAGGCTATTTTGTAGTTTTAGAATTTTAGTTTTTGATTCTAGTTTTCGTTTGATTTAGCTAGTCACTATTAGTCAATCAAGCCGTACAAACGATCGCCGGCGTCTCCAAGACCTGGAACGATATAAGATTTGTCGTTCAAATGCTCGTCAACAGCGCAAACAACAACCTTAAAGTCAATAGAAGGATCAAGCTCCTTCTCCAAGCGTTCCAAGCCTTCCGGAGCTGCCAAAATGTTAATAGCAGTAACATCCTTAGCGCCGCGCTCAGCCAAATAGTGCGTAGCGGCAATAAGAGTGCCACCAGTGGCAAGCATTGGGTCAAGAAGGAAGCACTGACGACCAGTTAAATCTTCTGGCAAGCGGTTGGCATAAGTCACAATATCGAGCGTCTGCTCGTCGCGCTTCATGCCAAGGAATCCAACCTCAGCGGTTGGAAGAAGGCGAGTCATGCCATCGAGCATGCCAAGGCCAGCGCGCAAAACCGGCACAACCATTGGGCGTGGGCGGTTCAAATGCTTGCCAGTCATCTTGCAAATAGGAGTTTCAATCTCACGATCGCTAACTTCCAAATTGCGGGTTGCTTCGTACGCTTCGAGGGTTACCAATTCGGAAACCAACTCGCGGAAAATGTTAGAAGGTGTATTCTTATCACGCAAAACGGTGAGCTTATGGTCCACCAGCGGATGATGTAAAACATGAAGATCCATACCTTCTAGGGTAATGCAAGCAGTGCATGTTGAGCTATCGGCGTGCCGTTATTTTTGCGCGAAATATAAACAAATGTGAGCAAAAAATGTTTACAGTTTAATTGGCGGTTCTTGTTTGCTGTTTCATGAGCTTTGTAGCGAGTGTGCTTAAGCTGTAGTAACTAAAAAGTGACATTAATTGCACATGTATGTAAAGAAAATGTTGGAATCTGATATGTACCCCTTTTTCTGGACTGCTAGTGAAAGGAGTAAAACATGGCAAATT
>CAMYED010000034.1 GCA_947254595.1 uncultured Gardnerella sp. | reverse complement strand
AGGCAATATGATTAAGTAAAAAGGGATATGTGTCCAGAAAAAGGGGTACATATCACATAACGACATTCCCTATACATGACTGTAACGAAACTGTCGGTTTAGTGATTTGGAACATTTGCCGGAGAGCCTCCGGCAAATGTAGCTACTTTTGCGCCGCCTACTCGCGCACGACTACTCGCGCACGACTCGTTCGCGCCCGCGTTCACGGCCACGTTCACGGCCGCGTCCATAATCTCGCCCGCCGCGCTCGCGCCTACTACCATGCCCGCGACCACGCCCGCGACCTTTGCGCTTCTGCTGCTCAGGCTCCGGCATACTCCATCCTTCCTGAAGCTCAGCAGCCTCCCCCACAATTTCGCGCAAAATCGGCGAAGCAGGATTAACATCCTCCGCCTTCGCATGAATCCCAGCTCTACGAAGCATCATGTGCGCAGCTCGCTTTTGGTTCGGCAATACTAAAGTTACAACGTCGCCTTCTTCACCTGCGCGAGCAGTACGACCAGAACGATGCAAGAACGACTTTGGATCCTCCGGCGGCTCCGTTTGCACAACCAGCGCAACGTCACTAATATCAATGCCTCGCGCCGCAACATCCGTCGCAACAAGCACGCGCACAAGCCCTTCCGCAAACACTGCCAAATGCCTATCGCGCTGATTTTGCGACAAATTACCCTGCAAATCAACTGCAGGAATGCCCTGCTGCACAAACTTTTTCGCCATATTCTTCGCTTGATACTTTGTGCGCGTAAAGAATATGGAGCGTTTTTGCCCAGAAGCAAGATTTCGCAAAACCTCGTACTTATCTCCAGCAGACACGGCAAAAATATGATGCGTCATAGTGTCAACTTGCGAATCCGCATCATCTACCGCATGAACCACAGCGTCAGGTAGGAATCGGTTTACAAGAGTGGAAACTTGCTTATCAAGCGTTGCAGAAAACAGCATTCGCTGCCCATTCGGATCAGCCTGCTCAAGAAGTCGCGTCACAGCAGGCAAAAAGCCCATGTCTGCCATTTCGTCCGCTTCGTCAAGAACGCTTACCATCACCTTTTCGAGTGTGAGTGCGCCTTGACGCAGCAAATCTTCCAAACGACCCGGGCAAGCAAGCACAATTTGCGCACCCTGCTTAAGCTGCGATACCTGGCGCTGGTATCTTACGCCGCCGTAAACAGTTACAGTTTTCATTCCGTAAGCTGCAGCAAGAGGGGCGATTACGTCGTCAATTTGGTGCACTAGCTCGCGAGTTGGCGCAAGAATCATTGCGCGAGGAGCTGGAATATCGCCACTTTCGTTTTGGTGACGCTTTTTGCTGGGTTTAATTAAATCGACGAAATTTTCCGCCAAGCGCGCAACCAGCGGAATTGAAAATGCCAAAGTTTTGCCGCTTCCGGTTCGGCCTCGTCCAAGAATATTCGCGCCTCGCAAGGAGTCCGGCAGCGTGGCCTGCTGAATTGGGAAGGCTGTGGTTTTGCCATCCGCACGCAACACTTCCACAAGCGGCTCCGGCACTCCGAGTTGCGCAAAAGTTACGTCGTCGCCATAATTTTCGCGAGAATCGACTGCAGAATCCGGAATTATTACTGAATTTTGAGAAGATTTATCTCGATTTGCGTAATCTTTTTTAGCGTAATCTTTTTTACTATTTTCTTTCTTACTATTTTCTTGATTAGCAAAATCCTGCTCAGCGTCGCGAATTGCCATCTCCTCGTAGCGCAAAGCCTTCTGACGTGCCTTTTCACGCGCCTTTTCCGCCTTACGATTGCGCTCTCTGCGCGCATTAAACTCGTGATTAGACGAGTGATTATAGGCGCGATTAGCACTGTCCTTTACGCCGTGATTCTTATGATTTCCCTGATATTCAAATGGATTGCGCTTTTTTGCTGAATTTTTTGCGGACTTCCTTACGCTGGTAGTATTCGTATTCCTTGCGCCACTTTTTGCGCTAGTAGATTTAGTGTTATTCGCGCCTCGCAGTTTTGCAGACGCAGCATTATGAGTATGCGGCACAATAGCCTTTCGTAAAATATGTGTATTCAAAACTTAAATTTCAAACCGTGAACTAACTGAGCCTAGCACACGCGCCGCACAATCGCCTCAATTACTTCACTCGCTTTGCAATAATGCTTCTGCGAACGTGCTTCAGTAGCTTTGCACCAGTGCTTCTGCGAACAGTGAGTATTTATCACTAGCATTCATGCTACTGCACACGCCACACCGAACAAGAACTGTCAATCAAACTATACTGCAAAAGCAAACCTATGCTTTATTTCACACCTCAATGCGCGTCTCTATTCAGTTTACCGCATTCCGGCATTCCCTTTACACGTATGTACAGTAACTAACGCTTTTTGACGCGAATACGTTATTTTCGTTACACGCTTGTACAACAACTAACACTTTTTGGTGTGATTTCAACATTTTCTTTACATTCATGTAAAGCCGATGTTCCTGAAGCTTTGCACCAGTGCTTCTGCGAACGTCGATTACTTGTTGCTTAGCGAACTTTAACAGTATTGCTCTGCAGACGTTGATTACCTGTTGTTCAAATAACACTAACATCATTGCTGCTGCACACATCACGCCAAGGATAATCCCACCAACCACCAAACCACCCGCAGCTTAATTGCGCGACTTTAGTTGCACTTAGTAAACCACGCACTTTGCGTAACTTTTGCACGAGTCTATGAGTTTTGTGTTGCGGTTTAATGTGTTGAGAGGCTGGAAAAATTGTGTTCAGTGCTAAAAGAGGACTGAGAAGCTACATTCTTTAAAGATAGGCGAACACACTAAACTCTTTTAGCAGCCAGAGCGCACGAAGGACGGGACGCACGCAAACACAAATTTTCCAGCCTCGTCAAAACCGAAAAACTAAATCAGTTACAAAACTCATAGACGATACTCAAGAATATCGAAAACAAATCAGCGCGTAAGCTTGCGGTGCAAGCGATGCGGACGAGCTGCTTCCTCACCAAGGCGAGCAATCTTATTTTCCTCATACGCTTGGAAGTTACCTTCGAACCAATACCACTTTGCCGGATTTTCGTCGTCACCTTCCCAAGCGAGAATATGCGTTGCAACGCGGTCAAGGAACCAGCGATCGTGCGAAACTACAACAGCGCAGCCAGGGAATTCAATTAAAGCATTTTCCAAGCTTTCGAGAGTTTCAACATCCAAATCGTTAGTAGGCTCATCGAGAAGCAGCAAGTTGCCGCCCTGCTTAAGCGTCAAAGCTAGGTTCAAACGGTTGCGCTCGCCGCCGGAAAGCACTCCCGTAAGCTTCTGCTGATCGGAGCCCTTAAAGCCAAAGCTTGCAACGTATGCGCGCGTAGGAATTTCAACGCCTGCAACCTCAATAAAATCAAGTCCTCCAGAAACAGCTTCCCAAAGGTTCTTGTTTGGATCCAATCCTGCACGATTCTGGTCCACGTACGAGATTTTAACAGTGTCTCCAACAATAAGTTCGCCGCCGGAAAGTGGCTCCAAGCCAACAATCGTCTTAAACAGCGTAGACTTACCAACACCGTTCGGGCCAATCACGCCAACAATACCGTTACGCGGCAAGGTGAACGAAAGATCGTCGATAAGAACGCGGTCGCCAAAAGCTTTGTGAATATGCTTTGCTTCCAAAACTTGCGAGCCTAGGCGTGGGCCGGCTGGAATCTGAATTTCGGAGAAGTCAAGCTTCTTAGAGTTGCGTGCTTCCTGCTCCATTTGATCGTAGCGTTCCAAACGTGCCTTGTTCTTTGCTTGTCGAGCCTTCGGCGAGCTGCGCACCCAGTCGAGTTCGTTCTTTAAGCGCTTAGCGAGCTTGGCATCCTTGGCACCCTGTATTTCCATACGCTTTGCCTTGGTTTCAAGGTAAGTAGAATAGTTGCCTTTATACGGGTAAAGCTGGCCGCGATCAACTTCGCAAATCCATTCTGCTACGTTGTCCATAAAGTAACGATCGTGCGTTACTGCAATAACAGCGCCTTCATACTTGTGCAAGAATTGTTCAAGCCACAAAATAGACTCTGCGTCCAAATGGTTTGTAGGCTCGTCCAAAAGCAGCAAGTCTGGAGCTTCGAGAAGAAGCTTGCACAATGCTACTCGACGCCTTTCGCCGCCCGAGCAAACCGATACAGGAGAATCCGGGTCTGGGCATTGCAAAGCGTCCATTGCCTGCTCAAGCTGAGAATCCAAATCCCAGCCGTTAGCCGCATCAATTTCCGTCTGCAGCTTGCCCATTTCTTCCATTAACGCATCAAAATCAGCGTCCGGGTTTGCCATTTCTTCGCCGATCTGGTTAAAACGCTCCACTTTTTGCGCGATTTCACCAAAAGCCATTTTGATATTTTCGCCAACCGTTTTAGTGTCGTCAAGCGGCGGCTCCTGCTGCAAAATACCTACAGTATAGCCTGGAGTAAGAGAAGCTTCACCGTTGGTTACGTTCTCTAATCCGGCCATAATTTTCAGCAGCGTAGACTTACCCATACCGTTAGGACCAACGACGCCAATTTTTGCTCCCGGCAGGAAGCTTAAGGTAACGTCGTCGAGAATTACGCGATCTCCGTAAGACTTACGCGCCTTAATCATCTGATAGATAAATTCAGCCAAAATTATGTACCTTTCTTAAAAACGTTGATATTACAGCGTTTAGCGCGCAATATTCCTATAAAACATCATTTTCGTAACGCATTAGCTTTCGTAACGCATTACTTGCGTAATTTATTACTTGCGTAATTTGTTACTTACGTAAAACTAGCACACTGCGGTAGTGCGATTAGATTTATTAGCAGCATCGGCGCCATCTTCCGGCGGCAGCTGGCATAATCCCTCGCCAAGAATACCAAGAAGCATATCAATAAAGCACACCAAGCCAGCAATAGCACATTCGCGTATAACCGAGCTGTAAAGCATTATTTCGCTATGCGGCAAACTCATTAGTAACTGTCCAACATACCAGCCGGATAAAATAGCACCAGCCATTCCAAGCGATTTCGACAACATAAGAGCAGCCACAGCAAACTGCGAGCTTACACGCTTCTTATTCTTATTTTTGTCGCTAACGCTTTGATGCGTTATCCAAGCCATGACGAAAGTTACTAATCCTGCAACGACCATGATTGCTACAACAACCCACGGCGCTCCGGCTAACGACATAGCGCTCGACTCAGTTGACGACACAAGGAATGCGCCCAACACAAAGCCAAACAGCAGTCCTAGTACCAGATACCACCAAGGTGTGCGATACGCTTTCATTAATAATCATCCCCTATAAGCCATTGCTCCGAGTATACTCCAACAGTTTGAGTATCCGCAGCAAGGGCTAACGAATACGCAACTGGACAGCAATCCAAAGCAGCATCCGACTCAATTTGCATCCATGGCATAAGCTCAGGTGACTTAGGGTTCACTATTACCATTTCCGCAAGATTTTGCGGCAATCCTTTCGGATCTATTGTTTTTGTGTCAGCAGCAGGTGCACCGTATGAACGTGAGCCAAGAACTTTAACTGTTAGAACATCTTTATACAATGCAGCAACAGCGCGAACTAGGCTAAGCAGCTCAAGCTCGTCACCACTCGAAGACAAAACAAATGTTGCCGCGTAGTAGTCACCTTCCAGGGCATTAACAACATACAATGCTGAAATACCGTCAACGCGGGACTTTTCATCCTGTTCGAGTAACGCAACCATTTTTAGCATAGCAGAACGCGTGTCTTGTTTGGCGACACCCCGCATAGAAATCACGGCAGTAACTGCTTTTTCATTTTCGAGGCGCTGATTTTCTTTTTCATCTTCCTCGGCAATCCTGCGGCAATAATCTGCGTCTTCACAATTATCAATCTTCACTCTACCGCTACGAAAAGCAACGCGAGCAGCGGATTCCGGAATTGCGAAAGGTTCGTCAAAATCCTCTTTCGAAACACGAGTTAGGCTAATAGAAATATCGTCAACAACGCTTTGTAAGTCGTAATGTTCGCTTCGAAGAGACGCGTGAACCGTAATTTTTGCTTTTCTAATCTGCCAAGTTCTCATAACAGAGTCTGCAACGGAATTAGCAATAATCTCAAGAGCAATAGTTGGGTGATTTTCAAGCTCAATGTCGTCTTCGTAACGAGTAAGCATAGCAGCCAGACGATTTGTGATTTGAGGAATATCTACAGCATCTATCTCAATGCCGTTTAACGCTTTGACTAAGTCGAGCTTCAAAACAAGGTCAATAGATATGTTGCTGTACAAGCCAACGACTAAATCATTATCCTTCGGGCGGATACCGGTGATTCTTATAGTTTCCATAGTATTCTCTCTTTCTCCGTAGCAATTTAGGCCTTGGTTAAATAGCGTTTTTACCGTAATTACCATTTTTATTTAAGACCGTTTGTGGTCTTAAAATTATATTTTGATATATTCTACTAGAATTAAAAAGTACTTTTGTACAAATGTGGATAAAAAATAAACGCTGGTAGCAATAAATCGTATTGTTACCAGCGTTTTGGCCATTTTGGTTTATTTTTTACGGTGTTTCGTTCTAAAAACCGTTTTATTTACACCATTTTATTTTTTTCTTCGGCGGGTCTTTAGTTGCGAATTTCGTTTTCCGTAGGATTTACGGCACCGGAATCGCTACTTGCAGCACTACCAGCAGCACTACCAGCGGCACCAGAATCACTACCAGCAGCGCTACCAGCAACATTGCGCTTTAGGCTTTCCGGAATCTCTACAGGCGGAATATTCGAATCCGGACGCTGCTCGTTAGAAAGCCAAAGAACACGCTCTGGAGCTTTTCGAATCTTACTAAAGATTTCCTTAAGCTCCTTCTCGTTCAAAGTTTCCTTTGCAAGCAACTGACGAACAAGCTCGTCCAAAACGTCGCGATTATTGTTAATAATCTCCCACGCCTCAGTATGAGCAGTTTCAATAAGCTTATGAACTTCTTCATCTATTACTTCAGCAGTGCGGTTCGAGAACTTGCGTGGCTGCAGAGAGTCAAGAGATCCAGAAGAGTCGTCGTCCGCATCCATCCACTTAACTGCTCCAAGCTTTGCAGAGAAGCCATATTCAACAACCATCTTTCGAGCGATTGCCGTAGCTTTCTCAATATCATTAGAAGCGCCGGTTGTTGGGTCGTGGAACACAACTTCCTCAGCCGTGCGCCCACCCATGGCGTAAGCCATTTGATCGAGAAGCTCGTTGCGAGACTGCGAGTAACGGTCGCTTGTTGGCATCACTGCAGTGTAGCCAAGTGCGTGTCCGCGAGGCAAAATCGTCACCTTTGTAACAGGATCCGTGTTGTGCAAAGCCGCGGCAACCAAAGCGTGGCCACCTTCGTGGTAGGCAGTATTGCGCAACTCGTCCAAAGCCATGCCCTTAGATTTCCTTCTAGGACCTGCCTGAACTCGGTCAATTGCCTCATCAATAGCGCGGTTATCAATGTACTGAGCACCTGAGCGAGCGCAAAGTAACGCAGCCTCATTAAGCACGTTAGCCAAATCTGCGCCAGTAAAACCAGGAGTGCGAACAGCAACCATGTGAAGATCAACATCCGGAACAAAAGGCTTGCCCTTTGCGTGAACCTTCAAAATTGCTTCGCGACCTTCCAAATCAGGAGCCTCAACAGCAACCTGACGGTCAAAACGACCTGGACGAAGAAGTGCAGAATCAAGCACATCCGGACGGTTAGTTGCGGCAATAATAATCAAATTAGTGTCGTTATCGAATCCGTCCATTTCAACGAGCAGCTGGTTAAGAGTCTGTTCGCGCTCGTCGTGACCGCCCGTCATACCGCTTCCACGGCGACGACCAACAGCATCAATCTCATCAATAAAGATAATTGCAGGAGCATTCTTCTTAGCTTCGTCAAACAATTCACGCACTCGAGAAGCACCCAAGCCAACGAACATTTCAACGAAGTCAGAACCAGCCATTGCATAGAACGGCACGCCTGCTTCGCCAGCAATAGCGCGCGCAAGCAAAGTTTTACCGGTTCCTGGAGGGCCGTAAAGCAGCACGCCGCGAGGAATACGCGCACCCAAAGCCTTATAGCGTGAAGGGTCCTTTAAGAAGTCTTTAATCTCCTCAACTTCTTCAACAGCAGCCTGCTCACCAGCAACATCCGCAAACTTAGTTTTAGGAGTTTGGCCTT
The DNA here is from genome assembly GCA_947254595.1 of uncultured Gardnerella sp. Classification (GTDB taxonomy): domain Bacteria; phylum Actinomycetota; class Actinomycetes; order Actinomycetales; family Bifidobacteriaceae; genus Bifidobacterium. The sequence continues at coordinate 4,564 of CAMYED010000034.1, read as the reverse complement.
CAAGAAGCTTTCCTCGACCGCGGCCGTTACCCATTCCGAGCATTCCGCCGCCTGCACCGCCAATTCTGCTAAACATGAACCAAATCATGCCAAGGAAGAACAATATTGGAACAAGCGAAGTAATAAGATACGACACAATGCTTTGAGATTGCAGGCTTGCAGTCCAACCGTTAGCCGGCTTAGCTTTTTCAACATCCTGCAGAACCGACTTACCTTGCGCTAGCGTGTAGTAGAACTGCACGTCCTTACCAAAGTTATGGTCCTTCTTATCTCGCTTATCGTACTTCTTAAACGGAGCGTCAAGAGTGAGCTTAACAAGCTGCTTGTTGTCAATTATTTCAACATAGTTTGCTTTATTCGAATGCAACAATTCAATACCATCTTGAGTATCGATTGTTTGCGTGCCGTTGTGTACAAACATTTGGAAGCCAACTACAGCAAGCAGAACAAGTAGCACAATCCACGTCCAAGGCGACTGCCAGAACGAGCGGCGAGGATTATTGTTGCCGTTTTCGTTATCGTTTCCGTTGTTATTCTTATTATTTTTGCCTTTTTGACCGCCATTTCGCGGATTCCTAGGGTTTAGCGGGGTTAAGAACGGGTTGTTTCCGTTATTTCCGCGCCCAGGGCCGCCCATTGGGCATTGCGGTGTCATAGGAGAAGCGCCCATCTAATAAGGCTCCTTTCAAACTCCCTATATAAAATTCTTAATTATTAATACGTTTACTAATAATATTTAATAAAATTTAATAAGAATTTTGTGATTATTAAGCGCCATACACTGATGGCTTTAGTACCGCAATGCTGTTGAGGTTGCGGTAACGCTCGTCGTAGTCCATGCCGAAGCCAACTACGAAAGCGTCCGGAATTTCAAAGCCTGAATAGTCGATTTTCACGTCAACTTCGCGACGAGCCGGCTTGCTTAACAGTGCAAAAACTTTAACACTGTTAGCTCCGCGGCTTTTAAGCTCGTCTACAAGCCAAGCCAGCGTACGACCCGAGTCAACAATATCCTCAACAATAAGCACATCGCGACCGCGCACGTCGGTAGTTAAATCTTCACGAACCTTAATCTGCCCGCTCGTTTGAGTGCCACTACCGTAGCTCGACAAGCTCATAAAGTCCATTGGAGCGTTGACGCTCAGTTCTTGTGAAAAAACCGCAAGCGTATTAACAGCGCCCTTAAGCACAGCAACAAGCAAAATATTGCGGTTTTTGTAATCTTCACTAACCTGTTTAGCAACTTCACGAATGCGCTTCATAAGTTCTTCGTGGCTGATTAATTCATAGTCGATGTCATCTCGTATATCTGCAATTTGCATGTTCACTATCTTTGCATAAGCGAATGACGATACGCTTCGATAAGCGTGCAGCTTCATAACTTCCGGGCAGTGCAAAAGGCTTTTGACCGTGCCAATTTACGCTTAATTCGTCGATTGCTTTTACGTGACTTGCGCAGAAACGCAAGCGCAACTTAGTAAGCGCCCTTGCTATAACTCGGCGTCGAATAGAAGGAGGGTATTGAGCAAGTTTTTCTGCTTTTAGAATCACGCTTTTATTTTCATCCTCCTCGCATATTACATTCGGCATAGCTTCGTCAACTTTAGAATTAATATATTCAAGATCATCTTGAGCAAGTTTTGCGCCACGCGAAAGTAAAGTTACCATATTTGCTTGCAAAAAGCGCGAAATATACGGCATAAGCGTGTGACGAATACGAGATCTAAGAGGATACTTTTCACAAAGCTCTAAGTCTTGATTGCAAGTGTCACCATTAGTTGGATCGTCCCACCATTTTATGCCTAAATCTTCGCAAATTCCCGTTGTGTCTTTTCTAGTAAGCTCAATAAGCGGACGCGCAAAACGCACGTTTTTGCGTAATGTTACGGCTTTCATTCCAGCAATCGCTTCTAAGCCAGCAGAATCTTTTAAGCCAATAAGCACGGTTTCTGCCTGATCATCTGCAGTGTGAGCCAATAAAACTGCCACAGCTTTCTCGCTTTTAGCTACTTCAATAATGGCTTCATACCGGGCGTTTCTTGCTGCAGATTCCTCACCTTCTCCTAAATCTTCAACATGAACCGACTTAATATAAACGTTTTTTTCGTCTACGCCAACTTGTTCGCAACGTTTTGCCGCAACAAGAGCAACTTCTGTTGAATTAGGCTGAATATGGTGGTCAACTATTACAACTCCGCAGCGAAGCCCCCGGCTTGCGCAAACAATAACGCTTAAAGCTGTAAGAGCAAGCGAATCCCTTCCTCCAGAGCACGCAACCAAAACAAGCGGAGCATTATCTGCTGGATTGTGCTGACCATGCTCAGAAAAACGCGCGTCCGTAGGAAACAATTGTAGTGCGTCAAAACAGCGATTAATTTCGCCAATTCCTGCGCGAATACGAGACGAGTAAACCATAGTTCTAGTGTAACGCAAGAAAGATGTTACAGTTTAAGAAAAACAGCGTAACGCAAGAAAGTTAGAGCAGCTTAAAAGCACTTAAAGATTCGGCAATTGTGCCATAAATTTATTAATAGCTACAAACGCTCCCCAAAAATCTGCAGGCTTATTTGCAACAACCGCAAAAGTAAGAACTCCCCCGTCTTTACGAGACACATTCCCAACCATTGAGCTAACTTGATCCAAAGATCCTGTTTTAACTCGCAGCAATCCTGCGCTTGAAGCGTCTGCTAAACGCTTTCGAGACGTGCCAACTAATCCCGGTAAGGATAATCCTTCCGCAGCGGCAGCTCCCCCAGAATTTGCTTCTACATTCAAAACTTGCACTTTTGCCAAAGTTGAAACACGCAACTGTGATTTTGGAGACAATCCCGAACAATCCGACATACGCAATCCGCGAGTATCCACTTTAAGCTTTCGTAAGCCCTCTTTTACAGCTTGCACCGCGCCTTCCGGAGAATTGCGCTTATTCGTTGCGAGCGCAGTTAATCTTCCAAACTCCTCGGCAAGAGTGTTGTCGGAAATTCTAAGCATATACGCCATTACTTCATTAAGAGGTGCGGAAGAAACTTTTGCAAGCAGCTGAGAATTAGGAGTTATAAGCGATTTTGTTTCACTGACTTTTATTGCAGTATTTTGCGATTCGTTATTCTGAGATTCCTTATTTTGAGATTCTTTAGACGCATTTTCGTCGTCGGAATTTTTATTGTTTTGCGAAGAATCTTCAGTAGAATTTTCTGATTTTTTAGAGTTTTCGTCTGAATTTTTATTACTGAAATTTTCTACTTCAACACCCTGCTTAATAAGCAATTTGGCAAAAATATTGCCGGCGCTTAAAGCAGGCTGAGGATCCGAAAGCGGAAAATCCGTCATTGCGTCAGCATCCACACCTTGTAAAGCAAGATCCCGCTGACGAGCATCGTCAACAGCAAGAGAAGAAGTGCGCGCATAAAAACGTCGCTCAACATCTGTTTCATAAATCAAAGAAGGCGCACGCTTAGAACCAAACAGAGAATCGTCAACTTCAAGAGACACTTTATGAATGTTGTCAATTTTTAGTGCGAGCGCAGTTTTTTTAGCCAAAGTTGCTAAACCCGCACGACCATTAACATGATGCCAATCGTTTTCACCAACCCCAAGAAGCATATCCCCATTGCCTCGAAGAACGATTTTACGAGCATTAAACTTAGACGCATACTCAGGTTCTTTAGTTGATTTAGGAAGCAAAAACACTTGCGTATCGAGAGTTGAACCCATGTCTAAAGTGCGAGAAGCAACAGCAGCAGTTAAAGTTTTAAGAGTAGACGCAGGTTCTCGAGGAGTGTTCACTTCGTGCGAAGCAATTACGCTACCTTTTGCGTCCATAATCACTACGGAAGTACTGTTACTTATAGAAGGATCCGCAATTAAATCGTCAATAATTTTTTGAGCTTTACCGCGATTTATTTTCTTACCATAAACCGCGCCTTCAGTAGAAGACAGAACACTTAAAAGCGCGCGAGGCGAAGAAACAACAGTGGAAGAATGTGGCTCCTTAAAAGTTAAAGGGCCAGGAACAATATCGCATACGTCAAGCACAAAATAAGCTAGCATTATTGCTGAACTTACAAATACGGATATAAACGCAATAAGCAGCCTCCAACGCGAAGGATACTTGCTACGCTGAAGCATTTTTTCGTATTTGCTTTGCTTAGGTGCGCTCGCATTAAGAGCATTTAAGGCGTCATCCGAGCCTTTACTACTTTCCATGCGAGCACACCTCTAAATCGATTGCAAATACCGCGCTTAACTATACATTGCGCTTGCAACAAAGCGTGCGTAAGTTACGCTGTAATAGACGCAAATCTGCGCAAATTTTCAACAATGCGAATCATGCGCTTATCCATCACTTTGCCACCAATAATTACGCCAACAGCCAGCACAATCAAGCCGTTTACTACAAACAGAATGCTTGCAATCCACAAAAGATTCGGGTTAATAGCCAAAAACGCCATAGCTGCAGCAATAGATGGAATCATGCATACTGCAGAAAGAAGCGAAAAACCTATTGGTGCAAAAGATCTAGCGCCTGCAGAACCTTGCGGCCTAGAAAATGGCTTTTCGATTG
>CAMYED010000033.1 GCA_947254595.1 uncultured Gardnerella sp. | reverse complement strand
TGTCTGGAACTGCTGCAAAGAAGCCGATTCCCTTAGTTTTAACAACTGTTTTTTGCTCACCGCGAAGTAGCTTAGGCTCTAATTTTGCGCAAAACACGGAAATTGCAAAGCAAACAGCAATCGTTACAACGCAAATAAGGAAGCGAATAACAAGCGCAAGCCAATTGCCATTAATGGCGTCAAGCGGCAAAGCCATAGCAGCACTTAACGGCGTAAAAGCAGACACAGCGCAGAAACTCGAGCCGAACACAATCCCATTTGGTGAGCTACTATGCCTGTTCATTGACGAAACAAAAATCATGTACGCTACGAAAATAACAATGTAAAAAATGTTTCTTGAACGCTTGTTTATTAAAATAGTATCCAAAAGTTCAATAAGCATTTTGCTTAAAGACACGATTGTTACAACGTAAAGCGGAGCCGCAATTACACTTACTAAAACTGGCACAATTCCAAAGTTTCGGTACGCTAAAGACCACAAAGCAAGCGCGATTGTGCAACTTATTGAAATCGCTCCAAAAAGGGAGCCAAGAAGCATGCCAGCTTGCTGCTTTACGTAAGGAATGCCGTAAAGCGCAAAACTACGCGATTTTAGCGTTGTGTCGCTGCCTAACATAAACAAGTTTATAAAAAGCGTAAAAATTGACACAGCCGACGCAACCATTATTGGAACAACTTGGAATTCCTGCCAATCTTTAGTATCTGCAATCATTCCTGGATCAAGATACTTGCCTGTTTGCCAGCCAGCAAAACCAAGAGCGCATATAATCGCAAGCCCAAAAACAATGACTATACCAAAGCCGATTTTTTGCCAAATTGACTTTCGCATAACAGAAAAAGTAAGCGCCCAGCGAAGGCGAACCATTGTAAAAATCATAGACATGATTACTTACCGCCTTTCGCTCACGCGTTGTAATTACTTGCGATTGGTGTTGCGCTATCAGACTTGCCGCCGTTAAGCCAATCAATGCGCGCAGCAGCGTGACGTCCACCAACAAGCTCCATAAAGCGATCTTCAAGATCCTTGCCCTGAGCCACCTCTTCAAGAGTGCCAGCAGCCGCAACATGACCTTCGTTAATAATCGCCACGTGCGAGCACATTTTTTCAACCAATTCCATAACGTGCGAAGAAATAATCACAGTTCCGCCAGTGGAAACATACTCGGCTAGAATATCCTTCAAATTTGCGCTAGAAACAGGGTCAACTGCCTCAAAAGGCTCATCGAGCACAAGCACGCGCGGGCTGTGAATCATAGCTGTTGCAAGGCAAATCTTCTTAGTCATACCAGTTGAATAGTCAGAAACCATAGTGTTTGCAGCTTCTGTTAAGTCGAAAGCAGAAAGCAAGTCGTTCGCGCGCTTTACGGATTCAGCGCGACTCATATCGCGAAGCATGCCAGCGTAAGTTAAAAGCTGAAGGCCAGTAATCGTCTTAAAAATCTCGTCTGCTTGAGGCATTAAACCGATTGCGCGCTTAGCGCTATTTACATCACTCCAAACGTCGTTGCCAAAAATCGAAGCAGAGCCAGCATCTGGCATGAGCAAGCCCGTAAGCATTTTAATCGTGGTAGTTTTACCGGCACCATTAGGGCCGACTAATCCATAGAAAGAGCCTGCTGGAATATCTAAAGAAAGATTATCTACAGCAACTTTTTTGCCAAAAGTCTTAACAAATCCGCGAATAGAAACCGCTGGAACTTCTTCGCTGTCAGCGGCGTAAGTGTTTGCGCCAAAAACTGGAATGCTACCAGCAGGATTTGCAGAAGGAACAGAATCTACCATAGAAACCTCGCAAGATACAGATAAACGCACTCATTGCGCCACTTTAATTGCGCAATCACACGTTTACACCAGGACTTCTATTATCTCACACTCGCAATTTTTGCGCAATCGACCAAACTCACGCAACAGGAAATGAATACTCAGTGACCGGTGTGATGAATCGGCTTCCACTCGCTCTTTGAGAAAATAGCTTGGAACGCAATAGGCACGTACGAAAGCATAAAAATCGGGAAACTAAGAGCGTACGCAAACAGCTCCTTATTCGTGGCCCCAAGCTTATCGTGCTCAACTAAAATAGTTAGCGAAACGAACACCATCATTCCCATAACGCTTGTAATAGTAGTAGTTATAAAGTTAAGCGTCGAGTAGATTTGGCTTGCCCAGGTAACGAATCCAAAAGCGGCGAAAATAAAACCGAGTATAAGGCGCACAATCGCAAGAACCATAAACGGGCATAGCATAAGCGTGAAGTCAACTGACGAAAAGTCGCGCTCGCGAATGCCGTGTCGTATAAGAGCTGCCCCATAGTAGCGGAATACTTGCAAAAAGCCTTTACTCCAGCGCAGCCTCTGCCTCCAACTTTGCCTAAACGAAACAGGCTGTTCGTCGTATAGAACCGCTGAGCCGCAGTATCCAACCTTGTCGCCATGAAGAATTGAGTCCATTGTAAACTCGAGATCTTCTGTAAGAAGGTGGAATTTCCATCCGCGGTTTCTGTGCATTATTTCGCGCGAAAACATGAAGCCGGTTCCTCCGGCGTGGCAGCTGGAGCCGAAAAGCATTCGTGAATTATTCGTAAAGCGCGATTCGCGAATGAACCAAAGCGCAGATCCGGAGGAAACCCAGTTGTCGGAAAGGTTTACGGAATTGCGGTAGCTGGTTAGTATCTGGTATCCCGCGTGGAATCCTTTGTTCATTTCTTCGAAGTAGTGCGGGTCTAGCTTGTTGTCGGCGTCGAAAACGAAGTATGCGTCGTAAGTTTTATCCGCGCCAATTTCCATAATGTGGTCAAGTAAGTAGCTGAGCGCAAAGCCTTTACCAATATGCTCTTTGTCGAATCTTTCGACTACGTGACAGCCGGCTTTGCGACCAACTTTTGCGGTGTCGTCGGTGCAGTTGTCGGCAACGAGCCAAATGTCGATTAGATTCTTCGGGTAGGTTTGTGTTTGGATGCAGTGAATAAGGTTGCCGATTACTGCTTCTTCGTTGCGCGCGGAAATTAGCACGGCGTAGTGCTTGTCCATTGGCGCATTTGGGAAAATGATTGGCTTAGCAAATAGCGACGCAACAGCACATACGCCTTGATACGCAACGCTGCTTATGCCAATAATTATTACTAAAACATCAAATATTGATAGAAGAATCATCGCTTCCATCCGCTCCGTGGATTACTTTTTGCATTACTTTTTGCATTACTTCGCGTGTTATTTTTTGCGCTACTATCCTCAGCTTCCTTACTTTCCTTACTTTCCTTACTTTCCTCAGCTTTTGAAGAAATATTCTTATTTACTTTATCTAATATATCGCGAGAAATTGGCATCGTTTCTAGCACATCAAGCTGATTCGAATCAGAAGAATCCGCAGCAAACGTATCCACGCCACCAGCCTCCGCATCCTCAACATTCGAAACATAAGCCTGCTGATACCAGTATAAAATGTCGTCATTCATAGAAACGCGCGAACTGCTACCCCGCATAACTCGACGCACACTATCGCTCATGGGCTTCATAAGATTACGCTTAATAGACTCAACAATTCTCACCATAATCGACTTATGCTCAGGCTTTGGATCGTCCATAAGAGGCGAAGAAACAAGATGATACTGCTTAGTACAAACCTTAAAAATAGCCTGCAAACTTGCGGTAATAGGCAAAGCCAAAAACGCTCCAAGAGCACCAAAAACAGCGCCCAAAATAAGCACGGAAAGAAACGCAACAGCTGGATTCAAATCCATAGTTTTTTCGGAAATCTTAGGCGAAATCACCATATTTTCAATCTGCTGATAAATCGTAATAAAAACTAACGTTGCGAGAGCAGCACCAAAACCTTTAGAACCCCAAGCAAAAAGAATCGGCAAAGCGCCGCCAAGATACGTTCCAACAGTTGGAACAAATTGCGAAACAATACCGCAGAAAAGCGAAAGCGGCAGCCAGTAAGGAATTCCCATTACAACTAGGAAAATCGCAGTTCCTGCAGCGTTAATCGCAGCCAAAATAATACGCGAAAACAGGAAGCTGGAAATCTGCTCCTGAACAACCGACCAAATAAACAAAAAGCGGCGCTGAGACTGAGGATTCATCCACCGGCACATGCTCCTGCGCATTTTAGGGCCGGCGGCGGAAATGTAATACGTAACCATAAGAATGGTAAGCAAATCAAGCAAAAAAGTAAGAACACCCCAAGTCGTATTCAAAGCTTGACCGGCAAAATCAACCACCCACGAAGTCTGAACATGCTTCAAAATCTCCATTCCAAGCTGCTCAATATTCGGCATCCTAAAACCTGTTGAACGAAGAATAAAACCAGCAAGCTGATGGTACAAATCAGGCAAACCCAAAGCCATAGAAACAGCCTGCTGCGCAAACAAATTACCAAACAACGCAAGCAGCAAACCGATAATCACAAGCAAACTCGTAAGCGTAAAACCAGAAGCAGCCCCACGCCTCCAACCGTGCTTAATCAAACGCACAACAAGCGGCTCCATTGCGAGCGCTATAAAAATAGAAATAATAACGTCAAAAACAATAAAAGAAATGCTGCTCCACGCAAACCAAAGAAAAATGGAAACAAAAGCAACAATCGCAACATAAATAAGAGCGCGACCAAGCCAATCCGGAGGACGCCTGTCGTCACCTTTTGCGGGGAAAAGTGAAGCTAAATCAAGCTTATTACTGCCCTCTGAACTAGGATTATGCGCCGAAGATTCGCGCACTTCATGCTCTTGATACGTCATAAAATCTATTGTAACGGCGCGAACTGATGAACACTATTTACGGCATGTAACAGCACGTACATAAAAAACAACAGTATGTAACACAAACGTAACGAGATAGTCGAGTCGCTGAAATCCAAAATTACCGCTACGGTTCTAAACTCGTTAATGAGATTTAAGAAAGGAATGTGTTTCCATGAAAACTTTGCAAACGAAAGAAGATGCCGCAGCTCTTATTGAAAAGGAAGGCATTGAATACGTTTCCGTACGATTTACCGATTTAATTGGCGTTCAACAGCATTTTACTGTTCCAGCCGATGAGTTCCTGCACAGCGCATTCACCGACGGAATGGCTTTCGACGGCTCCTCAATGCAGGGCTTCCAAGCTATTAACGAATCCGACATGAAGCTTATTCCGGATGTTGATACCGCTTACATTGACCCATTCCGCAAGCATAAGACTTTGAACGTTGCGTTCTCAATCGTGGATCCTGTAACTGACGAACCTTATTCTCGCGACCCTCGCCAAGTTGCAATCAAAGCCGAAGCTTATTTGAAGTCTACCGGCATTGCAGATACCGCAAGCTTTGCGCCGGAAGCCGAGTTCTTCATTTTCGATAAGGTGCGTTTTGCAAACGACATGCAGCGCTCCTTCTACGAAGTGGATTCTAACGAAGCTCCATGGAATTCCGGAATTGATACTGAAGACGACGGCAGCAATAACATTGGTTTTAAGAATCGCGTAAAGCACGGCTACTTCCCAGTGCCGCCGGTTGATCACAACCAGGATTTGCGCGACGACATGGTTTACAACCTGCAGAAGGTGGGTTTGATTCTTGAGCGCTCTCACCATGAGGTTGGCGGCGCAGGTCAGCAGGAAATCAACTACCGTTACAACACGCTTGTTCACGCAGGCGACGACTTAATGAAGTACAAATACGTTGTTCACGAAACCGCAGCTTTGGCAGGTAAGGCTGCAACCTTTATGCCAAAGCCAATCGCTGGAGACAACGGCACCGGCATGCACTGCCACCAGTCGCTTTGGAAGGACGGCAAGCCGCTGTTCTACGCAGAAACCGGCTACGCTCAGCTTTCCGACATTGCGCGCTGGTATATTGGCGGCCTTATTAAGCACGCTTCTTCCGTACTTGCTTTTACTAATCCTTCGCTTAACTCTTACCACCGCCTTGTTCCAGGCTACGAAGCTCCAGTGAACTTGGTTTACTCTGCGCGCAACCGTTCCGCAGCAATTCGTATTCCTCTTGCTGGCACTGAACCTGCCGCTAAGCGTATTGAGTTCCGCGCTCCGGATCCTTCTTGCAACCCATTCTTGGCATTCTCTGCTCAGCTGATGGCTGGCTTGGATGGCGTTATGAATCACATTGAGCCTCCTGCTCCTGTTGACAAGGATTTGTACGAGCTTCCTCCAGAGGAGCATGAGGGAATTAAGCAGGTTCCTTCTTCGCTTGGTGAAGCTTTGCAGGCTTTGGAAGAAGATCACGACTTCCTTATGCAGGGAGACGTGTTCACAAGCGATTTGATTGATACTTGGCTTGATTTGAAGCATGGCGAGATGGATATGGCTCGCTTGGCTCCAACTCCACTTGAGTATGAACTTTACTTCCACATCTGATTTGTGGTTTAGCTAAGTTGGAATAAGCTAAGCTAAGTTGAGATAAGCTAACGCTACTAACGCAAATAAGCCGGCCCTACGATTTCGTGGGTCGGCTTTTTGTTAATAACGCAATTTGCGTACTGCGGTAATGTCCCATAACACCAATCTTCAGACCGTAACGCAGAACACCATCTGCACGAATGTCCCATTTTGCCTGTTTTGGGACACTGGCGCAGCACGCAATCTGCACGAATGTCTCATTTTGCCTGTTTTGGGACACTGGCGCAGCACGCAATCTGCACCAATGTCCCATAACGCAGGTTTTGGCACTCAAGCAGATTTTCGCGTTAGCTGCTTATTTTTTAGCACGTACTTTACGTCGGCTTGAGACGCAACTTTCGAATCGTGCGTAACAACAATCACACATTTGCCATGTTCGCGAGAAGCCTTCTTCAATATTGCAATAACTTCCTTAGTCGTAGCAGGGTCAAGGCTGCCCGTAGGCTCATCCGCCAAAATTACCGGCGCAGAAGATACTAAAGCTCGCCCAATTGCAACACGCTGCTGCTGACCGCCGGAAAGTTGCGTAACATTGCGATTTACTTCTTCCTTCGTCAACCCAAGATCTACTAGCACTTGAGCATCCGCACGCGAATTTACTAACCGCAAATTTTCTAATGGTGTCAAATAGTCAATAAGATTAAAATTCTGAAAAACAAGCGAGATATGCTTTTTGCGATGCTCACAATATCCTGTTTTTGCAATATTTTCACCGTTAAAAAGCACTTCACCACTATACGGAGTATCTAATCCAGCTAAAAGCGAAAGCATAGTGGACTTTCCAGCTCCGGAAGCTCCCATAATACTGTACATTTTGCCAGTTTCGAACTCTGCATTCACGTCATTTAGTACCGCAATATTTGCAGGTCCGTAAGTGTACTTCACATTTTTTAATTGCAATAAAGACGACATAATAAGCTCCTTATTTTTACATGATTTATACGTTTTATACGATTTGTTTTATTTATACGATTTGTTTTATTTGCATTATTACGATTGCAGCAAAGAATGTGCATACGCAACTACATTTCTGCTAACTCATAGCGCTTCCGCTAACTCATAGCGCTTAGTATTTGCCGAGGCTTCTTTATTAAGATTGGCAGCACCGCAACAATCAACGCAACTGCAGAAATAAGCAAACCCATAACAAAAGCAGTAAATGTTTGAGTCAACGGCAATACCGGAACACCATCCGCCATAAATGACGAATTTGCACTATGCAAAATCGCGGAACCAATAACGCCAGAAAAAGCAGCACCCAAGCCCAGCGAAATAACGAATGACACAATATTGAGTATCACTATTTCAACAAGCAACTGGCCAACTATTACAGCTTTCGACAATCCAATAGACATAAGTACGCCAATCTCGTGCATGCGCGAGCGAACCCAGAACACTAGTACAAGCCCAAGCACTAAAATCCCAACAAAACTTAGCGCAACGAAAATCATTTGCACAAGTTGTTGCACAGAATTAACTGAGTTTATTACGCTAGACAATTGCGAAGCATTCTGCTCTACATCTGCCCACTTTCCTGCAATACTTTTAGCATTACGTATTGCATTAGCTAATAAATCAGAACGCTCAACAGTGCACCGCAAAACACTTCGCTTAGAAGAACCAGCTAGAGACAACGCCGAACTTAAGTCAGTAAATATGCGATTTTCTGAAGCGTCCGAAGGAAGTGCTCCCTTAGTTTGCAATTTGCCAGCAAAAATGCCAACAACGCGAACTTCTACATTAAATCCCTGTTTAAGAATTATAGTAGAGCCAATCTTAAGATTATTCCTCTTAGCAAAATCACGATGCACTATTGCGCTACCAGCAGAACGATTAGTAATATGCTCACCCTGCTCTAAACGGTACAATCCTTCTTGAAAACCTTGAGATAATCGAGAATCTGTTGTGCCAGTAATTCCAGCAGCATGAGCCAAAACATCATCGTCTAGTCTAGGACCCTGCGCAGGAAGCACAAGTTGCTTCCCAACAGGCGTAGCTAAAACATCGCGCTCTTCCACTACAGTTTTTACGCCCGAAATCGCAGCAAATTTACGAATTTGACTAGAGTCAATTCCTTCATTCGCGCCCAAATCCTGAGGAATTGGGGAATTAGGTACTTTAGCCTCGGAATTAGTATCAGAATTAGACTCGGAATTAGTATCGGAATTAGAATTTGCATTAATTCGCTCTGGAAGAGTTTCACCACGCGTTTTCGCACGCACACTAAAACCTAAGCCAACACTAGACTGAAGCCGATTACTTACTCCCGTAACCGCAGCGCTAGTACCAGCTTGCGAAACAAGCGCGCTTAAAACAAGAGTCATAATTAGCACAATTATTGCGTTACGTCGAGGCTTGCGAAATATTGCAAGCCAAGCTCTAGTACATAAAGAAATTACATCAACTCTCATAATTACTCCAAAGAAACTTTTATAAACTTTGCTAAAACTTGCGAAAAACTTGCGAAAAACTTGGTACGCAATACGCAATACGCAATGTTTTACTTCTGCAATCCAAGCAATTCGCGAGGAGATTTGAGCATCATCGGCAAATAAGACAGCACTACAGCAACAAGAACCGCCGCACACACTATTGCAGAAACACCAACAAAGCACGATAAGTCTACTTGCACAATAAGTTTATCCAAAGTCCTAGTTGCCAAAGTAGATTCAAGATTCCCACCGGCCTGGCCCATAGTGCTCAAATCATTAGCAGCAGCAGATTTTACGGATCCAAGCGCAGCATTACTCATCCACGGAGCTATGATCTTTGCAAAAAAGTATCCAACAACTAACGAAGGTATTGCAATAAGTAGAACCTCACTAACGTACTGACAAACTATAGACAGCTTGCTATTACCAATCGCCGTAAATACGCCAATCTCATGACGGCGCTCATTCATCCACAATAAAAGCACCAATCCAAGCGCAACAATAGCGAAAGATATTACAGCAATCGTCGTAATAGTCATCATTGAATGAACACCTTTAGCGATTCTCAATAAGCCAGAAACGAACTGATCGTCGCGAGTTAGCTGATAATTTTGCAAATCAATAGGCAACTTAGCAGCTTGCGCAATAATATTATCCGCATTCTCGCCGCGCTTTACGCTAAAACTTGCATCCTGATATATTTCTTTTCCTGGCTCATACTTATACAATTCGCGCGTAGTCTGCAAATCCGTATACACAGTATTGGCAGTAAGTTCCGCCCTAGTTGCAACTTGGCGCTTATTTGCTCCCGAATAAATTCCAACAATACGAGTTTTTACAGTTGCGGTTGATTGGTTAATATTGTCAGCATCGTAAGGGTTAGCGCGAAGCGTAAGAGCATCTCCTACATGTAATCCATTGGCTTTAGCGAGATCTTCATGAATAAGCGATGCGTGAACATTACTAGAGAGCAAATGCTTACCTTTAGATACGTTTATTGCTTTTGTTCTAAACGCATTAAGAGCGGTAGAATTATTAGTTCCTTCAATATTAACGGCATTACCAAACTGCTGCTCGCGCTTTTGATCGTAATCCTGAACGCCTGGGATTCTCGCAGCTTTAGCATTAACCAAATCTGCTGTTACATTTTGACGAACTACGTACGAAGCAACTCCCTGCAACTTTGCGATTGCTTGCACATCTTTAGGCTTTACAGTTCCAGCTCCTCTAGGAGTTCCAGGATTTACTTGCGGATTATTCGCAAGTACGAAACTAGATTCCGCTTGCGCCTCAACTTTTTGCCCCTCTTTATTAGCGGCACTCGAAACAGCAGAAGTCGCAAATAGTAATGTTGAAATAAGAAATACAATAATGAAAACTATTAATGTCTTTACTCGTTTCCTCAGAATGTAGCGTATTGCACGAGAGATAAACGTCATCGACTACCTTTCCTCATTGAAAAATGACTGTATATAGTATGTAAATATACGGTATAACAGTATAACATATACGCACTTATAACCACAATATAAAAAAGCCGGCCCTACGAAAGATTTCGCGGGTCGGCTTTTTGTTGTGCGCATACAACGCGAGTAATACAAGAATCGCGCGCACGTAGTAAGAGTAAGAATAAAAATATTCAGATTGCAAAACCGAGCGTACGAGCGGCAGCTACTGGAACAGCTTCATCCGCCCAATAATCTTCCAAATTCTCGTCGGTGGAAAGTGAACGCATTTCCGCGCGGTCAATATAAAGTTCGCCGCGAAGATGATCAGTTTCATGCTGGAAAATTCGCGCAGGCCAACCGTGCAAACGCTCGGAATGCTGCTTGCCGTCTTCATCTTGCCAAGTGGCCTGAACGTCAAGCCAACGCTGACGAACAGCCTGATAGCCGGAAACGCTTAAGCAACCCTCGTAAAAACTACGCGTCTGAGTGCCAATCGGCTCATAACGCGGATTAATAATCACGCGGAACGGAAGCTCGGCAATATCGCGCGGATCGTCCTCGTCATCTCGCACATGATCCTCAATTACAGCAATCGCAAGACCAAGCCCAATTTGCGGAGCCGCCAATCCGACGCCCGGAGCTTCAAGCATTGTGCTATGCATTAGCGAAATAAGTTTAGTAAGAGTTGCGCGCGTAAGCTGACCGTCGTACGCAACAGTACGTTGACGCAGCACCGGCTCGCCCGCCTGCACAATAGGCAAAATGCCATCCTCTGTAGCAGAATCAAGCAAGCGCTCAACAGCGCGACTGAGCTTCGTATCGACACTTGCGTGATGCGTAAACATAGGACTCCTTTACCGTGTAATAAGCGCACGTAACAACGCGAAAATTCACAAGAAACATGCTGCGAGCAGAATTTTGAAAGCAGCACTAAAGATATAAGTATACCAAAATTATTTGCGCACTGCTAGAGCCAACTGAAATGTAAGCAAATAGCAAACGCAAAAATACGTAAGCTTATAGCTTAAGATTGTCAACCACAACCTGGGCAAGACGCGCGCAAACCTCGTCCGCCTGAGCCTGCGTTGCCGCTTCGCACATAACGCGCACAAGAGGCTCAGTGCCGCTCGGGCGAAGAAGCACGCGGCCAGTGTCTCCCAAAAGCTTAGATTCTTTTTCTACCGCAGCAAGAACAGCCGCGTTAGTTTTAGACGCCATCTTATCCACGTTTGGCACGTTTACAAGAGCCTGCGGAAGCTGCGGGAAGTCGGCAGCCATTTCGGAAAGCTTTTTCCCAGCGCGCACAACTTCGCGGCACAAAGTTAAAGCAGTAAGAGTGCCGTCACCGGTTGTAGCAAATTCGCGGTTAATAACATGACCAGACTGCTCACCACCAAGCGAATAATCATGTTTAAGCATTTCTTCAAGAACGTAACGATCCCCAACGCTTGTTTGCACTGTTGCAATGCCCATATCTTTAAGCGCAAGCTTTAAGCCAAGATTGCTCATAACCGTAACAACAAGCGTATCGTGATTAAGCTTACCTTCAGCTTTTTTAGCGCGCGCAAGAATACCCATAATCTGATCGCCATTAACCATATTGCCGTTCTCGTCAACAGCTAAGCAACGGTCAGCATCGCCATCAAAAGCCACGCCTAAATCAGCCTTTGAAGCCTTAACCATTGCCTGCAACTGCTCAGGATGCGTAGAACCAGCGTGATCGTTAATATTGTATCCGTCAGGAGACGCGTTAATAACAACAACTTCCGCACCAGCGCGACGCAAAGCTTCCGGAGCAACAACCGAAGTTGCACCATTTGCGCAATCCGCAACAACTCGCAAACCTGCAAGCGGCTTTGGGCGCGTAGTGGAATTTTTATTCAACGGCGCAACAGCAGAAACCAAGTGATCAATATAAAGATTGGTTGCGGTAGTAGTGTCGTGGCTTACTCTACCGACGCCAGCTCCAGTTGGACGCTCCCAATCTTGGCCAAGTACAGCCTCAATCTCATCCTCTTTACTATCCGGAAGCTTAAAACCACCGCGCGCGAAGAATTTGATGCCGTTATCTGGCATTGGATTATGCGATGCGGAAATTACGGCACCCATTTCAACATTTAGCACGGAAGTTAGGAAAGCAACGCCAGGAGTTGGAATAATACCAGCGTCAATAACGTCAAAACCGCCGGCGCTCATTCCTGCAGCAAGCGCGGAAGCTAGAAAATCGCCCGAAACGCGAGTGTCCCTGCCAATAAGCGCGCGGCGACGAGCGTGAGCTGAAGTTTCGACTTCAGTAACATTAGACGCTGCTGCATTAGACGCTACTGCATTAGACGCGGCAGGAGTATCTCCTAAAACGCGTACGGCAGCGTCACCTAAATCTAACGCAAGTTGCGCTGTTAAATCGCGATTTGCCAATCCGCGCACGCCATCCGTACCAAACATCCTTGGCATAATAAAGCCTCTTTCGCAAAAATCACTTTACCTTGCGCGAGAACAGACAACATTGCATACTCGCGCGTCACACACTGCTTGCCATCTTACTCGTAGCATTACATAACGCGCTATAAAAAATTTCTCCGCACATAGTTGGTAAACAAAAGCCGTAAAAATTCCCGGCAAATGTTTCCCAAATACGCAGAAACGACAACAAAAGCCGGAAAAATTCCCGGCATTTGTGGTCAAACGCAGCCGAAACGACAACATTTGCCGGAAAAATACACGGCATTTGTGGTCAAACGCAGCCGAAACGACAACATTTGCCGGAAAAATCTCCGGCAAATGTTTCAGAATT
>CAMYED010000032.1 GCA_947254595.1 uncultured Gardnerella sp. | reverse complement strand
AAGCAATTAAACCATCAACCTTCGATTATTAAAAACCGGGCGTGTCGGCTATTTTCCAACAAAAAATGGCAGAAGCTACAGCTAGTGAAGCCTCTGCCATTATTAACTAAATACGGTCAGCTAAATACGCAAAGCTTATGCAGCTTCACGCTCCAAGCGCATGCGATGGCCTTCTTCTTGAGAAACGCCATAATACGCTGCAATTGCAATATCCTTCATATCCTCAATCTGCGGAATGCGAGGATTTGCTGGAGCGCACTGATCTTCATAAGCACGCATGCCAATATTGTCAAGTATCGACCAGTAGTACTCTTCGTCTACGCCACAAGCCTTAAACGAGGCGTCCATTCCGAGCTTTTCGTTTCGATACTCTTCAACAGCGCGCGCAAGATTTTCCACGCCTTCTTCAGGAGTCTTACCAGGGTCAACGCCAAGATTCTTAGCAATCTCCTGATACCTTTCAAGCGCAACATAATGGTTGTACTTCGGCCAGCTAGTTGGCTCTTGCGGAATCTGACCGTTGTAGCGAATAACATAAGGCAGCAAAATTGCGTTCGTATGACCGTGAACAACATGGCACAAAGCACCAATAGTGTGAGCCATAGCGTGGCACATTCCAAGGAATGCAGAGCCGAAAGCCATGCCTGCCATAGTAGCAGCATTGTGCATTTTTTCTTTCGCTTCAATCTTGCGCTGAGAATCTTCCGAATTTACAGAATCATTTAGATTCTCCCAAATAAGCTTCGAAGCGTGCAACGCCATTGCATCCGTAAAATCATTTGCGTAAACAGATACGTAAGCTTCCATAGCGTGCGTTAATGCATCAAATCCAGAATCGCAAGCCAAACGACGAGGCTGAGTACGAGCAAGCACAGGATCGACGATTGCAACTGATGGAGTTAAAGCGTAATCGGTAATTGGGTACTTGTAGCCCGTCTTGTGGTCGGTAATAACGGCGTAAGGCGTAACTTCAGAGCCGGTTCCGGAAGAAGTTGGTATACATACGAGCTTAGCTTTGCTTCCAAGAGGCGGAATCTTAAATGCGCGCTTACGAATATCGAAGAACTTTTCGCGCAAATCTGCGAAAGAAATCTCCGGGTGCTCATACATAAGCCACATAATCTTCGAAGCGTCCATTGGAGAACCGCCGCCAACAGCAATAATGGTGTCTGGCTGGAATTCGTCGCGCATCATTGCTGCACCGCGCTCAACCGTTTCAACGCTTGGCTCAGGCTCAACGTAATCAATAATACGGAAAGTAACGCGATTATCTCGAGCGCGAAGCTGGTCAATAATCTTATCGACTACTCCAAGCTGCTCCATAACTTTATCGCACACAATAACTGCGCGCTCAACTCCGTACATATCCCTCAAATAACGAATAGCATTCGGCTCAAAATAAGTTTTAGCCGGAATCTTGAACCATTGCATATTATTATTCCTTCGTGCGATGCGCTTAATATTAAGAAGATTTACAGCCTGTACGTTGCCAGAAACGGAATTTCCGCCGTAAGATCCGCATCCAAGCGTAAGCGACGGAGCAATGGCATTGTAAATATCTCCAACGCCACCAAGAGATCCTGGAGAATTCCAAATAATTCGGCAAGCGTGCATGCGCACACCGTATTCGCGAACAAGATCCTGATTATTCGTGTGAATTACAGCAGTGTGACCAGCTCCATGCACGAGCATTTGTTCGCACATCTCAAAGCCTTGTTCCTTATTTTCTGCGCGAAGCATTGCGTGAACAGGAGCGAGCTTTTCCATAGTAAGCGGCTCCATTTCGCCAACTTCTTTGCACTCAGCAATCAAAATCACAGCGTCTTCTGGAACTTCAAAACCAGCTTCGTGCGCAATATATTGCGGAGATCTGCCAGGAACAACAGAATTAAGCTTTGGCGTATTTCCGGAATACGATGTGCAGCCAAACATGTACTGCTCAAGCTTTGCTTTTTCGTCGTCGTTTACAACATAAGCCTTGCGACGCTTCAACTCGCGAAGCAAAGGATCGTAAACATCTTTGTGCGCAATAATAGCCTGCTCGGTTGCGCAAATCATTCCGTAATCAAAATGCTTTGAAAGAATTAAATCGTTTGCAGCGCGCGAAATATCAACGTCACTATCAACATAAGCTGGGGCATTTCCGGCACCAACACCAAGAGCTGGCTTTCCAGAAGAGTACGCAGCTTTAACCATGCCAGGTCCGCCGGTTGCGAGAATGGTTGCAATCTTTGGATGCTTCATTAAAGCGCCGGTAGCTGCAATAGAAGGATGCTCAATCCACTGAATGCAATCTTTTGGCGCGCCGGCTGCTACGGCTGCATCGCGAACAACTCGCGCAGCTTCAGAGGAGCACTTTTGCGCGAAGGGATGGAATCCAAAAATAATTGGGCAGCGAGTTTTTAGCGCAATAAGCGACTTAAAAATTGCGGTTGAAGTTGGGTTTGTAACAGGGGTTACGCCTGCAACGATACCAACTGGCTCAGCGATTTCGTCAATTCCAAGAACGTCGTCTTCACGAATAATTCCAACTGTTTTCTGCCCAGCCAAGTAATGCGTAATATGTTCGCATGCAAAAATGTTTTTCGTTGCTTTATCTTCAACAAGACCGCGCCCAGTTTCGTCAACAGCCATTTTTGCAAGAACCAAATGCTTATTTAGTGCTGCAACAGATGCTTTAGCTACAATATGATCAATTTGTTGCTGGTTAAGCTTTTCAAATTCATCCAAAGCTTTTGACGCTTTTTCGACGAGTTGATCAACCTCTTGCTGTGCTGCCAATTCAACATCGTCAACGGTTTTCGGCTCTGTTTCGGCTTTTTTGTGTGCCTCAACCATGAGTGGTCCTCCTTGATCTCCACCAACGGCATTAATAGCTGCTTTAATAACGACATCAATAACGTTACTAATAGCGTCATCAATAGCAAATATTTTTGCCTGTTGTTACTCACAGTAATTAAATTTGTGATACAAGTCACAATTTAGCCGATTTGCTGTACTTTTGCATCTTTGAAGCGAGTTGCGCTATTTATGAGCGAGCTTTATGCTATCTTGTTCATTATTTGTGATTATTTGTAATTATTAATGTGCGATTATCGTGTAAATTTTCTGGAATGTTCGATTCAACAGAAACTTACACACTATTTGTAACATTTAAGGTTGGTATTACAGTCACTTACATTACAGTCACTTACATTACAGTCACCTACTACAACCACTTACGTTTTGTATAAAAAATGGCTCCAGGCAAAAACCTGAAGCCATTTGTAAAATATAAATTCTGCGAAACTTAACGCTTCGAGAACTGAGGTGCACGACGTGCCTTGTGCAAACCAGCCTTCTTGCGTTCCACAACGCGAGCGTCGCGGGTCAAGAAGCCAGCCTTCTTCAAAGCAATACGGTTTGCATCACGATCGATAGAATTCAATGCACGAGCAACACCCAAGCGAATAGCACCAGCCTGGCCGGTAGTGCCGCCGCCGTCAACGAGGACTACGACGTCAAACTTGCCTTCAAGCTTGAGCAACACGATTGGAGAATTTACTTCGCGCTGCAATAAGCGAGATGGGAAGTACTCTTCCAAAGTGCGACCATTAATAGTCCACTTGCCAGAGCCTGGAACCAAACGCACGCGAGCAACGGCTTCCTTACGACGACCAGTGCCGTAGCCTGGCTCGATTGCGGAAGTGCCGGTGCCAGCACCAGCGTTAGTTTCAGTGGTGTAGCTAGTCAGTTCTTCTTCGTTTTCAAGAACCGCGGAGTTGTTATTTTCTGCCATATCTATTCTCCTTGATCTCACTTAGCCTGCTGAGAGACCTGAGCGATCTCGAAGACCTGTGGCTTCTGCGAAGTGTGCGGATGCTCAGCGCCAGTGAACACACGAAGGCGGTCAAGCTGCACCTTAGCAAGACGATTCTTTGGAAGCATGCCCTTGACAGCAGCCATGATAATACGCTTTGGATTCTTCTCCAAAAGCTCTGCATAGCTATCACGACGAAGGCCGCCTGGACGACCAGAGTGGGAATACAGTTCTTTGCTCAACTTATTGCCGGTCAAAGCAATCTTTTCAGCGTTAATAATAATAACGTGATTGCCAGAATCAGCATGAGGAGCAAACGTTGGCTTATTCTTACCACGCAGCAAGATTGCTACCTGAGAGGCCAAACGACCAAGTACCACGTCAGTGGCATCGATGATGTACCAGTCATGAGTTAAATCTGCTGGTTTCGGTGTGAAAGTCTTCACAATCGTACCTTTTCTCTATTGTGTTTCGAGCGTTGCATTTCCTTGGTTTATAGAAAATACGTTACTCATAATCCGTGGGCTCCCTGAAAGTCCTCGATGGCGAGTGGGAAAAGCGCTTTGAAGGACCCCTTAGGGAAACACAACAATCTACAAGTATATCGCTAATACGAGACTACTTGCAAGTGTCTATTTTATATAAGGCTAAGACGAATACGAAACGAATCGTCAAACAAAACCTCAAGCATTCATAATCGCAGAAAGCGACTGCACTCGCGGCAAATCAAACATATTATCCAACGACACAGAATTACCGTCAGCATCCGCCAAAGGAATACGCCAGTTTGGATACTCATTGTTAGTTCCAGGCTGATTCTGCGCACGATACTCACCAAC
The DNA here is from genome assembly GCA_947254595.1 of uncultured Gardnerella sp. GTDB lineage: Bacteria > Actinomycetota > Actinomycetes > Actinomycetales > Bifidobacteriaceae > Bifidobacterium. The sequence continues at coordinate 8,494 of CAMYED010000032.1, read as the reverse complement.
AGCATCCACCAAAGAAGCCGCCAACAAGCGCGAAGGAGCAGCCTTCAAAGCGCGATACAAAGCTTCAACAATCTCCTGAGTGTGAGCTTCCTCATCCTCAAGTAACTGCGCATCCAAATATCCGCCCTTAACCAACATGCGCATCATAGCGCGATGCTCCGCAACAGCACCTGCACGGAATTCTTCCACAGATCCTGTAAGCAAGTGCAAACGCTCGCGAATATTCACATGCTCGTAGCGCAAATAACCGGCAGCAGGCGGCAAATCGTGCGTATTAACAGAAGCAAGCGTCATTTCACGCCACTTATCCGGAGTACGGAATTCACCATCTCGCACCTCGAACCATTCAACCGTGCAACCAAGCACAGCCCTCTTACGCAAAACCTCCAACGCATTTGCCGGCAGAACACCCAAATCCTCACCAACAACTACACCATGCGCACGAGTTGCCTCAATCGCCAAAATGCCAAGCATAATATCTGCATCATAGTAAACGTAAGCGCCGCCGCTTGGGGCAGAACCTTCAGGAATCCACCACAAACGGAAAAGCCCAAGAATATGGTCAATACGAACAGCACCAGCCGAAGCAAACATGCCGTGAACCATATCCCTATAAGTGCGGAAACCAGTGCGCTCAAGCTCAAACGGGTGCAGAGGAGGCTGCGACCAATCCTGACCCTGCTGATTGAAGTAATCAGGAGGCGCACCAACAGTAGCTCCGTTAGCAAAACGCTCCGGATTCCACCAAACCTCAGAACCTGCAGGATGCACGCCAACAGCCATATCGGACATAATACCAATCTTCATTCCGGCTTCACGCGCAGCAACCTGAGCATCATGCAACTGAGAGAAAGCAACCCATTCAAGCCAACGATAAAACTCAAGCGTATCCGGGAAACGCTCAGCCAACTCGCGCACAGAATCAGAATCCTTAGTAAGAGTGCGCTCCCAGCAATCCTCGCCCTTTGGAGCACCCCACTTGTCGTAGCACAAGCACCAAGTTGCGTAAGATTCAAGACGGTCACCCATCTCCTGCTTAAACGCTTCAAAAACGCGAGCGCGCTCCTCCGGCATTCCAGCCTTGAAAATCAGCCACAACGCGCGCATTTTTACGCGCCACATAGAATCTCTATCAATAATCTGCGCGTCATTATTTAATGGCTCTACCTGATTTCGCAAATTAACGATTTCATTACGAGTTTTTTCGTCCAAAGTATTGTATTCCGGAATACTTTCTGGACGAATATACGTTACGTTTACCATTCCGCGCGCAACTGGAAGGTAAGGAGATGGAGTTAATGGAGCAACCGGTTCGCCAGCATGCATTGGGTTGATTAATACAAAATCAGCCCCAGTTTTTTTCTTAGCTTCGGTAAGCAGCGTTGCCAAATCAGCAAAATCGCCAACTCCCCAAGACTTTGAAGAACGAATCGAATAAAGCTGAGCCATCCATCCCCAAAGCTTCTCACCATTAGCTTCAAGAGATTCAAGCGTATCAATGCTTTCTGGAGCGCTAATAAGCGTTGCTTCTTCTTTTCTATCGCCAACAGTTACACGCAAAGTATGGTAACCCATTGGAACATCTTCAGGAATTTTTACTAAAGAAGTTGCAACAAACTTTCCATTTACCGGGTACGCAACATCGTTTTCGTTAGGAACAATAGCTAGGTCACCATCGTACTCTTCGCCATTTTCCAAAATCAAAGTTGCTACCGGATACTCTAAAATTCCAGTATTTACAGTAACTTCATCACATTTGCCAACTGTGTGCAAAACTGTAGGAGCAATAATACGTCCGTGTAAATACGCCAAAATATCTTTCGTAGACTTTTCTATTGCTTCCTCGCTAGAAGCATCCACACCTAAAGCGCCCAACACGGACACTAAAACGTTATCTTTAATTTCGTGTTCTTGATTGTCGGAGCCAACGTAACGAACACCAACGCCCATTAATTCTGCTAGTCGATGCAGTGGCGCCGTCGCCGTTACTTCTTCTGTTGTATTGTTCATATTTTCCATCGTAATCTATCATTAAGTCACACGTCGAAGCATTGTGAACTTTCGCATATTATGCACAAATTCACCATTACTTTCAACATAAGCAATAAGATTAAAGATTCACTTCAAACGTATTGCTGACAATATTTTCATAGCTATCAACAAGTTAATATACAGGTAACTATTCACGTGAGCAACGGCTGCGCGCCGCCAAGGCAACATCTTCCGCTTTATCGTTGCATAAAGCTTGCAAAATATTTTGTGGAACTCCAGGATTTAGTGCAACTGCCCTACGCACCATAGTTGCTAATACGGTTGGCGCGTTTTCTTCTACGCTAACTCCAAGAGATGCGAGATATTTCAAAGTTTCCCCGCCTACACCATTGCATTGAGCGCCTTCTAAACGCATTTTCCAAGAAGCTTTTGGATTACACAACGCAGCATCGCGAACTTTAGGGCAAGAATCTTTAGTAAGTCTTCCAACAAGCCAATTTTTAGCATCATGATTTTCCGCAACAGCTAAACGCACGTCGTCAGAAGCGTCTTCTGAAAGCTTAACTAATATGTTTGGGAACGGCATTGAAGTAGCTAAGTAGATTCTATCTTCTTCCGGAGTATTCACATTCCCGGCAACAGCTTCAAGAAGAGACGTTGCGCGAGAAAATGCGGCTTGATCGGACCTATCCGGCAATTCTCGTCTAGCAAATTCGTGAAGTTCCGTGGAATCTTCACTGTGTCGCAAATGCTCGTAAACCGCAGTTAAAGGTTCATACGCTAGATCCTGCTCATTGCTTTTCTGACTGTTAGTATCTTCCATAAAACACCCTTAACGCTTAGCATCAACTATTTTATTAATTAGATTACCATCAGATTTTGGCAGTATGCTGCCCGAAAAAGCGTTTTGCACTTTTTGCAGAAATTCTTGAGATTTTGAAGTAGGCACGGCAACAGTAATGCAGATTTCTGCTCCGTAAGTTTCGCTGTCAACTATTCCTTCTACTTGCTTAACAATATGCTGCAACATGCGCAATTGCGGGTATTTAAGCGCGCAAGTAAAGCGAGTACAAGAAATAATATCCACTACTTGCGCCTCTGCAACGGCAAGACTTGCCGCGCGAGAATAGGCGCGAGTCAGTCCCCCAGATCCAAGCAAAATTCCGCCAAAATAACGCGTTACTGTAACAACGCAATCAGTTAAATTGGCCGCTCTTAAAACATCGAGTATTGGCTTTCCTGCAGTTCCGGAAGGTTCGCCGTCGTCACTCATTCGTTCGCATAATTGTGCACCGTTTGTACCGCATTGAGCCGCGTAAGCTACATGACGCGCTTTTGGGTGCTTAAGTCGCACAGATTGAGTAAAAGCCATTGCTTCATCAAGCGTTGAAACGTGGCAAATGTTGCCAATAAACTCGGACTTTTTCTCAACAAACGCGCCATTAGCTGGAGATTCAGCGGTTTGACTAACAGTATGCAAAATATTATGCGAATCTGGCACGCCTCACTAAGCCTTTTCGTAACGAAGTAAACGGTCAATAATAGAAGAAACGTCATCCATTGCAATATCCGCACCTTCGCTAGTGCCAATATCGGCCGCATGGTGTATTTCTCCGCTGATATGCTCGCGAGCTGTAATAACCGCTAAAGCATGTAAAGCAGCTGTTACTGCAGAAAGCTGCATAAGAACATCCTGACATCCAGCATCATTCTCAATCATTGTATTGATTGCTGTAAGTTGTCCTTGTATTCTATGCAAGCGCACAATCAGTTTTTTCTTGTCAATATTGTAATCTTCCATAACTCCCTCGCTTATGCATTATGCACAAGTTTCAAACGTTATAACGTTATAATCACATAATTACAAATAGCATTATATTCAATATTATGCGCAAAGCATGCAGCTTTACAATAAAAATTTGGTGCATTAACCATTTTTTACGCAAATTTTACCGATTAACGCACCAAATATTCTTATTTTTCAATAATTATTATAGTTTGATTGACAATTCTTACTTGCTGTGGCGCGAGTTTTGGGGGATTTCTCTCCTCGAACGCCCCGTCCTTCAGTCGCTCTGGTTGCTAAAGGTTCTCATGTCTACTTCGTTCTCTAAGAACGTTGCTCCATCAGTCCTCTTTTAGTTCTCGTAGAGAAATCCCCCAAACTCTGCGTGTCAATTCGTTAATAACCTCATCTTATCGCAGAGATTTTTCGATTTTTCTTCTTCGCTCGGCGAATCAGCAGCCTTCGGCTCTGCCTTCGGCTCTGCGCGACGACCTGCTTTCGCGCTCAGAGCGTAGCGCGCGAAAGCAACTCGGAGCGGAAACTCGCTTAAGTTGGAAGTCCAGTGGACTTCCAACGCGAGTTTCGTAGCGAGCGCGCCTAGACCGCGCGAGCGTACCTCGCTCAGTGCGAAAAATCTCAAATCTCTACCACGCGAATATCCACATTACTGAATGAGGAAGCAATTAAAATGCAGTATAAACTACAGTTTTTTCGAACAGATTTTTTGCTATATCGTTATATTTTCCTCCGTCTCATTGTAGTAGGGCCTTGTTTGCGCAACCTAAAAGCCACGCAGCCGTGCTTAGACACAATTGCCGCAAAGCGACCAACCGACAATCCTCCGGCAATCATAAGCGCAACAACAGCAAGAATCATCACAGCCGCAGCGGAAGCGCCTGTAACCGCAAGATTAGACGGAATTGTACCAACTTGGTTGCCAACATCGCTTTTATCTGAATTTACAACGTTTTCCACGTTGCCATCATTCCCAACATTTCCAATACTTCCATCGTTTTCGGCACTTCCAGCATTTCCGGCACTTCCACCGTTTCTACCGTTTCTACCGTTTCTACCGTTGTTGGCACCCGCTTTAGTATCTTTTTGTTCAAAACATTCTCCATCCTCATTGCAAATCATTGTAGTTACAGACGATTTACCGTTTTGCTTGCCGTTAGCAAAATTCGTATTATTCGCGTTAAAAGCAGCATTTTGACCGGAGCCTCTATTAAACGCGTCAAATAGCATTTTGCGTATTGCTTCAGCAAATCTTTCACCGAGTTTTTCGTATCTAATATTTTGCTGATCATTTTCTGTTCCGTTTCCGTCTACAGTTCCTGATTCGCCATTTTCGTCAGTAAAATCACCGGAACCATTTCCGAAGCCGTTACCATAGTCTTTACCGGAACCTTTTTTACCTCCTTTTCTGTTCCTATTTTTCCGCTTACCCGAATTATCAGGTGAATTGTCTCCAGAATTATCTTTAGCCGAACCAGCTGAACCATCTTCATCAGAACCATCAGAACCGTCAGAATCAGCGGAATCAGAAGAATCATCAGTTACGCGCACAGTTTCGCCTTCAACCCCCAATGCGTGAGTTGCAAGAGGCTTGTTCTGAGCGTCATACACTTCCGCCTTCCAATAAACTGTTCCTTCGTGATCTAAAGTAATATCCGCAGAACTTACACTAATTGCAGTTTTTTTACTATTTTCAGCCTGCATATCCGTAATATTTACGCGAGATTTAGGCGTCACTTCTTCCGGTTTATTATCTTTTTTGCTGGAATTTTCCGACTTATGCTTAGATTTTGCATTATCATTGCCGTACTCGTACGCACTGAATAATACGTAGCTTCCTTTTGGCACTCTTCCTGTAATGCGCGCATTATCGTGGAATTTTTCTCCAGCTTCAACAGTATCGTCACTAACTCGAGTTGTAACAGACACAGGGTCCGGCTGCGCATTTGGTTCTACGCAAGAGCGACTCCACTGTGCATCGTATCTTGACTTATACTGCGAAGCCCTAGACGATCCAGGAAAATCATAAACTAGAATATACCAGCCTGATTCCTTGTCCTTATCTGCACGAATATGAACGTTACTTGCCAAAACTTTTTTATCTGCAACAGACTTGTCAGAATCTGCAATCGGCCTTAAAGTAATACTTCCATTGCCAATTTCGTACGTGCCGTTAGCTGCTTCAACATCCCAAGTTTTAAGCAATTTATGATGTTCATCTTCTTTTGGCTCTTCAAAAGTTGCTTCACCGCTAGATCCAGGCATATACTTCGCATTGTCTTTTTTCGTAGGGTGTTCCGTACCTGCGCCAGCCCACCACAATCGAATATGCGCTTTTTTATCCCCAGTAAAATTGTATGTTTCATTACCTTTGAATGATCCATACGTATCCGGCAGACCTCCTACAGTAATTTCACCAACAATTTCCGTTCCCAAACCAACCGCAGACTTCTTTGCAACAATATCCGAGTTTATTGTTGCTTGGTAAGCTACCGTTGTATTCGTAGATCCGAATGCTTGCACAACGTCATCATCCAATTTTTCAGAACATTCTTTTTTCTGTGCGTCCCTAGCAATAATCCAAACCCACGTACCAAATTTTCCAGATTCTTCATTTGCTACCGTATACGCTTCAGCATTATTCAAGTCTGAATCACTAATATCTCCGCTTGCACGTTTTGCAGTAGCTACTACGGTTTCACCAGCTTTAGAAAAATCCGCTTTAGCTGCAGCAACTTGGCGCAAATCAGGCAAAGCGCGAATACGCTCTAAATATTGTTTCGCCGATTCTTTAGCTTTACGACTATTAACGCGCAAAATTGCGTCTGCAGAACCTACAAAATAGTAGCCTTGAGCATGAAGACTAACGTCTGAAGGCCAGCCATTACCCTCACTTACACCGCTAGTTACAGAAACATCAACTTTTTCTCCGGATTTCAATACTTTCTTTTCAATTTTCGAGCTTAAAGTCGGATTGAAAGTTGTTTTAGCAGCAGGCTTAGTGGGCGTATTGGAAGTCGTTCCGGGACCGGAAGCAGGAGTCGTACCGGGTGTAGTCGTCCCAGATGGAGTCGTTCCAGACGGACTCGTACCAGACGGACTCGTACCAGACGGAGTCGTACCAGACGGGCTCGTACCAGACGGACTCGTACCAGACGGACTCGTACCAGACGGAGTCGTACCAGACGGAGTCGTACCCGTACCGGAACCGGAAGCAGGAGTCGTACCGGGTGTAGTCGTACCAGACGGAGTCGTACCGGGTGTAGTCGTCCCAGACGGAGTCGAACCAGAACCAGAAGTTGCGCCCGTACCAGAAGTTGCGCCCGTACCAGAAGCCGAACCAGTCTCCGAACCCGCGCCCTCGTTACCAGCAGGCTTAGAGTTATCCTCCGGAAGCTTTTGAACATCAAGAGAATAATATTCATCGTACTCAGTGTTTTCTAAGCTACGAATTTGATCTTGACCATCTGAATAAAAGCGCTCAGCTTTAGGAATAGAGTAAGTAATAGAAAAACTTGCTTTTCCAGTTGATTCTGCAACCCACGTAGTATCGGAACCTTTAGCTGTTGAAATAAAATTCATATCCATAAATCGGCCAGCAATCTTTGCCATCTTCCCGTTTAGGGATTTTATAGTAAATTTAATGCCACTTATAGGATTCCCAGCCTTATTCAACAATTTAATATTCAATACGCCAACACTATTTTTACTAAAATATTTGTTCGTTACTTGAACTTCTGCCGGCGTAAGGTTTTTTGCTTCTTCCCAATACTCCGCAGCTGTTGATTGAATCAAACTAGTTGAAACACCCTCGAAACCATTACTAACGACCTTATTCCACCTAGTTCTATTCTCATCTAAATGATCGTGTATTGCATACGCAACAGCAGACTGAGCGAGATCATGCGAATCATCTTTGTATAAATTAATTAATCTTGCAGCAATACGATAATCTTCAGACCTCTCTTCCGACCAAGACTCATATACATTTTCTTTGGTAAAAGTACCCGCTTCCATGCAGTAAACTCTGTGGCCGTCTCCTCGATCATTGTGGTTTGGACCAAGCTTAAATTGCCTTTCTTTATCCGAAAGCCAAGATATTTCTCTTGAATATTTGAACCAATACCCCGGCAAGTCCGCACTCGCTTGAGCTACTTGAAAACAAAATGTAGCAGGAATTAGAAAAGCAGAAGTTAGTATCGCTGCAATTGCGCGAAAAGACTTGTGTTTTATAAAGTTTCGCAATTTATTAGAGCAACTTACACTAGTATGCTTCCCCCCATATTTTTCCATAAGAATCTCCTTTTAACCCAACCCTTAATGCAATAGTGAATTACTTAAAATAATTTTCTATTTGCATTGAGCACTCGAGTAAGTGCTCATGCATCAACTATGGATGCAAAATAGATATGCGTAAATATTTTTTTAGCATTGTGGTTAAAAGGTAAGATTTGAATAAAAGTTATGCACAAATCCACAATTTTGCAGATTAATAATTTTGATAGATTACTATTTTTGATAGATTACTATTTTTGCCGATTACTATTTTTGCCGATTACTATTTTTGCCGATTACTATTTTTGCCGATTACCCGATTACTATTCTTCGCGGCTTAAAAAAAAAACAAAAAACTCCGGATTTCGAAAAATCCGGAGTAATCGCGGAGTCAGAGAGATTCGAACTCTCGAGCCGCTTACGCGA
>CAMYED010000031.1 GCA_947254595.1 uncultured Gardnerella sp. | reverse complement strand
GATTTTTCTTCTTCGCTCGGCGAATCAGCAGCCTACGGCTCTGCCTTCGGCTCTGACGTTCACCTCGCTCAGTGCGAAAAATCTCAAATCTCTACCACACGAATATCCACACGAATGAAGGACTGCAAATATTGAGTCGTAAATTAAACTATAAAATACTTGGGGATGCAAATATTCGTTTATGACGATAGCAATAACTACAATAGAAAATTATTGTGCTTAGCATGTAGGTTCGTTTATTGGGAACGATTGGAATAGATTATGGATGAAACCGAATTGGAGCTTTCTAAAAACGAGAAGGAAGAGGGTGAAAATAAGAAGGTAGATTCTAAGAAAAAAGAGGGTAATTCTAAAAACTTCCTTTCAGGCTTACGAAACGTATTAAGCAAATTTAACGCAGTATTAAGCAAGTATCAAATAGCTATTCCACGATGGCTTTATATAGTATTCTTTGCTCTTAACAGCATCGCAATTTTTATTATTCTGCAAACAGGCGTACAAACAGGTACAAAAAGCCAAGTATTTTCCACCCTTAAACAAAACCTCAAACAAATGATATTCGGAATGTGGAAAGACTTGAATTTTGTATTTATTCTCAACTTCCTTATTATTGCAGCAATTTACGGCCTTTTGCTAATTATAACTAATCGTTTCTGGATAACATCCATGATTCTTCTTTCTATTTCAGTCATAATCTCAATGATTGAATATATGAAAATTTTTGTGCGCAACGAGGCCATTCTTCCAGCCGACCTGAATTTCTTACAAAGCGACACCGGCAATATTTCAACGTTCCTGCCGCCTAATGCGCATCGCGTTATTTGCTACGCAATAATTCTAGTAATCTTCTTTGTTATTGTTTTTACAGCAATTCATTTACTCGATAAGAATCGCGGAACAGTTGCGTGGTTCGAGCGAAAAGATTTACGATACGGCGTACGCGCCGGCGTTTTCGTTGTTATTTTTAGCTTATTCGCCTTCTACATTGCTTCCGCCGGAACAGTCGGTTCTATAGCTAACTCTTTTAACAAAGCAATGGGAGACAAGCCTGCAATGTGGGACTCCTCCTACGATGCTCAAACTAACGGACCGCTAGTTGCGTTCATGCGACAAGTCAATCCTAAAGTTATGTCCAAGCCCTACAACTACAACGAAAAAACTATGAAAGAAGTTGTAGCGCGCTACGAAAAGTTTGCTAAAAAAATTAACGCTTCTCGCAAAAATAAAATCAACAACAGCACACTTATTGTTATTCTTTCCGAATCTTTCTCAAATCCTGAGCGCGTGCCTGGAATAAAGTTTAACAAAAAAATTATTCCTTTCGTTGACAGCGTAAAAAATAGCACAGACAGCGGCTTAATGCTTTCGTCCGGCTACGGCGGAGGCACCGCAAATCTTGAATACATGGCTATTACCGGTTTAAGCATGGTCAATTTTGACCCTTCGCTAACTAGCCCATACCAGCAGCTTATTCCGAAAGTTTCGTGGATGCCTACTTTTAACAGGTACTGGAACGACGGTAAGAATTCTCTCGCATTCCACCCGTTTGAGCCATCAATGTATTTGCGCGCAAAAAATTATAAGAAGTTTGGTTTTACCAAGTTCTACACTGTTCGCCAGCCTGACGTTATTAAATACCAGGAGCGTATTGATTTAGGCCCGTATATTTGCGACGAATCAGCTTACGACAGCGTTTTGGATTCGATTTCAAGTAAGAAGTCGTCAGAATTTATTCAGCTCGTAACAATGCAAAATCACATGCCTTACAACGATTGGTATAAGAATAACGAGTTTAAGGTATCCGCAACCGAAGGAAGTAAACCTTTAGGAACGGAAGAAACTTCTATTATTCAAACCTACGCTAAAGGCGCAAACTACACGGATAAAGCTACGGAAAAGTTCCTAAACAGCTTAGATCGCTTAAATAAGCCTGTTACGGTTTTGTTCTACGGCGATCATCTTCCAGGAGCGTACACAACAGCTAGCGAAGATAAGCGCAATTCTCTTAAACTGCACTTAACTGACTACTTTATTTGGTCGAATAAATCTGCTCGAGAAAAACTGAAGCCTTCTAAAAAGAACGCTTATAAAACCGGCGTTTATTCTTCCCCAAACTTCTTCATGACCCAAGTTGCGCGTCACATGAACGCGCGCGTTTCGCCGTATGTTGCTTTCCTTACGGAATTGCATAATCATGTTAGCGCAATGGAGCCGCCGGTAGTTAATACGATTCAGGGATGGGATAGGATTCCTGAAGGGCAGCCGATTTACTTGGATCACGACGGTAAGCCAATGGCGTACGCGGATATGAGCAAAGAAACTAAGCGACTTTTGGACGACTATAAGCTCATACAGTACGACATTACTGCAGGAAAGAACTACGTTCGTAATACCGACTTCTTCAAAATGCCATAGCGCAAACCTATGGTTTGAATGACAATTTGTTGGGTGTTGCGCGAGTTCTTGTTTGGTGTGGCGCGAGTTTTGCGCGACGACCTGCTTTCGCGCTCAGAGCGTAGCGCGCGAAAGCAACTCGGAGCGGAAACTCGCGTTGGAAGTCCAGTGGACTTCCAACGCGAGTTTCGTAGCGAGCGCGCCTCTCTCAGTGCGAAAAATCTCAAATCTCTACCACACGAATATGCGTACGGCATCGGCTTTACAGAGCTGTAACGAAAATGTTGGAATTGACTCAAAAAATGTTAGTTACTGTACAGTGCTGTAACGAAAATGTTGAAATCTAGCGGAAAATCGGCAGTTACTTTACGTGCAAGTAACGAAAATAACGTAGTCACGCGGGAAAGCGTTAGTTGCTATACGTACGTGTAATGAAAATAACGAGATCCGTACGACTTAATTACGGCGCGTAGCAAGATATATAAAATAAACAACGAATAGTTTATAAATACACAGCGCTGCGCAAAATATGCGAATTATCTTCTGTAAAGCATACGACATGCGGGTAATTTTCATACTTCAGGTTGATTACAATATATGTTTCGGTATTTACGATATAACAATGAAACTAATAAAAAATATAACTACAAAACTAGCGAAAAATAAAAGTAAATATTGGTAGAAAATTTAGATACGCGCGTAACGCTAAAAGTTAGTAAAAGGCCATGCGCGCTGTTTACTTTGCTTAGCTTAAAAACAATTAGATTAGTTAGATTAGAAAGCGCAGGATTCAAACATGCTGCAATTGGCAAAAGTGAGTCTTTTGCAAGGCTGGCTGCCAGCAAGCTTATTCAGCTTAAATGGCATTGCTCTAATACTTCTTGTTTTTATTAAAACAAAACGCAAGAAGCATATTCTGCATCTACTAGTAGAGCTTGGCGTTGCCACAATAGCATTTTTTGTAGGCGGATTTATTGCTTGGCTTATTTCCGACGTATTCGTCGTGTTCGGAGTAAGCTTGGGTTGGCTTGTTATTTCCGCGATTGCCTGCGGTTTTGGGATTATTGGTTTTGCTGTTGCAGCTATAGTGCTTTCTAAGGGTTTAAGAAGAATTATTGCAATAGTATCAATTATTTTTACGCTTTTAAGCACTTCGCTTAGCGTAGACATGATTTACGGCGAATACACTACTCTTGGTTCTATTTTTGGAATGGGCAGCTTCCCTAAGCTTGAGGTTAATAAGCAGAAGTCTGCTACGGACAGCATTGAGCAATGGTATAAGCTCGCTAAGAAGCATAAGCTTCCAAAAATGCCTAATCAGGGTATTGTAAGATTCGCCTACATTCCTAACACTTACTCAAAGTTTAAGGCGCGTATGGCGAATGTTTATTTGCCGCCTGCTGCTCTTGTTAAGCATCCGCCAAAACTTCCAGTTATGGTTATGTTTGCTGGCCAACCTGGAAGCCCAACGCACTTTTTTGCTGCGAGTGAGATTGCGAAAACTTTAGACGAGTACGCAAAATATCATGACGGTCTTGCTCCTATTGTTGTTGCTCCGGACCAAAATGGTGAAGAATCGCATAATTCGTTGTGCGCGGATACTCCCGTGTACGGTAAGGCTGAAACTTATTTGACGCGAGACGTGCCTAATTGGATTCGTAAACATTTGCCGGTTAGCAACAACCCGAGAATGTGGCTTATGGGCGGTTTTTCGCAAGGAGGAACTTGCGCAACGCAATTAGTGCCTTCTCATCCGAATATTTTTGGCACAATATATTCAGCCGGCGGCGAACTAGAACCAACGTATATAAACCGTCAGGAAACTGTTAAGCGTTACTTTAATGGAAACACTTCTGCGTATGAGCGTCACGTTCCTAGCTTAATTATGCGCAGGAATGCTCCGCTAAAGCAGGATTATTACGCAATTGCTGGAACTTGGGATCCTAAATCTCAAACAAATCAGGCAACTATTGCTATAAGCGCGCACAAGGCTGGAATTAATGTTGTTACTATGCTTGCTAAAGACCATGGCCACGACTGGCATACAGTACGCGCAGGATTAAAAATTGTTATTGATAGGTTCTGTAAAAAAACTGGGATTGCGAAAACTGCTCCAAATTTGAATACTTATGCAGGCGTAAAAATTCTTGTTAATCAGAGAGTGAATCGAAAATAATATGTCACTGTTTTTCTTCAATAAGCGTTTAGAGCAAGACGATTCAAACGACTCTGGTGAGAACGTAAACTCCGGCAACTCCGGCGAAAATAGCAACTCCGGCAACTCCGGCAACTCCGGCGAGAACGCTTCAAATCAGAACGCTCCCAAAAAAGTCAGCGCCAAATCTTCTAAAAAACAGTCCGCGCAGCACACGAAAATCCTACTAAAAGATTTCATAGCGTGGATGCAGCAGCGAGTTTTTGCACTCACCATTACATGCGTTTTCATCATAATCAACTGCATACATTGGCTCACAATAACGCTTATGCACGTATACACTTACGGCACTAACGCAACTCTTTCGCAGCTTTTTATGAAACACCACCCAGGTAAAGGCCCTAGCTTTTTCTTCGGGCACGCAAATGTGACTAATTTGCTTATAAAACTATGCCACTCACTGTTATTCGTAAACAGCATGCCTTCGCTGATTGTAAACAGCGTTCTAGCAATCGTGCTACTTGGCTTAGCAGAAACTCGAATTAGCCGTATTCGCATTTTTATAATTTCAATATTCACAACTGTTATTGGAATGATTGTTGGACTTGCTATTATTGGTAATCTTTCAATAATTATTCGCAATATGCATTGGATTACTAGGATTCCTATAAGATTATCCCCGTTTACGCTTTTTATTGGCGCGTTCATGGCATCGGCAGCGTACGAATCTATTCTTTGGCATAGGCGAATGTTAGTTATCGGCTACGCTATTACCTCCGCAATGATGCTCTATAGTGGCAATCCTGGAGATTACTGCACTATTATTGCAGCACTTACTGGCCATATTCTCGGCAATATTATGTGCAAATCAAAAGCGTCACGAAGCATAAACTGGTGGGAAGGCACCGACTACGAAATTCACAGACTTTTTGCAGTGGCACAATGCATCTTAGCTTTGGGCCCACTTCTTGCGTTATCTTCACGCTCGCACGCTGGCATTCTCACCACATTAGGCTTATTTATGTCCCCGCAAATGGGGTCAAAACCGTGGCTTACGCGCTGCATTGCAAACTACAGTTCTAATAGCTGTTTGCTACATTCCGGACTGCATCACGCTGCTATTGGCGGAGTGTGGATTCGTATTCTTCTGCCAATTGTTACTATGATGATTATTGCGTGGGGAATGTTACGAGGCCGCAGACTTGCAGCTTGGACCTCAATGGTTATTAACGCAATTACTGTTCTTTACGCAGGAATGTACTTCACAGTGTTGCCTTTAATAGCTACAAAGCAGCATATTCACATTCATCAGCATAATGCTGTTGCAGTTGCGTTTATGCTTACCGCACTTCCGCCTTTGCTAATGACTATTCTGCTCGCTATTAATCTTAAACATTTTTCGATTACTACAAAACGCTTGCACGTTCAAATAGGCTTGGTTGCAATCTTTGCAACACTTTGGATTACGGCTGTAGAATACGTGACTTTTGGCCTTATGATAGCAGACAACTTTAAGCCAATAGCCGACATTCACCATCTTCTGCGCGACTTACCAGGACGCTGGATGCCTATGGGCTTCGGAAACAGATCAAACGCAATGCTTCGCACGGAAACACCATTATCCTCAGCACTTGCTCAATCAGTTGGCGTAATATTTTGGGCTGTTCTATTCATAGTTTGCTTAGCATGGTTCCGCAGCAATCTTTCTACAAGTGAAAAAGATAGAGAAAAAGCAAGCTCACTCGTAGAACTAGGCGGAAACACAATGAGCTTCATGACAACCTGGCCAGACAACCACTACTGGTTCTCCCCAACCGGAAATTCTGCAATCGCCTACCGCCTAAGCTACGGAGTTGCGCTAACTCTTACCGGTCCGTTTGGAGATAGTAAAGAATATTCGCAAGATATTCGCAACTTCATACAAATGTGTGAAAAAAATTCTTGGACCCCAGCATTTTACGCAGTGCACGATAGCGTTTGCAAAGATCTTAAAAAGCTTGGTTTTACGTCGATTAAAGTCGGCACGGATATGCTTGTTGACCCAAACGCGTGGCAAACACGCGGCAAAAAATGGCAAGATATTCGCACAGCTATTAACAAAGCAAAACGCGACGGCATTACCGACGTTTTAACAACCTACAATGAAGCACCATGGGATATTCAGCAGCAGATTGTAGAAATATCGGAAGAATGGGCAGAGCTTAAAGCGCTGCCAGAGATGAAATTCACTTTAGGCGGACTAGACGAGCTTAGGGATAATCGCGTAAAAATCTTGTACGCAATTGACGAACAAGGGCGCGTACTAGGCGTAACAAGCTGGATGCCTACCTACAGTAACAATCGCGTTATTGGTTGGACGCTTGACTTTATGCGCCACCGCACGGATAGCCCAAACGGAATTATGGAATTGCTTATTGCGCGAATGGCAGAACGTCTTCAAGAAGAAGGATTAAAAAATCCGGATTCTAAAGTTGAATTTATGAGCCTTTCCGCAGCACCACTAGCTGGTATTGACGAAAATTCTACAGAAGACGACGCTTCCAAAAACACGAATGTTATTACTCACGCGCTAGAAATGATGTCCGACATTTTGGAACCTGCTTACGGATTTAAGTCACTATACTTCTTCAAGAAAAAGTTCCAGCCGACTGCAAACCCAGTGTACGTATGCTACTTAGATTCAGCAAAACTTGCGCAAATATCTTTGGCAGTAACGCACGCTTACTTACCTGAAGCTAGCGCAAAGCAAATTCTGGAAATGGTTAAATCATTGCGGCCAAAAACAGGTGAACTTAACAAATAACTTAAAGCCTAAAAATGACTTAACTATAGTTTGATTGACAGATCAATGCGCGCAGTAATTCTGTCGGCTAAATTTCGGCATTCCCTTTACACGCGTGTATAGCAACTAACGCTTTTTGACGCGATTACGTTATTTTCGTTACTTGCGCGTAAAGTCACTGCCGATTTTTCACTAGATTTCGGCATTTTCGTTACGCGCGTGTATAGAAACTAACGTATTTAAGTCTATATGCGATATTTTCGTTACGCGCGTGTACAGCGAATGCCGAACGGATACACTCACGAATAAATGACGGCACAATTAAAATGTCAATCAAACTATAGTTTATTTTACAACTTAATTGCTCCTCCTTCAGTCGTGTGTATATTCGTGTGGTAGAGATTTGAGATTTTTCGCACTGAGCGAGGACGCTCGCGCGGTCTAGGCGCGCTCGCTACTGAGCTTGCGTTGAAAGCACACCGTGCTTTCAACTTAAGCAAGCTCACGCTCCGAGTTGCTTTCGCGCGCTACGCTCTGAGTGCGAAAGCAGGTCGTCGCGCAGAGCCGAAGGCAGAGCCGCAGGCTGCTGATTCGCCGAGTGAAGAAGAAAAATCGAAAAATCTCTGCGATAAGGCACGGTTATTAACGATTAAGCACGCAGAGTTTGGGGGATTTCTCTACGAGAACTAAAAGAGGACTGAGAAGCTACATTCTTAAAGAAAGGCGAACACACTAAACTCTTTTAGCAGCCAGAGCGCCCGAAGGACGGGACGTTCGAGGAGAGAAATCCCCCAAAACTCGCGCCACACAAAACAAGAGCTGTCAATCAAACTATAACTTAACAAAAAAATTGTTAAGTTTTAATAAACTTCGGCGAGTTCTCCCTAGTTCTGCGTAAAGTAACAAGTGCACGTCAGGGAGGTTCATCGTGTCAGAATTAAAGCCAACCGTCGCTGTCGTAATGGGATCTTCAAGTGATTGGGAGACCATGCGTCATGCTTGTGAAATCCTAGATAAGTTCCAAATTCCTTACATGAAACAAGTTATATCTGCACATCGGACTCCAGAACTTATGGCCGATTTTGCACATAACGCTCGCTCAAACGGCCTACACGTTATTATCGCCGGAGCCGGCGGAGCAGCACACTTGCCGGGAATGATTGCAGCACAAACCACGCTTCCTGTTATAGGCGTGCCAGTGCGCTCGCACGCACTATCCGGATGGGATTCTTTGCTTTCAATCGTGCAAATGCCAGGCGGTATTCCGGTTGCAACAACTGCCGTTGGCAATTCTGGAGCAACAAACGCAGGATTGCTAGCTGTAAGTATTCTAAGTACAACCGACGAGCGTCTAGCAAACGAACTTGCAGAATATCGCGAAGAACTCAAAGCGAAAGTTGAGGAATCCAATGCCAACCTTATCTGAAGTCACAAATGGTGCTGTTGAGCGCCTAATGCCAGGATCCACTATTGGAATTATTGGCGGCGGACAGCTCGGACGAATGATGGCAATTGCGGCTCGTCACATGGGCTTTAGAATCGGCGTTCTTGACCCAACTCTCGACTGCCCTGTGTTCCAAATAGCAGACTTGCAGGTTGAAGCAAACTACGACGATCCGGAAGGATTGCGCGAACTTGCCGAACGCTGCGACGTATTAACGTACGAATTTGAAAACGTAAGCGCGGACGCACTAGATAAAGTCCGACACCTTACTGCCATTCCGCAAGGCACAGACCTGCTGAGAGTCACGCAGGATCGCGTTAACGAAAAAACGTTTATTAACAGCCACGGAATCGAAACCGCAAAATGGCAAGAAGTAAACAATCTTGACGACTTAGACGATGCAATTGAAAAAATCGGCTTGCCAGCTATTTTGAAAACTCGTCGCGGCGGATACGACGGCCACGGCCAAGACGTGTTGCGCACCGAAGAAGACGTTGCAAACATTCACCATCGTGCGGATCGCGGCGGAAAATTCCCGCCTTCAATCCTCGAAGGATTCGTTGACTTCGCATTCGAAGCGTCAATTCTCGTTTCCGGAAACGGCAAAGATTTCGTAACATACCCGCTAGTAAAAAACGTGCATCACAATAGTATTTTGCACATGACTTTAGCGCCGGCAGTAGTTAATCCTGAAGTTGAAAATGCAGCTCACGAACTAGCTTTGAAACTAGCGCGCGGATTTGAGCTTGCAGGCACTTTAGGTATTGAGCTTTTTATTACTAAAGATAATCGCGTAGTTGTAAACGAGCTTGCTCCACGCCCACACAATTCCGGACATTACACGATTGAAGCTTGCGATATAGATCAGTTCGAAGCGCATATTCGTGGTATTGTTGGATGGCCGCTAAAAACGCCTAAACTTCTTTCCCCAGCAGTTATGGTTAATGTTCTAGGACAGCATGTTGCGCCAGTGCGCTCGCTTATTTTAGAACATCCGGAATGGCACGTGCACGACTACGGCAAGGCGGAAGTGCGCAAAAATCGCAAAATGGGGCATATTACAGTTTTGTGTGACAACCCTGTTGAGGCTGCAGCTAATTTGGATGCTACAGGCTGCTGGGATGACGAACTAGACTAAACAACGACGAAAGGATACTCGGTGGCTAACGAACCTGTACATAGAAATACTAGGCAGAAAGAAACCGTACTCGCCTACTTACGCGAATCTCGTAATTTTGTTTCGGCGCAAGATTTGCATAGGCTTCTAACTAAAGACGGCGAAGTAATTGGATTAGCTACTGTGTACCGTCAGCTTAATTCGCTTACCCAAAGCGGCGAAGTAGACACCGTGCGCTTTAACGGCCAGCAGCTATTCCGCATTTGCGACGAAAATACGCACCACCATCATTTAGTGTGTGAACGCTGCGGAAAAACTGTTGATATTGAGCCACCTGACGACGAAGGGTGGATTCATAATGTTGCGCAAGCGCACGGCTACACTGTTGTTGACCACACGCTGGAAGTATTCGGATTGTGCGAAAACTGCCGCAATGAAGATAAGTAGCGCGCTAACAAACGCTCCGCATTAGACTCATTAGGCAAATGCCTTACGCGAATATTCCTCTTATTCTTGCGCGCGGAGATTGTTGCAACAATCATAGTAGTTAAAATCACAGCACAACCAACAATCGCAATAACAAACAGCATCATCCAAAGCGGCCACTGCAAGTGATCGTCAGGCGGATTAACAGGATCAGGCAGCACCCAGCTGCAAGTTCCAATCCACTCGCCTGTGTGCGGCAAAGAAAAATCTGGCACGTGAATGTTAATAGTCAACTTTGCAATATTTTTGTTGGCTGTTAGCTTCGCGGACGCAAAGGCAGAGGATATTGCGCTTGTCGTTACGTCGTTTTTGGCTACTTCTGCATTGAACTTACCAAGCGCCGCTGGCTTAAGAGCTATATGCCAAAAAGCTTTCGGTTTTACAAGCCCCTCGTAGCATCCAAAACCGAAAGCAACATGCTCAACACTCAACTCAAAACCCAGCAACAAACGCGCATCTAGCGCAAACTAGCAGGCCTTATGCATTTTTATCACTTTCACGAAAGTTATTTTTATTTTTGTATATTTTAGTCATAAATTCTATTGACTTCTTTATATCTGCCTCGCTAGGCTTTGTGCGTTTTATATTGTTTTGTATTACAGCTTTAGAGCATTCTTCGCAATTGCATTTTTTAACATTACTATCCATAAGATCACCAGGATGATCAATATAATTCCTAATATATGTGCTCATAGATTTATCACGTTCACAATATGGCTTGCTAGAAGAGCTAATGTTAAAATGGTTATCGTCAGTGCTATTTTCAGGTTCCTTTTCAAATAGCCATTTGTCAAAACTACTTATATTTGACACAGTTTTCTTTCCATTATCATAATGCTCTTTTGTAGCTTTCTTATATAGAGAATCAAAAAGCTCAATATGATATTCAACACTAGGCATATCAAATGCACAATAGTTTATTTCTCCCCACGTTGGAGAGTATTCTCCAGATACGTTCAGCATCTCTTTTTTATTAAATCCGCTATAACGTTCTTCGCTATTCGCATTTTCTTTGCTTGCTTCTTCTTTACTAAATATATTTAATTTGTTTTTTAAGCTTGGTTTATTATCAGAACTTTGATTAACTTCATAGAACGCCTTCAACAAATATGGAGAATGCGTTGTTATAAGAATCTGAGATTTTTGGGATAATTTATTAAATGATTTCATAAGCTTATTTTGCGCATTTGGATGCAAGAACGTTTCTGGCTCATCAATGCAAAATATAACTGGCTTTTCTACACTGTCTTCAGATTTATTATTTATCTCTGCATATAACTGAATCAGACTCAAAGCCAGTGCTCTCTGCATACCTGTTCCCTTTTGACACACTGGCGTAGCAATCCCATTATCAGATACAAGTACAACACCATTTTTGAAGAAACTATCTATTTCAGGTAGCTCAAAATCGAATTTTACTTCACCCTCTCCGTATTGCTCATCTAGTATTTTTGTTACTTTGCGCTCTGTATCTTCCAGTATTTTCTGTAATCCTTTGTCTCCAAACGCTTCTTTGTGCGCATCCTTAAACTTTCCCCATAAAGTTTTATTACCGTTTCCATCATATTCTCTTTGAAAATCTTTTGTTAAATCATTTATTATTTTGCCTATTATCTTTGTCTTACCAAAATCTTGATATTCTTCATTTTTTAAGTCAGAATACACAAATTGCACATCAAACAACGCTGCAATGGTTTTATCAATTCCTGTAGGGTTTTCATATTTTCTAATACCATCTTCGCTGGAGTTTGGATTATAAACCCTTATATTTTTAATATCCAAATTAACAGTTTTCTTACCTTGCACAATCGACGTACTCTCAGAACTTCTTAGTATTCTTATACTACAAGTTTCGTCATCGCAATTTTCTTTATCACAATTTTCCTTTATAAGATAGTCTTGGTATTTTTTTAGACCAAAGTTATCACTATTAATTAATTTTTCAACATCCGTACCTGTAAATTAAATTTCAACACTTACATCTTCTGACTCTTTCCCCTTTGTTATATATTCTTCTTTGCTCTTTCCCGATTGTATAAATTCAATCGCTCTAAAAATTGTTGTTTTACCACAATTATTGTTCCCAACGAAAAAATTAATTCCGTCCGATAATTCTAATTCATGTCTTCCAGCAAAGCTCTTAAAATTGTTTAATATTATTTTTGAGATATACATATCTAACTCCTTATATAAGTGATAGGTGGATTGTTCATTTTCTTTCTAACGAATAAATATGTTCATCATTCAAGAAAATAAGATAGCATCTTTGCGTCGGTTATAACTCTTACGATTATTAGAGTCATGGTTATTTTACTTTTTATTTGCACCATTTGCAACACTACTATGTTATATAATCTCCTATCTGTTATATTTACAAAACACTATTAGGAATATTTTGATATAGCAAAGTAATAAATGGATTGTATTAGCCACTCGCCCATTTGTCATTTTATAAATACTGGAATTTACCATTTATTATTCAGAATTTATATTTGTTACAAAAAAGAAAACAAACAGTTTCAGAATACAAAAAGGCGATTAGATTTTATTCTAATCACCTTTTACACATTATAATTATTAAATTTTATTTGTTTGTTTCTTCCGTAATATCTATATATTCTTTTAATTTTTGTTGCAACAAATTCTTATCTATCAGTTTTAATGTATACTCCGATACCATCGTAGGTGAAAGACTTCTACTTAATGCAAATTCTACTACCTCATCATCTTTTGAAGCACAAAGAATTACTCCTACGCTTGGATTTTCAGTTTGTTTCTTTACTTCTCTATCCAGTGCTTCTAAATAGAGGTTCATTTTCCCGATATATTCCGGTTTAAACTCTCCAATTTTTAATTCAAATGCAACTAAACAAGATAGTCCCCTATGATAGAACAGCAAATCTATATAGTAATCATGATTGCCAACCTGTACCCTATACTCATTACCTATAAAGGAAAAATCTTTCCCAATCTCTAAATAAAGTTCTTCAAATTCTCGAGAATCGACTTCTGAAATTCTCTTTCATTCCCAATCTTTGGAGCATCAAGAAATTCTAAAACATAACTGTCCATAAATAAATTATGCGTCTCTTGTTTTACACTTTGTATGGCAGGCAAATTATTACTATTTGAAAGCATATAACGCTCATAATAGCCACTGTCCATCTGCCTTACCAACTCTCGGTGAGTAAGATTCTCATGAATCGCTAAGTTAATGTAGAATTCTCTTTCTTCTTTACTTTTAGATCCGGATATTATTTTCAAATGATTAGACCAGCTCAATTGTGTCAACAACGTTGACACTTTTTCATCATCCTTATATATCTCATAGAATTGCTTCATTCTATAAAGTCCCCTACGGGTAAATCCTTTTAAATCAGGATAATTTTCAGAGAAAAAATCAGCAACATTTTCCACAAAATTTGATCCATAAGCTGCTTCTTTACTTTTCTCGCTTATATACTTTCCCACTTCCTGATACATCAAGATTAATTCTTCATTAACTTTTCTATAAGCGCGATCCTT
>CAMYED010000030.1 GCA_947254595.1 uncultured Gardnerella sp. | reverse complement strand
TTGTTGAATCCAAGCCAAGATTTGTTGTTCACGTTCAGTCATTGTAGGCCTCATCCCTATTGCGATTACAAATGATCCTTACTTTGCTCACTTTCTAGGATATTCACAAATCTCATAATATGCACGTAAATTTATAAATTTTCTTTATTTTTGTTTCTTTTTGCCGACTTTTTCACACATTCTTAACATATTTTTCACAGATTTTGTAATATTTCGACAATTTGTGGATTAATTGCGCACAATTTTATTGAGCACAGTTTAATTATGCACAGTTTAGTTACGACATTTAGTTACGCGCAGTTTAGTTACACGCAGTTTAGTTACACGATACCTACTTGCCTACTTACCTACTCTTAATTACTTACGATTTGCGCACTTCCGCCGCGCGTAAAGTCGAGCACGGCGCCGGCAAGATGCGGCAGCGACGAAAGCTTCACATCTTTATTCAAGATTTCCGTAGCATCCTCGCGCGCCTGCGCAATAATTTTCGCATCCTGAACAACGCGCAAAAGCTTCAAACTCGAGCGCGCGCCCGACTGCGAATCACCCAAAACGTCTCCGACATTGCGCAATTCCAAATCTTTTTGAGCAATAACGGCTCCATCAAGCGAATTTTCAACTACTCTTAAACGCTCCTGAGCAACAGTGTCTTCCGAAATTTGCGCAACCAAAAACGCCCACGAATTAGTGCCGCCGCGCCCAACTCGACCTCGCAGCTGATGCAACTGCGCAAGCCCAAAGCGATCCGCATCAAAAATTACTATGCAACTAGCTTGAGGCACGTCCACCCCAACCTCAATCACAGTAGTGGCAACCAAAACTTGTACCTCTCCGCACGCAAAACGCTCCATTGTTTCACGCTTTGTAGAGTCGTCGTCACGGCCGGTAAGCTGCGCAAACTTAATGCCATTAAATTGCGGCAGCGCGGAAAGACGCTTCAAAATTCCCGTAACAGTGTGCAGTTTGCGAATAGGTGCGTTCGCAGTTTCGTTAAGCTGGGAAGATTGCGGATACTGGGAATACTGCTGCTGGGAATACTGCGAAGAGCGCGCATACTGCGGAGAGCGCGAAATATCGTCAAAATCTTCAGAATAGGCATCACTTTCTAAATCGTCGTCAATATGCGCACAAACCACGTACGCACGCTCCCCCGCGTCAATTCGCGCGCGAATATGCGAAAACATGCGCGCCATAGTATTCGCATCATTTTCCTGCACAACGAAAGTACGAATCGGCTTTCTTCCGCCCGGAAGCTCCGTCAAATACGAGGCGTCCAAATCGCCGAACCAAGTCATTGCGGCAGAGCGCGGAATAGGCGTTGCTGTCATTACTAAAAGATGCGGGGTGATTGAAGAATTTTCAGTATGCGAATTTTCAGTATGCGAATCTTCAGTATGCGAATCTTCGCTAATTTTACGCATCAAAACATCTCGCTGTGCAACACCAAAACGATGCTGCTCGTCAATAATAACCAGCGCCAAATTAGTCGGCTTAAAAGTTACGGAAAACGCGGCATGAGTTGCAACAATCAGAGCCGGCTCACCGCTAGCAACTCTCGCAAGCGCGCGCCGACGCTCCGCAAGCTTCATTCCGCCAGTAACAACAATAACAGGAACGTCGAGATTCGCACGACGCATCATTTGGCGCAAATTTTCGGCGTGCTGCGACGCAAGCACCTGCGTTGGAGCAACCAAAACCGCCTGATACCCAGCACCAACCGCCTCCAACATTGCGCTCACAGCCACAACCGTTTTTCCGGAACCAACTTCGCCCTGCAAAAGCCGTCGCATTGGGCGAGAACTGCTCATATCTTCAACAATCTCGTCAATTACCGACTGCTGGCCACTCGTAAGCGCAAATGGCAAACTTTCCGTAAATTTGCGGCGAAGATTAGGATTATTACGCGAATTATTACAAGATTTAGCTTGATTATTTTTAGAATTTTCGCGAGATTGCAGCACTGCAACTTGTGAAACGAAAGCTTCCTCGTAGCGCAAAGTTTCGAGAGCTTTGTAAAATTCATCAGTTGACTGCGGATTGTGCAGAGCGCAAATCGCCTCCGCTCGAGTTAGAAGATTGCGTTTTTTGCGCACGGATTCTGGCAGAATATTCGGGATTTGGGCGGAAAGCGCGGAAGGGAATGGAACTGCGGAACAAGCGGAAGTTGCGGAAGTTGCGGAACCAGCGGAAGTTGCGGAAGATTCAGCAAGCGTACGCAGCGCGCAAAGCACAGTTTCGTGAATATGCTCGCTAGAAATACGCGAATTAGCGTGATAAACCGGCTGCGGGGAGCAAAGTCGCGCTAAACCTTCTTCAACGCTTCCAACCGAATCGGCAGAAGAATTTACAACAGAACCAGCAGAACCAGCAGAACCAGCCGAACCAGCAGAACCAGCCGAACCAGACGAACCAGACGACGAATCCCCAACCGTCAAAATCTGCGGATGCGTAAATTGCAATCGCCCATTAAACTCGCTAGAAACTCCGCCAACAACAACAGTTGCCCCAATTTTAAGTTTCGCCGAGACCCACTGAATATACTGACGATTTTTCGAAAAATAAATAAGCTGCGCAGCCGACTGCCGATTTTCAAAAACATTAACTTCAAGCCTAAATCCGCGACGGGCGTTCATTGGAACAATGTTAATCGACTGAATTTGCGCACAAAATGCTACGGACTCACCTATTCGAACATCATTCAAACGCGCGATTTTCAGCGGATTCGTAACCCTAAACGGATAATAGGTAAGCACATCCGAAACGGTTACTACGCCAAGCGATTTCAGCGCGGAAACACGCCGCTTATTGCTGATTATTGAGGAAAGTGCAGCGTGCGTTTTGGCTGAGTTCGTGGGCATATTTAGCATATTTCGATTATAAATCATCCGTAAAGCATTTAGTTATACGCTCCGACCTGCTTTCGCGCTGCGATTTAGCGCGCGCAAGACCGTAGAAGCGTCATTCGCTATACACGCGCGTAACGAAAATGCCGGAAGATTACGTAAGAACGGCAATGGCTTTACACGCGTGTAACGAAAATACCGAAATCGTGCGGAAGAACGGCAAGGACTTTACACACGCGTACAGAAAATAACGCGCAAGACCGTAGAAGCGTCATTCGCTATACACACACGTAACGAAACTAACGCGCGCAGACGCAGAAACGTTATTAGCTACACACGCGCGTAACGAAAATGCCGGAATCCACGCGACTGAATGATGGCGAGCATTGAGATATAAGATAATACATACAAAAAAGCCCCGAGCAATACTCAGGGCCTTACAACTAAACGCAATACAATGCGCGAATCACGCCTCAACGCGCTGAACCTTGCCAGCCTTAATGCATTTTACGCACACACGAAGGCGAACATTTTCGCCATCAATGGTGGTGCGAACCGGCTGAAGGTTCGGGCGGAAGGTGCGCTTATTGCGGATATGCGAATGTGAAACACTGAAACCGGTCTGCGGTCCCTTGCCACATACTGCGCAACGAGCTGCCATAATTGGACTCCTATTTTCTTTGACTTGCAAGTCTTGCGTCATCCAAACAAGCAACTTACTTACGCAATTCGCCGCGCAACTCACTTACGCAAATCACTCAACTCATGTAAATCGCACAAACAAATAAGCATGCCTGGACGCACAACTACACAAGTATATCACTTACCAAGACATTGCGCACGCACAAACTCCGTTTTTTCACGCAAATCCGCAACATTTTTACACCCAAGAAGCGCCATAATTACACGAATCTGCTCCTGCCAATCCGCAATTTGTTGCGTAAGAGCGTCCTCACCTTCGTGCATAAGCGTGTGCAAAAACTCGCCCGCAACGCCAACGCCCGACGCTCCCAAAGCCAACGCGCGCACAACATCAAGCGGAGTGCGAACGCCGCCGCTCGCAAAAATTTCAACAGGATCGGACTTAAGCGCCTCGCAGTTGCGTATATTTAGCAAGGATTCGACGGTTGTAAGACCCCAATCAGCCAAATAATCGTACACACCTCGTGCGCGACGCGCGTTTTCAATCGCAACAAAATTCGTGCCGCCGCGCCCAGAAACATCAACTGCACGCACTCCAACATCACGCAAACGCAAAACGTCGCGAGCAGTCATTCCGCAGCCAGTTTCCTTAACAATTACCGGCACTCCCTCCGCCTCGCAGGCGCGCACAATGCGCTCAATATTATGCAGCCAATTTCGAAAATCGCGATCCCCCTCCGGCATAACAAGCTCCTGAGCCGCGTTCAAATGCACTTGCAAAGCGTTCGCCTGCAACATTTTCACTGCTCGCAAAGCATTATCCGCGCACGTTCCAGCGCTTACATTCGCCATTACAAATCCGCTAGGATTTTCGCTTCGAATAACGCTAAAAGTGCCAGATAGCGCGCTGTCTTTAAGGGCTGCGCTTAAGGATCCGCTCGCCATCGCCACGCCAGTTTTTGCCGCAACTCGAGCAAGCTGCGCGTTTATTTTTTGCGCATAAGCACTTCCGCCGGTCATTGCGTTAATATACAGCGGCGAACGCCAAGTAAACGCGTTACCGGCGGATTTAGCTTCAGCGCTAGCTTCGGTTACAGCTTCGGCTTTAGCTTTATTTTCAAGCACGCGCACGCTAGAATCGACTTCCTCCAAAGCCAACTGCGGCAAGGCGTTCGGCATAAATCGCAAAGTGTCAAAATCGGAATTTTCGCGAGTTTTGTACTGCGCGTCCGCAAGAGCAATATGCTCGTCTTTGCGACGTTGAATAGTGAGAGAGGATTGAGATTGCGCAGTTACGGAGGTTTTTGAGCTAGCTTGCACAGGTTCATCTACAGACTCCGCTTGTTCCGCTACAGACTCCGCAGATTTCTCAAAACCTTCCAGCGCAATCTTACTCGCGCCTTTCCGCACAATATTTTCACACGGCTTTCCCGAGCCAAAAATTTTCGTAACATTAATATTTAGAGGCATAATTCCGTGATCTTTCCATGCGCTTTTTACAAATGAGATTCGCTCTTTTCCGTAAATCGTCGCCAACGCAATTCCGCAATCTCCCCCGCCGGCACCGCTTGTTTTCGCCGGAAAACCAGCAGAAACAGCGTCATTAATAAGTTGCGTAAGCTTCGAAGTTTCAATTTTGGTACCAGTTAGTGCGCCCAATTTTTGCAGCAATTCGCGATTTTTCGCAAATCCGTCGGCAATGTCGTCTAATTCAAAATTTTCAATATCTTTAGCCAATTTTTGTACACAAATCTCGCTTTGTGCGCAAAAATCTGCGTAAGTGAAGTTTTTGCAAGATTCGGCGCCGCTGTTTTCTGTGCTGCAACTTTCGGCACTGCAACTTTCAATGCCATTTTCAACGCTGCTTACCAGCTCCGCGCTAGACGCAGGCGAACCAGTCCACCCAACCAAAAGTTTTAATGATTTATTAACATTTAACCGTTTAATTTCCAGCCGAGGCCACTTTTTACGCAATAATTTACTAAAATCAGACTCGCCAGTTTTAATTAAACTAAGTTCCGCCTCAAGCCAGTTGCGGTTATACGCGCGGTACAAAATCCACCCACCGTAGGTGCTTGCGGCAACGTCTCCGCCGCTACCCGACTTTTTTACCATTGCCGACGCAATCAGCGCAAGCTTACAAATCACCGGAGTTTCAGGCTCCAAACCGTACCATTCGCAAAGTGCGCGTACGGTTGCAACCGTCACAGCCGCGGAAGATCCGAGACCATATTTTCTGCCCGATTTTGCGTCGTCAAGTTCGCTGGAAATTCGCAAATTATAAGGCACATACGAAAAATTTGGAGCGCATTTTTCGTACGCGTATGCCTTTACAACCTGCATTGCAGCGAGAACGTAGGCGTAGGCCGTTGCGGAAGATGCAGAAGATGCGGAAGATACAGAAGATACAAATTCAGCAGAATCAGCAGAATCTCCTACTAAATTTATGTCATCAATTATTTTGATACTAAAATCGCGCGAAAAAGTCCAAAAAAGCGGCTTATAATTTTCTTTTTCAGAGGTGATTACGCCGTAATATTTTCGGCTTTCCACGGCGTATTGCTGTAAATTTTCGTGCGTATTTTCGCAAGAACTTTCGTGCGGATTTTCGTGCAAACTACCGCGCAAACTATCGCAAGAATCGCCGCAAGAATCGCCGCAAGAATCGCCACAAGAATCGCCGCAATAATCGCCGTCAACCGCAACAGTTACGAAACGATTCACCGCAGCAACAATCGCGGCAGCACCGTCAACCACCGCATACTCGCCCGCAATATAAAGCTTTCCTGGAGCGCTAGCCTGAACCTGAGTCATAATTCGCCGCCTACCTGCAAACCTATGGATATGTTTACGCCACTTCCCGGGCGCGCAACCGAAAACTTCGGCTTCTCGAATCCAGAATCCGCGCAACCACTAATCCCCTGCTCAACCAACTCACCAAGCCCCGACTCAACTCGCGCACGCAACTCCTCAATCGCACCATCCGCAACATCCGCAGCCGTAAGAACCTTAACATTCGGCCCAGCATCCATCGTCGCCCACACCGGCCAACCGCAGTCACGCATATTTTTCACAGCCTCAAGCACAACCCGCGTTTTATCCGTCAAATAATTAACCGACGGCGTGGCCCAACGCATAGTTTCGTGCATACCAAGCGCGTTTCGCTCAACCACCTCGCCCAATTTCTCAAGATCCCTGCAGCGAATCGCCTCCAAAGCCTGCGCAAAATCCTCCTTCGACTGCTCAACCCAATGCATGTAAACAGGCGAAGTTTCAACCGTTTTGCGCATCGCCTCGCGACTAGAAATCGGTTTTTGACTTCCGTCAACAACGCAAACGAGCATTGCAAGACTAGAAGAAAAATTCAGATTCGCCAAGTCAGAATCCGCAGACTCAAGCGGTTCCGCGTAAGACGTTTCGTCATCTACGCCCGCATGCCAAACAACCAGACCGCCAAAAATCGAACGACAAGCAGAACCCGAACCGCGACGTGCAAGACGCGAAAGCTCGCGCGGAGTGAGCGTTAAACCTGCAGCGCAAGAAGCAGCCGCACACAAAGCCGCAAAACCCGAAGCGCTAGAAGCAAGACCGGCAGCAGTCGGCACATGATTATGCGACACAACTCTTGCTTTCGTTGAAATACCAGCCTTTTCGCGCACTAAATCAAGAGTCGCAATCACGCGGCAAAAAGCGGCAGAATTATGCAAAAGACTCTCGCCGTCTAAAGTAACAGAATCCTCACTAAAATCATCCGAAAAACTTACAACAGTTTTCGTATACAAATCCGAAAGCGTAAGCGAAAGCGAAGAAGTGTACGGCAAAATCAGCTTCTCATCGCGCTTACCCCAGTATTTAATAAGCGCAATATTCGCGTTTGCCGTAGCCGCGGCCGAGCCGGGAGAAAGACTTGGGTCAAACGTTACGTTCGGCTGAATTTTAACGGTTTGCATGCGATTCCTTTGCTGCGAATTAGTGTGTGCGCTATTTACGTACTGCGGGCGGCGGGCGGCGGACGCGCGTTACCTATTTACGTACGGCGGGCGCGCGTTACCTATTTTAGCAATTCCCGGCGCACAAACGAACGCGTATTGCGCGAAAATGTTGACTTAGGTTGGGTTGTAACGCTCGCGCGCATAGAATACCGCAAATGTGAATGTGTTGTAAGCGTAAAGCGCGCACCGTAGTTTTTTGCGCTTGATGCGACTACATTAGAACAGTTGCCGAATTGCAAGAATTACGGAAATTGCACGGATTGCAAAATTGCAAAAATCGCAGGAATTACGAAAATCGCAAGATTACGAAGGAGACGTGAGAACGTGCCGCAAAGACAACACGAACCGTCAAAAGCGCTTAATCGCAACGCGCAGGCGAGGTCAAGCTGTAGCGACGTTCCGAATAATCGCACGCGCACGGGCTACGGTGAAACTTGCGCAAAAGTGATTCTTTTTGGCGAACATTCCGTTGTTTATGGCCATTCGGCAGTGGCTTTGCCGTTGAAAAATTTGCGTATGCGCGCAACTGTAGAGCGCTGCGATTCTTATGATTGCGATTCTTGCGACTGCGACAAAATCAACAAAATCGCGAAAAAATCGCCTATAAATCTCGACTCGCGCATTACGCTTTCATGCCTCGGCTTTACAGGCAAACTTTCCGAAATACCGCCGCGTTTTAGCAGCGTTCGCACGGCAATTCGCGCAGCACTTGAGTTCGCAGAGTGGAATGGCGAGGCTCTGCACGTTACAACCGAATCTAATTTTCCGCCGGAACGTGGGCTTGGTTCTTCCGCGGCCGCTGCTGGCGCTGTAATCCGCGCGATTCTCGACTACTACCAAATTCACGCAGACGAAGATAAGATTTTTGCGCTAACACAGTCGGCTGAGCGAGTTGCGCATGGGAATCCGTCGGGATTAGACGCTACAGCAACATCGTCGTCTTGGCCAGTGCGTTTTAAGCGCGGCGAGTTTTCGCGCATGAATATTAGCATGCGCGCGTGGCTTGTTTTGGCGGATTCTGGATCTAAGGGAATGACGCGAGCAACGGTTGAGGCTTTGCGCGCTAAGCTGGATGCGCAGCCGGTTAAGGTTGAAGCGTTGTTGGAAGAGCTGGGTGCGATTGCGGTTGAAGCTGAGGATGATTTAGCGTTGGGGCGCGCACGGGATATGGGCGTTCGAATGACGCGCGCGCACCGGATTTTAGCAGATTTGGGAGTGAGCACGCCGCAGCTTGATAATCTAGTGCAGGCTGCGTGCGAGCATGGGGCGTTGGGCGCGAAGCTTACTGGCGGAGGCGGAGGCGGATGCGTTATAGCGCTGGCGGATACTGCGGACTCGGCCGAGCAAGTGAGTGCGGCATTGCGAAATGCCGGCGCGTGCGGCACATGGATAGTGAATATTGCGGACGCGGCATAAGCTTTACAGTGCTGTAACGAAACTGCCGGCGCATTACGCAGGAACGTTATTCCCTTTACGCGCGCGTAACGAAACTAACGCATGCGACTGTAGAATCGGCATTGGCTTTACGTGAGTGTAAAGGGAATAACGATCGAAGGTTGGATTGCGGCAAAAACTTTACAGCGGTGTACAGAAACTAACGCGCGAAAATGGAAAAGCAACATTCGCTTTACACGCGTGCACAGAAAATGCCGGAAGCTAGCGGAAGAACGGCAGCGACTTTACAGCCACGTAACGAAACTAACATCCGCGCTACAAACTTGCAGTTTTCAGCAATAAAAAAAGCCCTGCGCAGCGCAAGTTGAGAACAAACCCAACTGCGCGCAACGCAGAGCCAATGCTTAAGTTCAATCAACATGCGTCGCAAGCAAAAGCCACAATCGCAGCAATCCGCCTGCGAAACGCATTTGTAAAATCTACAAAACTACTACCGAGAGCTATCTACTACTCAGCAACAACCTTCACAGTGAAGGAAGCAGTGATTTCCGGATGCAACGCAACGGTTGCTGGGAACTCACCAGTTGCCTTAATAGTAGCAACCTTGATTGCGCGAGCTTCAACAGCGGCCTTAGGAGCCAAAGCTGCAGCAATCTTGTCGGCAGAAACGCCACCGAAAAGCTTTCCGGATTCGGAAACCTTAGCAGCAATCTCAACAACAGTGCCCTCAATCTGAGCCTTAGCAGCAACTGCCTCTTCACGAGTGGCAACAGCCTTAGCCAAACGAGCGCGGCGCATTGCCTCAATCTGGGAAGCAGCGCCCTTATTCCATGCAAAAGCAAGACCTTGCGGAATCAGGTAGTTGCGAGCATAGCCAGCCTTCACTTCAACAACGTCACCAGAGTGACCGAGGTTGGCAACAGTCTTGGTAAGAATAACCTTAGTTTCAGCCATATTCCTATCCTCTCAATCAGCGACCGGTAGTGGCGTAAGGAAGCAAAGCCATTTCGCGAGCGTTCTTCACGGCCTTCGCGATCTTGCGCTGTTCCTGCACGGTTACGCCGGTAATACGACGGGAACGAATCTTGCCGCGGTCGGAAACGAACTTGCGCAGCAAAGCAACGTCTTTGTAATCAATTTCGGTAATCTTGGCAGCCTTCAAAGGATTTGGCTTCTTTTTGAAAGGCTTGACCGGTGGTTGCGGCCTTTTGCGTGACATAAGATGTCCTCTCTCAAATCCGTTATGCTATTTTTTCGCATAACATTTAACTGATGATGTAATTATAAGGATTAAGTAAGTGCGCTACTTGCTAAGTTTTACTTGCTAAGTTTTACTTGCGCTACTTGCTAAGCAGCACTACGTAGCACTTTTAGTACTCTTTAGCACTCCGCAGCAATCGTTTAAGCAATAAGCAACTTTCAAGCAACTTTAGAATTCTGGTTCTTCAGCATCCCCGCCAAAATCAGCGTTTGCGCCGAAAGTTGAGAATCCGTCGTTTGTTGGTGCAGCAGCACTCCATGGATCCGAAGCAGGAGCAGAAGCCTGCGACCTAGAATTAGCTTGGCTAGCAGCATAATTCGCGCCGCCAGCGTAACCGCCACCTTGGTACGCACCATTTCCAGCACCATTTCCAATACCATTACCAGCGCCAATCCCAGCGCCAGACGAAGCTACAGCACCAGCGCGCGAGCCACCAGCAAAACCGGTTGCCGCACTTTGGCGAGTAACTTGCGCAGTTGCATAACGCAGGGACGGTCCGATTTCGTCGATAGTCATTTCCACTACCGTACGATTCGAACCATCTTGCGCCTGATACGAGCGCTGAGCCAAACGGCCTTGCGCAATAACGCGCATACCTTTAGAAAGACTATTAGCGCAGTGTTCCGCAAGGTCTCGCCATGCAGAGCAGCGCATGAACAACGCAGGACCATCCTCGAACTGATTCGTGTTTCGATTGAAAGTACGAGGCGTGGACGCGATTGTGAAGCTTACAACAGAAGCACCACTAGAAAGCGCCCTCAACTCAGGATCCGAGGTGAGATTACCCACCACAGTAATAATCGTTTCACCTGCCATAGTTGTTTTTCTTTCTCACTTCACGCGTAATTTACGCTTATTTACTTAGTCTGCTACTTACTTAACTAGCTTTGGTTAGCTACTTACTTAACTAGCTTTACTTAACTAGCTTTACTTAGCGTCCTTGCGAAGAATCTTCGTGCGGATTACAGATTCGTTAAGGTTCAAAACACGGTCAAGTTCGTCGCTTACGGCTGGCTCGGCAGTGTAGTTCACCACAACGTAGTTACCTTCATTTTTGCCTTCAATTTCGTAGGCAAACTTGCGGCGACCCCAGTAGTCGGTACCGTCAACGGAACCGCCCTCGTTGGTGACAAGCTCAAGATACTGCTCGGTCAACTTCTTAAGACCGTGCTCATCCAGCTCAGGATTTGCAATGAACATCAGTTCATACTTATGTGCAGACATCACCCACCTCCTTCGGACTATCGGCTGTGGCCCTTCCACAGCAGGAGTGTGTTTGCAAATATGTGCGGATTTTGCTGCTTTCGCAAACTTCAGTTAGTTGCTTTCGCAAACTTTCGCTGCTTGCAGCTTCAAAACCGAACATAACTTTGCCATTCTACACCAATATCGTGACGACCTGCTTTCGCGCTTAAAGCGTAGCGCGCGCAACCGTAGAAGCGTTATTCGCTTTACACGCGTGTACAGAAAATAACGCGAGCAGACGTAGAAACGTTATTCCCTTTACACGCACGTAACGAAACTAACGCGCGCAACCTGCCGAATGCCCTACTTACTTTTCTACAAACAAAAATAGGTGTAACATTAATACATAAATTGTAAACTAAATCATAAATCGTAAAGTAAATCAAAAATTGTAAACTGCACAACTTTGATTAAACTATTGCATAGGGAGATACAATATGGACACCTCACCAGCTCTTGAACAAGTTAAAGAACTTCTTCTGCAGTTTAACTCAATTCCAAATACTGCACTTCCTTTTGCACACAATCTTATGCAAAAAGGTTTCGCAAGCATGGGAATAAACCCAATAAAATATAAAAAAGACATGTCCTCCACTATTCGAACGCTTACACGTGAATATTTCGAAAAACATCCTTTTTCTGACTGGACATTAGATAATCACGTAGATCGACTTCATTTAGTTCATAAGAAAACAGGAACTCTTGTGCGTTTTCTAAAAAAGACGGATTTTGGTAATGGACTGCCTAAAGCTGGCCATAACATTGCAAGAATAAACGATTGGTTACAGCCTTCAATTTACAATCAAAAAGATATATTTGGTAAAGGTGTAAGCAATCTATTTTTTGTTATAGCTTGGAGTTTCGCAGGTAACGGTTTTTCTTGCGCTGCATACCATCCTATTGGAACAGGAAATAAAGGAGTTAATGCTCCAGCTGATATGATGATTCAGCTTGGAATTGACGATAGCTTATACAGGGAAGCAAAATTCATTGCGGCAAGCGAAGAAAATGAACTTTTCATGCCTAAAATGAATACTATTATTACCGAGCGCAACAGCCAAAGCAACACAGCAACCTTAAGTAACAACAACCTTAAGCAACACAGCAACCTTAAGCAACAGCAACCTTAAGCAACAGCAGCATAGAAAATAAAGCAACAATGAGTGAATTTTACGAGTCTAAAATACAAGTCGCATGCGATTTTTTAGGTTGGTCATGCAGTGAACTTGCAGCTAGAACAGGTGTAAGTAGAACAACAATCAGCTCTGTAAAATGCGGAAGTAAAGTTTTTACGTACGAGCTAGCGCAATTGCTAGCGTCTGCATGCAACCTTCCTATATCCTTTTTTATGCTGCAAGACAAAATACTTACAGAGCAACAACTAACTTTCCGCGCGCCTCAACGATTTTCTGCAATTCGTAAACGTCAAATTAGTGTTGAATACTCACTTCTTGCAGCAACAATTGAACGTTTGTCGCGAATGTCAAACACATTCCCAAATTCAGATTGGATCAGTAAACTTGCGCCGCACACCAATCCAACTCACGCAGAAATAGAGAGTATTGCGCAAAAAACTAGAGCGGCTCTTAATCTTTCCGACCGTGGGACTATTCCTAACGTTTTGCGAGCGTTTGAACGCGGTGGAATATGCGTTGCTCCACTTTCGAACGTTCATGACGATTTTAATAGAGTTGACGGCGTTTGCAATCCTGAATTTAATGCCGTACCAACTATCGCATATTCAAAACAAAATAGTTCAGGAGACCGCCAACGATTTACAATAGCGCACGAAGCTGGACATCTTATTTTACAAAAATACCGTCGCAATGTTTCGCCACGAATCCAAGAAGATGAAGCAAACTATTTTGCAGCAGCATTCTTAATTCCTGAATCTGACTCTCAGGAAATGTTTTCTTCTAATATGAATCTTATGGATTTTGTTCATTTGAAAACACAATGGGGCGTGTCAATTGCATCAATGATTACGCGCGCTGCCAGACTAGGGATTATTGATAGCAATAGGCAAAGATCTTTAATGATGCAGCTCAGTGCACGTAATTGGCGCACTTGCGAACCTGTAATTGTTGATTTTGAGCAACCTATTTTATTGCGGCAAATGGTAGGTAATAGCTTGGGCAATATTATAGATTCCACACACGCGCAAGCGTCGCCGCTTAACGTTGAGGGATTTCTTGGTTTACCATTTGACACAATTTCCTATTGGTGCGATGGCTTAACGCGCAAAAAAGATTCTTTCAATATTGACGAACTTCAGCAAAATGATCAATAAACAATAAAAATAAACAATAAATGCGTTACATACGTGACGACCTTCCGAAGCGCTTAAAGCGTAGCGCGCGAATACCTAAGAGGTGTCATTTGCTTTAGTCACACGTAACGAAAATGCTGGAAGACAGCGGAAGAACGGCAGCGGCTTTACACGCGCGTACAGAAACTAACGCGCAAGACCGTAGAAACAACATTCGCTATACACGCGTGTACAGAAACTAACGGAATCGCGTCAAAAAGCGTTAGTTGCTGTACGTACATGTAAAGGGAATGCCGCCGCGTTATAGACTAAAAATGCCGAGAGTGCTTCTCCCGGCATTTTTCATTAATACAGAATAAAAAGTTCTATGTTTTTAGGATATAGGGGTAAACAGCAAAAAAAAAACGGGGACTGAAAATCAGTCCCCAAAAGTCGGCCGGCAGATTTGCGAAGCAGAACCGCCAGAGCAAACCAGCCGAAGCAAGATGCTTTAGCAAAGCCGCTTTAGCAAAGCCGCCGAAGCAGAAGCCGCTTTAGCAAGCCGCTTTAGTAAGCCCGCCAGCCAACAAAAGAGTAAACAGCCAAGTAGCCGC
>CAMYED010000029.1 GCA_947254595.1 uncultured Gardnerella sp. | reverse complement strand
ATGCCGATGGTGGCGTGAGCGAGGGTTGCGTTTTGGTTGACGGCGTGCCGGTTCGCAGCGCGCGAGGCAAGGTTGGGCTTGTTTTGCAAGATCCGGATGCGCAGGCGATTTTCCAGCGTTTGGGCGATAACGTTGCGTTCGGTCCGGAAAATATGAACGTTCCGCGCGAAGAGATTTGGGATCGTGTGCGCGAAAGTCTTAAAGAAGTTGGGTTGGATGGCTTGCAGTTGCATCGTTCAACTTCGCATCTAAGCGGCGGTCAGATGCAGCGTTTGGCTCTTGCGGGCGCTCTTGCGATGCAGCCGAGTGTGCTGCTTTTGGACGAGCCAACTGCGAATTTGGATCCGGACGGCACGCAGCAGATTGTGGGCGCTGTTCGAGCGGTTTTGGATTCGACGCATGCCACGATGGTGCTTGTTGAGCATCATGCTGAGCCGTGGATTGACATGATTGATCGCGTGGTTGTGCTTGGGCTTGAGAATGATGAAACTTCTCGCGATGAGACTGCTCAACGTGAGACTTCTACTGAAACCGTTCACGACGAAACCGTTCACGACGACGATATTGCGCGCGCGGCTTCATCTCGCACGGTGATTGTGGCGGATGGCACGCCGGACGAGGTGTTTAATCGCACCGATTTGGACTTTGAAGATCTGGGTATTTGGCTTCCGGAGCGCTACAAGAAAAACGTAAAATCTTCTGCAAATGAATCTTTCGTAAGTAAATCTTCCGAAAGTAAATCTTCTTCAAAATCTTCCTCAAACTGCAATCCAGCAGAAGGCTGCGGAGAAGTTCTGCTTTCTACGAAGGATCTCGCAATCAGCCATAGCAGCGAGCCGATTGCGCGTCACATAAATATTGAGTTTAGAGCCGGGCAGATTACGGCTTTGGTCGGCGCGAACGGCACTGGAAAATCAACGCTTTCGCTCACTTTGGCGGGTCTTTTGCCGGCTGTAAGTGGCGAGGTTGTGGCGAGCGATGCTCTTGCTAAAGGCGCGAATGGCGCGAATCCAATGAAGTGGAAGTCGCCGGATTTGGCGAAGCGAATTTCGTATGTTTTCCAAAATCCGGAGCATCAGTTCGCGTGTGGTTCGGTGCTGGACGAGGTTATGCTGGGCCCGCTTCGCACGGGTGTGCCAGAGGATGAGGCGCGCGAGAAGGCTCAGGAGCTGTTGAAGCGATTCCGTTTGGCGCGCTATGCGAAGGCGAATCCGTACACGCTTTCTGGCGGCGAAAAGCGTAGATTGACTGTGGCTGCGTCGCTTGCTGCGGCTCCGCGCGTGCTGATTTTGGACGAACCTACTTTTGGTCAGGATCGCAAAACTTGGCTGCAAATTATTCGCTTGATTGCAAGCCTTCGTAGCGAGGGCGTGAGCATTATTGTGGTGACGCATGATCGTGAGCTGGTTGAGGCGTTGGGCGCGCGCTTGGTGGAGCTTGTGCCGGATGCGAAAACTGAAGGTGCTGAAGCTGAAGAGACTGAAGCGAGCGCAGAATCTGCCGAAAGTGCAGTATTTGCCGAAAGTGCAGAATCTGCCGAATCTTCCGAAGCTCTTTCCGCCACCACCGGCGCAACCGACATTTCGCGAATCAAAGTGAGTACCGTCAACAATCGCAGCGAAAAGCCGAAACTTTCCAGCAGATCGCCGCTTATTGCGTCGATGAATCCGGTATTTCGTATTTTTGGAGCGTTCGCGGCTTCGATTCCGCTGATTTTTACGCTTGATTGCGTGTCGGCTTCGGTGGCGCTGGTGCTGGAATTTGCGATTTTCGCGTGCATCAAACTTACTCCGTGGCGTGTGATTCGCCTTTCGTGGCCTGTGTGGGTGGGCGCGCCGACTTCCGCGCTCACGGTGCTGCTATACGGCAAAAGTGGCGGAAATACTTGGTTCCAGTGGTGGCTTATGCATGCTACGGACCGATCGGCGATGCTGGCCGTTGCAACTTCGCTTAGGATTTTGGCGATTGGTATTCCGTCGATTGTGATGGTGATTGGCATGGACGCAACCGATTTGGCGGATGCTTTTAGCCAGGTGATGCATTTGCCGGATCGATTCGTGTATGGCGGTTTGGCGGGAATTAGGCTTTTTGGCGTGCTGCAGGATGATTGGGCGGCGCTGACGGCGTCGAGGCGTTCGCGCGGGCTTGGCGATGAGCATCGCGTGAGGGCGTTCTTCCCGCAGTCGTTTGCGCTGCTTGTGCTTTCGATTCGACGTTCGACGACGCTCGCCACGGCTATGGAAGCGCGCGGTTTTGGGGGAGTTGGTGCGCGTTCGCACGCTCGCGTGAGCAGTGTGCATGCGTGCGATTGGTGGATTTTGGTTGTTTGCCTGATTGTGCCGCTGGTTTCGGTGGCGTCGGCGCTTTACTTCGGTACTTTCGCCTTCCTTGGCGGTGCGTGATGGCGGCGCGTGCGTGAGTTTTTGCTCCAAATGCGGGGGAGAACGCTCGCGTTATAAGCGCTCAGGCAGGTCGTCAGCGCACACCAATCACAACCACAATCCCAATGAACTACCACACGACTCTGCCCTGCCTTCGTCTTTATTAACGAAGGCAGACCTCGCTTGCGTTGAAAGCACACTGTGCTTTCAACTTGAGCAAGCTCGGCGCTCCGAGTTGCTTTCGCGCGCGCTGTGCTGCGCTCAAGCACGTCGGAGCGCATCCCCACTAGCGTGTATACTTTCACGAGTTAAGGGCCTGTAGCTCAGTGGATAGAGCGTCTGCCTCCGGAGCAGAAGGTCGTGGGTTCGAATCCCATTAGGCCCACTTACTTTTCTTGCACTTCTTCGCTCAGTTTGCACTTGCTTTCTTTTTGCGCTGCTTTCTTTTTGTACTTATTTTGTTGCGTTATTTTACGCAAGTTCGCAATTAGTACTACATGTAGTAAAGATGTGTATACGTTATAACGACATATAGTGCTTTCGACACGCCGCACACGCCGTAAGTTTCTTCTTTTGCACATTTTTTTTATTTGAAAATCATTTGAAAAATAATTCGAAAATCTATGAAAATCTATGAAAATCCGCGGAAAGTCAGTAGAAAATCCGTGGAAAATTAAATGAGATAATTTACGCGGGTAGGGTATTGCTGCAAAAAATTTTGTAATTTACTTGTATATAGGGGGTATGGGTATGTATACTCCTATCTGCGGTTGATTATGCTATCCGGAATTACGTGAATCTAGTGACTTACGTTTTTGAACTAGATTTGCGATTAAATATTTTCCGGCTGGCTTGATTTGAAGTGTGGCGGAGCCGTAATTGACTTGGATTTTGCTCAATGAAATTACTCGAAAGGGTTAATTGCGCAAAAAATCGGGCTTTCGGCGGTTATTGAATTAGAAAGTGAGGAGTATGCTGCCAGCAAAGTTCCGTGGATTCGTATCACGCGCAGTTCGTACTTACTGCACCTCTCGTTCTTCCAGAACTTTACGTCCTTCTTCCAGCACTTCATATCCTTCTTGCGCTTCCGTATCTTCCAGCACCTTACATTCTTCCGACTCATCCCGTCCTTCACTCACATCCCGTCCTTCACTCACATCCCGTCCTTCACTCACTTCCCGTCCTTCACTCAGCTTCCGTCGCGTTCTACTCGCGCTTCTAATTGCCGTCGCTACGCTTTTCGCAACTTTTATTATGCTTCCAACCGAAAAAGCTAACGCATACGATATTTACTGGCGATACGGCGGCTACGGTTATCTCGCTGCTACAACCGAAGATAACAATGGAAGACCAATCAGCAAGGCATCGAATGATGCAACAACTGCCGAGCGAGACGTATATATTAATCCGCAAGTTTCCCAAGATAATAAGTCAATAACCTGGGATATTACTTTTAATCCTAAAGGCTATGACAAAAGGCAATTAGGATCTAGTTACGGAAAAAATTTTGCTGATGATTCCGGAATAAACCGTCCTTTTGGAACAGATCCAACATTGTATGCATTTCTTCCAAATGGTCTTGATAAGTCTTCTATAACCGTGGAGCGAATTAAGTATTATTTCGACAGAGATCGTATGCTCAGAACTCATCTTCAACGCGCGCATGAAGGCTATTTCAATATTTATAATAATGCTAATTCTTGTGATTTTAATTCTACATGTGACGGTCCTTGGAATAATAGTGTTGGTCCAGCAAGTGGAGATTTAGGCGTTGGCGCTGGCCAAATGTCGCATATAAGCTACATGAAAAATGGTGTACCAACAAAGTATTCAGTAAAAGAACTTTACGCGTGGAAGAATGAAGGAAAGTTTGGAGTAGGTTTTTTCGATAAAATAAACATTGACTATAGGAAAGGTTTTGCAATTTCTCCTGAATATCACTGGAAAATTACAGCAAGGTTTGATAATAATCATTCTGTAGATGATCTTTATAACATGCCTATAGTTGCAGGGTTTACAAGTGAAAGAGATCGAAGCAAGGGCGCTGGCAATAGTCGTAAAAATAAGTTTATGATTATTGGTCCATTCGATAGCGATGGAGACGGCATACCAGATAATCTCACTTATAGATACTCCATGCACCCTAATGACACAGATCAGATTAAGTACCCTGTATATAGGCGCAATATGCTTAAAGATTTTTCAAAGCCAGGAAACAGTACTGCAACTGATTACGGTTGGACTGATAATGTTCCGATTACTACGTATGGGAACACTATAAACGTTAAACCTTTTTCAAAAATAATTGATTGGGGTAGTAGGGGAAACTGGAACACTAATTGGTTTGGAGATTCTAAACAAAAGGGTGGAATTTTAGATACATTTAGCCAAGATACTGAAAACCTTACAACAACAGATTTGCCTGTAAAAATTGACGGAAAACACATAGAATACAGGTTTAATGGAAAATTGCCTAGTGGCGTTCGTGAAGATAATGGCACTTCTAGTGGTTGCAATATTAGTAAGGATAAGGGTTGCGTCAAAATAGATCCGCACAGAGGTAAAGTAACATATAATCCTCTGCCTACGGATTGGAAAAGAAAAACGCGCGGACAAGACGATGGTCTGCTTACGTTTCCTATAGAAATCAAGTATCCAGCGCCTGGATCGTTCAATCTTGATTACGGTAATAATCGAATTGTGCGAAGTCACCCTCTCACAATTCGCGTGCTTCCTCAAGCCTCTATGTATAGTCCTAAATACAATCAAACGGAAGCAGATTTTAATGAGATTCGCAACAATGGCAAGGATAGTGAGAAGCCTTTTAACGAGGTTAAAGCGTGCAATCCGAATAGTGTTTTAGTTAGTAATACTATTGCGAAGTACGGTAAAAATTACTTCCC
Organism: uncultured Gardnerella sp.; assembly: GCA_947254595.1. Classification (GTDB taxonomy): domain Bacteria; phylum Actinomycetota; class Actinomycetes; order Actinomycetales; family Bifidobacteriaceae; genus Bifidobacterium. The sequence goes on along the minus strand of CAMYED010000029.1, from coordinate 9,003 downwards.
GAAAGACACAAAGTTTGAGTTGGCGCGTAATAATAAGCCGAAAAGGAATACGTACTATTTTGGCACAAATGAGCCAATAGGCGATGAAACGCTGTCTTGGTCGGATATTAGTAAAAATCATGAAAAAGATGGCATCGTGCATTTTACTCCAAGCAAAGTTATTCACCCGCGTGCAAATCCTTATAACACTCCTGTTATTGTAAGGTATCCAGATGGATCTACTTCTGAAGACTTGAACGCAGGCAATGTTTGCAATGGTGGAAAAACTAAGGAAGATAAGCAAAAAAGCGTTGTGTATGCTCCAGTTAAAGTTACTAGGCATGATCCGATAGCAAACGATTTACACCTTGACCTTCATGAAGGCAAGGGTATGCATGATTCAAATAGTAGCGATACTGACCATAAAATGTATCGCAGCTATAGCGAAAATGACTATAAAAATATACGTAAAATTGACGCGGATAAAAAGATAGTACTTGACTCGTGGTCGTGGAATGGCATTGGGAAAATTAAGTTTCGCGCTGTGTGTCACGAAGAGAAGAATAACAACAACTTTACTGTACTTACTCCGCCTGATGGAAGGCAGAAGTCTTCTGGAATAATAAACGGGATAGGTTTTACGGATTATCACTCGTGGGATCATGCTAGCGAGAGTCAGGAAAGAGAGTGTAAGCGGAACGGAAAGTGCAATGCTGAGCCGTTTATTTACAACTATCTTATTAGCGATTCGTACAATGTGCACACTTTGGAGCGTTCGCGCGCGGTACTTGACGGAAAGCCTAAGAAAAGCGGCAATTTTGAGTGCAAAGTGTATGCGTTCCATGAAGGATCTGATTGGTTAAAAAAGTTTGATTCTGAAGCAAAGAATACGAAAAATCATAGCAAATTGTTCGATTTTGGAGCGAATTATAATAGCGGCTCTAAGCGAACTGCGCAATGGGTGGATAATACTTTTAAGTTTAGCGTCAAGCTTAAAGACAGCCAAAGGTACAATCCGACTTACGTGAAAATTCCAACTGTTCAAGCCGGTGATTTCAAGAATCAGACTGATAACAGTTCTTCTACGCCAAGAAGTTATGCGCATATTACAGTTGGCGGAAAGCAAGTAACTGCTAATGGCGTTCCAGAAGATGATTTGGGCGGAGTTGAAGATAATGTTCCTTTGCCTAAAGGCACGTGGTTTACTATTAAGCGATTTATTAAGAGTGCGGATAAAGATAACTCTAAAGCGCAAACTTACCCGTGGGCGAATTTTGAAGACGGTGAAGATAACAAGGATGATGGGAAAAATAGCGCTAAAGACAAGAATCCTAACTCAACTCGCGAATATGGTAAGGTAACGTTCCGGCCTGATAAGTGGCAGGATGATGGCGAGTATTGGGCTGAGGTTGTTGTTCACTACCCGGACGGCAGCTCCACGGATCAGGAGGATTCGATTAACTACAGTCACCCTGTGTATGCGAAGGTGAATGTTACTAGATTGCCTGTTGACGACGGCGATTTGCATCTTAACGTTTACAAGCAGTATGAAAATGGCAAATTTACTGGGCCTGTAGACAGCAAGAATGGCATTACTGTTATGAAAGGCGTTGGCTTGCTGAAGGATATGGGCATTGACTCGTGGTCCACAGCCAAGCCTGAAGGCATTACGCTTAGAGCTTTGTGTAGAGATGACAGTGATGAAGCTAAAAAGAGTACAACTCATATCTGGAGTGAGAATCTAGATAGTCTGTTCTTCAAGCTTAATTGGCAGAAGTCGTGGGATCATGCGGACTTTACGCAGCAGGAAACTTGCCGTAAGAGTGGCAAGAAAGGTGATGGCTGCAATCCTGAAGGTAAGTATCTTTTGTTCGATAGCACTGGCGGAACTATGGAGCGTGCTAGCGGAACTATCACCAGCATCAAAGCGCCTACGAAGTCCGGAAAATACTATTGCGTTGTGCTTGCTTTGAAGCTTGATGATTTGGGTAAGTATAAGAATGCTATTAAGAACGGCAAGATTACCGTTACTAATAATGACTTTGCTAGTGCTATGAAGTTTACCGGCAAGAATGGCATTGACTGGACTACCAAAGCTTTCCCGGTAACTGTGGTAGACAAATTCACCCTGCCAAAAACAGGCGGAGTGAACTGGAATGTTCTTATTAGCGTAATTGCTGTGATTGGTACGGGCGTGATGTTGGCTTGGTTCTTCCTTGAGCAAACAAAGTTGGGGCTCGCGTTGCTTGAGGCGTTGATGCGCAATGTGCAAATTAAAGATTTTATCTGCAAAACTGCCAAAAAGCTTCGCGCTTTAAGGCGACGTAGCGAAAGGTGGCGATGCTGATGAAAAAATTTGCACGCAATCCTGCTGGTCGGCTAGTCGCAAGACGCAACTGACTTGCAATCTTGCGTTGCGATTCTCGCTAAAACTTGTTGCGCAATGCTATGTGCAATGCTATGCGCAATGTGACGTGCAACACAAAATAAAACAATAAACAATAAACAATAAAAAATAAGCGTATTTTCCTCAAACCCTGCCCATAAGGGCACCGATATAAAGGAGAAGAAAGTGAATAAATTCACTAAACAATGCGTGGCAGCATTCGCCTCGCTTGCAATGGCTGGCACGCTGTGCGTTGCTGGCGCCGTGGTGGCTGGTAACGTAGCATTTGCTGATAATGCATGTAATTCTGGCGCACCTTGGAATACTGCATGTGCGCAACAAAAAGGTTCCATCACCATTAAGAAGTACGAGGATAAAGGCAATGAAGATAAGTCTACGCCTCTTAAGGATGCTGAATTTAAGATTACCAAAGTCAAAAAATTAACAACTGATGGTAATGAATTAAATCTCACAAAATATGCAGATTGGGAAACTTTAGCTAAGAAAGTTAATGAACTCAATAAAAATCCAAATGATCCTAGTGTAGTTTTGGGTGATGCTAAGGATCCTCAGAAGACTGGCGATAATGGTGAAACAAAATTCTCTGACCTTGAAATAGGTCTGTACAAGGTTGAAGAAACTAAGGCTGCTCCAAAGCATGCTAATGACGTTACTCCATTCTACATGACGATTCCAGAAATCACTCATGCTGCAGGTCAACCAATTAAGTATGACTACAACGTAACAGTAGAACCAAAGAACCAGAGCCTTGCAAACAAGATTAAGAAGGAACTTATAACTGATACTGCGAACGAGGGCACTACATTCGTTGGTACTGGCGACACTATGACCTACAAAATTAGTGCAGATGTACTATCTGTATCTGATACTGAGCGTGCAGAATGGACAAAAGCTGATTTGATTGGTTACAACGTATTCGATGATGCTCCAGTTGACGCGTTCCAATCTTATGAAAATGTTGTTCAAACAGTAAAGATTGGTACAGATACAATTGATGCTTCTAAATACGAAGTAAAAAATGAAGATGTTAAAAATGAAAATAGCGCTGTTGTTGCAAAGCGTATAAAAGTTTCATTCAAAGATGAAGGTTTGGAGCAAATTGCTAATAAAGCTAAAGGTGATACTAGCGCAAAGGTAGAAGTTAAACTTGCATTTAAGATTAATGACAATCGCGGTGATAATAAAACTGATGTCACTACTTTAATTAACAAGTCTGGTTTTACTCCTGGTAAAAGTAAAGAGAAAAAAGATCCTAATCCTGAAGTTCCAGATGACACAAGTTCTAAAGTCGAAAATAAGTTTGGCTACTTGCAGGTAAATAAGTACGATGGTACTGATTCTACTAAGGCGAAAAAAGTACAAGATGCAAAGTTCAAGCTGTTTGCTGTAAAGAGTGATGCTGATAATTGCGCTGCTAATACCAATGCAAATGAATGCAATAGTGCTTCAAAAGTGGGCGAACTTACCACTAATGCTAATGGTGCCTTCGATAATGCAGTTAAAGTTAAGGCAGAAGGCGATACAAATAAGTTCTATCTTGTTGAAACTGAAGCTCCAGCTCAGTATGAGCGTGATCAGCAAGTACATGAAGTTCTTGTTAATGCTGCTGAAACTAAGACTATTGACATTGCGAACGTGCCAACCAAGGACAATGGTTCGTGGTTCAAGCTTCCAAAGACCGGTGCTTATGGCGTGATTATCTTCGCATTGGCTGGTATGTGCTTGGTTGCTATTGGCATGTTCATATTCTTGCGCAATCGCAAGAAGGAAGAAGAACGTCAGTCTGCATGATTTTAGCTGGCGACGGCTGAATAAATAGCAGTTACTGATGTGTGAATGTTCTGCTTTCGTGTAGCTGCTCTCATGTAGCTGCTCTCATGTAATTGATATTGGAGCCGGTTGCGACTTGTTGCTTCCGGCTCTATATTTGTGCGCTTTAGACGAGTTTTCGCGCGCGCAAAATAAACAAATCGTAAATCAAATATAAACACACGAAAAGAGGAAGCGTGAAATTGAATGATTCTGTTGCTAAAGCGTATGCTTTCTTCAGCAAAATAATCTTCAATAAAATCGCGCCAAATAAAAAGCAAACAAATAAAACGCAAACTGAAAATAATTCCGTAAAAAATTCTGTCCAAAAACCAAAATCCAAGCTTCGTACCATTTTAGAACCAATCGCATTCGTGTTGGCCGGTATTTTATGCTTCAGCTACCCAGTTATTTCAACGTTGTGGAATAACCGCGTGTCGAAAGAAATCTCTACAGCCTACGACAAATATAATCACGATCAGGCGGGCGACGTTCGTCGTGCGCATTTGCGTGCGGCAAGGCTTTACAACAAACATCGTAAAAATATGCTTACTAGCGACCCGTATAGCGAAGAAAATCAGGAAAATGTAACTTCTAAACCTTCGTATAAGAAGTATTTGAAAGTTCTTAACCAGCCGATGGGCGTTATGGGTATTGTAAGAATTCCAAAAATTGGCGTAAAGTTGCCGATTTATCACGGTAGTACGCAGGATGTTTTAGCGCATGGTGCTGGCCACTTGTATGGTACCGATTTGCCGGTTGGCGGTAAGAATCGTCATTCTGTTGTTACTGCGCACACGGGGCTTGCTGATGCGACTATGTTCGACGATCTTGTAAATCTTAAGAATGGCGATTTTTTCTACTTTGACGTGCAGGGTGAAATTCTACGTTATAAAGTTTTTCGAATCAGCGTTGTAGATCCGCACGATATTAGCCTTCTGCAGAGGGAGAAGGGCCGCGATTTGGCGACTCTGCTTACCTGCACCCCGTATGGCGTAAATTCGCACCGGTTGCTTATAACTGGGTACCGCGTGTTGCCGGACCCTGTGAAACCGCCGGAAGATCGCGTGCAGTGGCCGCTTTGGATGACGCTTTTTGTAATAGCAATGATTTTTTCTGCAATGATACTTTCTATGATGCTTTCTGCTGCTATATCTAAACGCAATAGGCGCACGGATATTCGCGGCAAACATTTATTGCTTGTTTCGCGCGATGCGCTGCGTAAGTAGCGCTCCGACCTGCTTGAGCGCTGCGATTTAGCGCGCTGGCCATTCTTCGGACACTGGTGCAGTACGGTTTCTGCGTGAGTGTCTCATTTTGCTTGTTTTGAGACACTGGTGCAGTATGCTAACTGCGCGCGTGTCTGAAAAACTCAATCAAGAGACCATAACGCAGTAACTAATCTGCGCGCGTGTCTCTGTTGTCTGTTTTTGACTACATTTGCCGGGTGATTTTCCGGGTTTTGTAGCTGTTTTACTCGTCAGATTACGCTTTCTTAGGAGTAAAGAAAGCGTAATCGTTTGCGCGCTTGCGTTGAAAGCCCACTGGGCTTTCAACATTGAGCAAGCGCTACCGCATTGGGTCGCTTTTCGCGCTACGCTTAAGCGAAAAGCGAATCAATGCGACACGCCGGCTTGCGCTCGACTAGATTCTGAGTATAGTAGTTACTCGGTTCGCGGAAACGAGCCGGAATAACCAACGCCCCTTTAGCTCAGTTGGTTAGAGCAGCTGACTCTTAATCAGCGTGTCCAGGGTTCGAATCCCTGAGGGGGCACAGACAAAACCCAAGCTTCGCGCTTGGGTTTTTTCGTATCCAATCACCACACGCGCCGACTTCATCGTTTGTCCCTCTTAACAGTCAATCTTGAATTATGACCTCGCCAAATATGATGCCACAATTATTCCAGGATGATGTTTCGCAAAATCCGCCGCAGCAGACGCAGCAGACGCAACAGACGCAACAACTGCAACAACCGCAACAGCAGCAGCCGCGTCCGCTCCCGCTAAAAGCCGCCGACACAACCGCCGAAAACCCGTGGCCTGTAGCCGTCTTAAGCCAAAAGTTTCACAGTGCCGTCGAACGCTGGCCTGCGGCGTGGATCGAGGGCCAAATCGTCGAAATCAACATGCGCCGCGCGTCTTCCGGCTATATCACTCTTCGTGACAGCAACGAAGAAGTCTCGATTTCCATAATGGGCTTCAGCAATTTCGTGCAGCAGGCGCGCGAACTTCGCCAGGGCGACCGCGTAGTCGTTCACGGCAAAGCGGATATTTGGGTAAAAGCCACGCGTTTAAGCTTCGTCGCGGACGAAATCAGGCGCGTCGGTGCCGGCGACTTAAAAGCGCAAATTGACGAGTTGCGCAAAAAACTTAAGGGCGAAGGCCTGTTTGACGCTGAAAATAAGGTTCCGCTGCCTGAGTTTCCTAAGTGCATCGGCCTCGTGTGTGCTCCTCAAGCGCGCGCTGAAGGTGATGTTATTACGAACGTGAATTTGCGCTGGCCTGTTACGCGCTTCAAGGTTGTTCACGCGCACGTGCAAGGCGTGCAGTGCCCGGCGGACGTTATTGCCGCAATTAAGCAGCTCGACGCGGACCCGGAGGTTGACGTTATTATCGTTGCTCGCGGCGGCGGTAGCTTTGAGGATTTGATTGGCTTTTCGGACGAAGGCGTGGTTCGCGCTACGGCTGCGTGCGTAACGCCGATTGTGTCTGCAATCGGCCATGAGGACGATTGGACGCTTATCGATTTGGCTGCAGACATGCGCGCTTCGACTCCTACGGATGCTGCGAAGCGCGTTGTTCCGGACGTGCGCGAGCAGTGGCAGCTTATTGATAACGCGCTGCAAACTATGCGCATGCGAATTTCTGCGCGCGTTGACAATGAGATTCGTCTCGTTGAGGGTTACGCGAACCGCCCGAGCCTTACGCGCCCGAGCACTATGCTTGAGCCGCACGAGCGCTTGGTTGAGCAGGCTATTGAGCGAATGCGCCACGGTTTGGTGCGTTTGCTTGACGACGCGAGTTTAACGGTTGAGAAGGCTCACGCGAGCTTGACTGCGTTAAGTCCGCAGTCGACTTTGAATCGCGGGTATGCTGTAGTGCAGCTTAGCGGTGGGCGAGTGCTTGACGATGCTTCGCGCGCGAAAGTTGGAGACGATATGACAGTTACGCTTAAAAGCGGCGTTGTTCTTGGTAAGGTAACTTGCGTAAAGTCAGCTGGTACAAAGTCTGCCGTCGTAAATCCTGCTGCCTAAAATCAAATAAGTAGATTTTTAATTTAGTAAAATTTAATTTATGCAACGAAAGGTTAGATATGAGCGAGAAAGAAAATAAGAACTCAGAAAGTGCGAATAGTGCCGAAAGTGCAGAATTTGCAAGCACTCTTACGAAAGAAGAGCGCGCTGCGATTGAGGCGATGCCGTACGAAGAGGCTCGCGAAAAGCTTGTTCAGGCGGTTCAGGCGCTGGAAGCTGGCGGTTTGACGCTGGATCAGTCAATGCGTCAGTGGGAGATTGGCGAGGCGTTGGCAAAGCGTGCGCAGGGCTTGCTTGCTACTGTTCGCGCCAAGTTGGACGCGGCTCAGGCGGAGCAGTCAGCTACTGCGGCGACGGCCGGCACGCAGTCTAATCTTGAGGCTTAGTGCGCAAACGATTTTTTCTTTACGCAACTGTAAAGTTTTTGTCGTTTTTGTGGCGATTTTCCGACTTTTTCTTTACATGCGCGTATAGGAAATGTCGTTTCTAGCATTTGCGTAGTCTAATTTTGCTTGCGCAATTGTGCAAATCACGCCATAGTGTATAATTGCCATTTGTTGCCTCGGTAGCTCAGTGGATAGAGCACCACTCTCCTAAAGTGGGTGTCGTCAGTTCGATTCTGATCCGGGGCACTTTTATGTGTGGACGTTGTGCAGTTTATATTTGTGCAATGGTGTTGTGTACTGTGTACAGTTTGCCTATTTTTTGTTGACCAATATTAGTTTCTTTTGTAAAATAGGATTGTGGTGAAGCCAGGCTGTGTCTGGTTCGCGAAGAGCCAATCAAGCGATTGATTGGCTCTTTGTGCATCTAATAGCTGGGGAATTGCGAATTTAATTAGAATATTATTATTTATTAACTGCAAGTGTCATATGTAATCCGAGTGCTTTTAAGATTTTCGAGATTGTTGAAAATGATGGGTTTCCTTCTTTAGAAAGTGATTTGTACAGTGATTCGCGATTAAGTTTCGTTTCTTGAGCTAGTTTGCTCATTCCGTGAGCTTTTGCTATATCTCTTAGAACAAGTTGGACTGTTTTAGTATCTCCATCTTCTAGTGCAATAGCAAGATATTCATCAATTGCTTCCTGTGTGTCTAAGTATTTACTTGCGTCAAACGTTGAAAAAGTAACCTTGTCCATCTTATTGTTCCTCGTGTAATTGTTGTGCCAATTTATGAGCTGTATGTATGTCCCTAGATTGACTTGATTTGTCTCCGCCTGCTAAAAGAAAAACTGTAAGTGATCCGATTTGTGTGTAATAAATACGATATCCTGCTCCAAAATGAAAACGCATTTCGCTTACTTTATTACCAACGGATTTTATATCGCCAATCATTTGTCCATGTGCCTCACATTTTGCAATTGCGTATAAAATTCGCTTTTGCGCGTGTTTGTCCTTAAGTTTTTTAAGCCAGGTGTCAAATAAATTACTTGATATAATTTCCATTTACGTAATTGTAGTCTAAAAGCTACAAATGTCAATTTATATTAGCAAAGTTGCTAATGTTAGGGGATAGTGTTAGATTATTTCTAACTTAAGCGATGATCCGTTATC
>CAMYED010000028.1 GCA_947254595.1 uncultured Gardnerella sp. | reverse complement strand
TTACCATTAGCTCCACGAAGCCCACTGCATTCATTCCACCGCAGTGGGCTTTTTACTTTCCAATGCGCTTAAACTCTTGCCGCGCTAATCATCTTTCGCAGTGCAAAGGCGCTTGTTGTAAAATATTCCAACTCCAAGCGCTACGCACAATAACGCAACTGCCGCAATGCCAATATACGCAAGAACTATCAGCAAGTTTGAAGATTTTTTTGGCAGCGCGTTTGAAGAATTTGAGGCTGCAGAATCTAAATTTCGCACTTTAGAATTTGCAATTTCATCTTCGTTTACGTTTTCGCTGTTTTCAATCTTCTCAGCGTTTTCATCGCTTTTAACGTTCTTGTTGTCTTTGTTGCCTTTTGAGCTGTTTTTAGATGTATTACGCTTTTTATTCGGCTTGCTTTTAATGGTTTTTTGCGAGATTTGCACAACTTTTACTTTGTTGTATTGTACGGTTGTTATGTTTCCTGCGTAGTCTGAAGCTTCTACAAGCACGTCATGGGCGATTCCATCCGGCTCCATTTTTACGGATAGTATTGGCTTATTCGCGGATTTCCCGGTCCAGGTGTGCTTTGTTTTGCCGTCGATATTAAAAGTTACTGATTTTAAGGATGAATTATCTTTTGCAGCTATACGAACTAGTTTTCCTTTTTTGTTAGCGCGGTAAATCGTATTATTTTCCATATCGAAAACTGTTGCTATCGGGGCTAAATGGTCCACGCTAAATTGCACGGACGCGGGAGAAGATTGCAGTATGCCGTTTTTGCTGTCTACTCCGCTTTCGTTGCAGGATTGGTTTCCAGCTCTATCTACAGAATTAATAAGAACTTTGTAATGTGCGTTTTCTGCAAAGTTGCGTTTGAAAATTGTGTATATAAAGCGTTGCCATCCTCTATCTGCGCGTTTTGTTACGGAAAAATCTTTTTTGGACAATACTCGCTCAACGCCGTCTTGCATAATGCTTATTTTTGGCGTTTTGTTGAGGCCGCTTGGATTTACTTCTTCAATATGAACGTCTTTTGCGTACTGCAACTGCTGATTGTTCATTTTAGAAGTGGCGGAGTCAATACTAAAGTCTGAGCCTTTGTTGTTTATTGAGAATTGTAAAGTTCCGCCGATTTCGTGATTAACCGCATCTTTGGCGCTCCACTGCAATTGGTACACGTCGTTGTCTTTGCTGCCGTGATAAAAATCTGCATATTGAACGCTTGCTACGTTACTGTTGATGCTTGCTTTTGAGTAACGCAAATCTTTCGCATTGCGGATTCTTCGCAAGTTGTATTTTACGCTTTCTGGTTTTAGCCAGCGATCTTTTATAACTATGCTTGGGTTAATGCCGTGAGAGTACGCTCCGCCTTGTTGAACTCCTGAGATTGCAATAGTTGGCGGATGCGTATCAATAACGAAGTTATGATTCTGAGTGTTACTTGCGTTTCCGCATAAGTCTTGCACAAAGTATTGTGCATCCCATGCGGCGTCTTTAGAAAAAGGAATGTCCGCATACCATACGTTTGGGTGTATTCCGTCGTTTTTAAGGTTTTTAGCCGTTAAGCTAAGCACTTGCTTATTGTCCGCAAAAATTCTGGCAATTTGTTGAGGATCGTGAAGCATGTAGGAAAAAATGAACGAATCATCTTTTATTAAAATTCTTGCGGATCTTCCTGCGCTAAAATATTTTCCTTCGTACGACGAGTTGTTATCGTAATTCACGCTTAGCACTGGAGGCGTTCTGTCAATAACAATGTAGCGCTGTGTTTCTGTATCAGCATTATCCTGCGAGTATCCGGCTATGCTGTGCGCGGCGGAAGGAACACTTAGTATTGGCTTGTTTAACCGCATTTTTTTGCCGTAAATTTTCGCTTGTTTCGCAGCGTGAGCCGCATATTTTGCAACACGCTTAATCTGCTTAGCAACATGCTTAGTCTGCTTCGCAAAATATTTAGTCTCTTTTGCAAAATTCTGCTCGTCGTCACCTCCTCCCCATATTCTCTTTGGACGCGTTGTTACAGAAGCGGCACTAACTGAAACGTCATGCAAATCGTAAACGCCCTCTTTTTGCAAATAAATTTTCACTTTCCCAAGAACGCTTGGGCGAAGACGATATTGAAAATTCACCAATGCTGAAATTACCTCAGTTTTTGCTAATTCCGCATTACCGTTTACAACTTGATACCTTCCAACTGTTACCGTAACTTTTCGCAAATTTCTGGCTCTTGCTGAGCTCATGCCGTCCAAGGTTATTAGCAACGAAACTGGCTGCTTGGTAAAAACATACTCGTTTTGGGTGCGTACTGTACGCTGATTAGTCAAAATAGCAATTTGCTTTATATGCAAATCTTGATTCACGCTAGTTTGCGCTTGCTTATTAGTTTGCAGCCGTCTATTAGCTTGCTCCTGCCTATTAGCTTGTGGCTGACTTAAAGGCGTAGAAGGAATATCTTTTGCGTACGCTACAGAACCACCAATTGCAGAACCGCCAATTGCGGGAATATTCATTGAAGGCAAAAACAGCGCAACTCCAAAGCTAACTAGCGCAGAAATTTTAATAATTGTAAATAATACGAGACTAAAAAATGCTGCTTTTACGCGCGCAAATTTTACTACATTCCCCAATATTTTTTCTTTTATTACACGTGCCATAATTCCCCCTTTTTTCGTTGACACATTTGTAAAATCGTTGAATTTTGATTACCTATTTTTCCGAAAAAACTACCGATATTTCATTCTTAACTTGTTTCACACTATCAAGCGCAGTTTTACGCCTTTGCTCAGCTTCTTCGTTAGCAACATGCGCGCTCTCGAGAAGAATATTCGCTTCGTCGCACAATTTACTTGCTTCTTGCTTGCTAAAGCCACCTTCGCGAAACATTCTCAACCAGCCGCGCAAAGATTGCAATATTAATTCGCCGGTATCTACGCGAAGAATATCCGATTTATCCTTCTGAGCCATTTTCACTAGCTGTGTCAACTGTTTTGCGTATTTACTATACGTTTCAACGTTATTAGAGTCTTGAGTAACGTCAACAAGCTGTGAGTATCCTTCTGAAATAGCAATATAAATGTTAAATGCTCTTTTTTGATTAATCTCTTCGGAATTTTGCTCACCATCAGAATTTTGCTCATCTTGCGACTTTCGCTCATCTTGCAGATTTTGCTCACCATCAGAATTTTCAGCATTATCAGAATTTTTTAATGCCTCGTTAAACCACGCTTTAGCTACTCTCATTCGCGAAAGACGCTCTGCACTCGAAACTTTCCCGGAAAATCCTGCAAAATAGTACCAATATGCTTTACCAATATCTCCAGAAATCTCGCACCAACCTTTACGATTATTACGCAATTGCTTCTCGTATTTGTTAAGCAAACCCATAAACCCGCGTTCTTCACTATCACTCCACTGATAATCCGCAAGTTGAGCTTTTAGTAACACGCGCATTGGCATCAACGAAAATTCCCGAACATAACCTTTTTTAAGCATGCTGTTTTGAACAATCATTGCCCGAGAAATATAACGTTTAGTAACTTCTACGCTACTTTCGCGCTCTGCTAAACGAATATAAGAATCGTACTCTGACTTACTTTTGCGCATTGATTTTATGCGACTACTTTTTGACGCTTCGTACGAAACTTTATTACTTGGTTTTATTGCCGCATTACTGTAAAACGCACCCAAGCAGCTAAACAGCAGAAGCGATACAGTTGCAATAACAACTGTTAGTAAAAGCGCCATTCTGCTTTTTTTACTAGCAAAAACGTTGCCATTTAATAAACTATTTTGATCAAGCGATTGATTGCGCAAACTATCTTTATTACGCAAATTATTTTGACAGCGTTGGTTAATTTTACTTAGCTTATTGCGTTTATCGCACTTGCTGCGCTTCTCAAACTTGCTGCGCTTATCAAACTTATTGCGATTCTTACGCTTCTCGCACTTGTTACGCTCTGCTTTATCTCGCAGTTGTTTGCGAGTTAGATTATTCGAATAATATCCTTTGCTGCCAGAAAATTGGCTCCCATCCTCAAAGCAATCTTCTAAAGCAATAAGCATTTCTCCGCAATCTTCATACCTTTGCGAAGGCTCAAGAGCTGTAGCAGTTGCAAGAACCGCAATCAAAGAATCAAATAACTCACGATTTTCGCGATATGAAGAAGATTTCAAAGCGTCCTCGTAAGAATCGTTTGGGAACAAAGCGTAACGCAAAGTCATTCCAAGAGAATACACGTCACTCGAAGCAGTAATAACAGAATTTTCGTCAAACACTTCTGGAGCCGTAAAACGAGGAGTTGCAAATCTAACTTCCGGCTGCTCTATGCTGCGTAAATCAAGCACACCACCATTCGTATACAGTTGCGTTGCGGCACCAAAATCAATTAAACGAACCAAACCATCGTCCGTAATCATAACGTGCGACGGCTTAAGATCTCCATACACAATTGGCGGATAATGCGCATGCAAATACGAAAGCACAGAACACAATTGCATACCCCACTCGCGCACACTCCTAGCGTCCTGAATGCCATGAGATTCAACAATCGATTTTAATGAACGACCTTTAACATAGTCTCGAACCGCATAGGCTCGACCATTTTCTTCAAAAAAGTCAACAATACGAGGAATTGCCGGGTGATCACATTCTTTTAATACGTCTACTTCTGCGCGCAAAGATTGAATAATATATTTTTGATAATCTTCATTGCCTTTAAGCAGAGTTTCTTTAATAGCCCACTGTTTGTGCAGAACGGTATCAACCGCAAGAAATACGGTTGATGTACCGCCGCTGCCCAGTTCGCCCAGTAACTGATAGCGCCCTCCAACACAAACCATCGCAAGCCTCCGCAATCTTAAAATTCCAATTGCTCAGTTTTACGAAAAATCTGAACAATTAAATTACAATTGCGACTACTGTATCGATAATTTTGTTCGCAGAAAAGCTTTTTTTAGCATTGTGGATAAAAGCTTATGCGCCTACAAAAACATGGGTTTTGCGAAAGTTTCGCCATGCAGTTTCGTTACGCGGTTTCGCTATGCGGTTTCGTTACGCGAAAACTTACGAAAAACTTACGTCAGTCAATATTCGCGCCCAAAGCGAGCAACTTACCACGAAAATCGGCGTAACCGCGATCAATTAGCGAAATTCCGCGAACATTCGACGGGCCTTTAGCGGTAAGAGCTGCAATCAAATGGCTAAAACCGCCTCGCAAATCAGGAACATCAATATCCTGACCAGTCAACGGAGTAGGACCAAAAATCACAGCAGAATGTTTGTAATTACGCTGCTGGAATCGGCAAGGAAGAGATCCTAAGCACTCCCTATAAAGCTGAATCATAGCGCCCATTTGAACAAGCGGCTTAGTAAAACCAAAACGATTTTCGTACACAGTTTCATGCACAATACTCAAGCCCTTCGCCTGAGTAAGCGCAACAACAAGCGGCTGCTGCCAATCCGTCATAAAACCAGGATGTACGTCGGTTTCAATAGCAACAGGATGCAAATCCCCACCTGGATGCCAAAAACGAATACCGCTGTCCGTAACGTCAAACTGGCCGCCAACCTTGCGGAATACATTAAGAAAAGTCATCATCTCAGGCTGAGTTGCACCCTTAATAAACACATCTCCATGAGTAGCAAGCGCAGCTGAAGCCCAAGAAGCAGCCTCAATTCGATCCGTCAGCGAAGTATGCGTATAACCTTGAAGCTCTTTTACGCCCTCAATACGGAAAGTGCGATCCACATCTACAGAAATAATGGCACCCATCTTTTGCAAAACAGCTACCAAATCCATAATCTCCGGCTCGATTGCAGCTCCAGAAAGCTCGGTTCGACCTTCTGCAAGAACCGCAGCGAGCAAAGTCTGCTCAGTTGCACCAACAGAAGGATACGGCAAATGAATTTTAGTGCCGTGCAAACCGTTAGGAGCAGTAATATGAATGCCATCCTCATGATCTTTATCTACATCGGCACCAAGCTTACGCAAGGTTTCAAGATGAAAATCAATCGGTCTGCCGCCAATATTGCATCCACCTAAAGCTGGAATAAAAGCCTCACCAAGACGGTGAAGAAGTGGACCGGAAAAAAGAATAGGAATACGCGAAGAACCAGAAAGAGTATCAACGTCTGCAACATCCGCAAGCTGCACTTTCGTTGCGTCAATAGTAACAACACCTTCTGGGCCATTGACGTCTACGTCAACACCATGCAAACGCAACAAATCCGAAACAACATGCACGTCGCGAATTTCTGGAACATTCTTCAACACAGACTTGCCAGGCGCTAAAAGAGCCGCAACCATAGCCTTGCTTACAAAATTCTTAGCACCACGAACTTTAATAGTGCCATTAAGCGGCTTGCCACCCTCTACATGCAACACGTCTGCAGCGCATAAGCCGCTATTGTTGTTCTGCTCAGCCGTATTATGTGCGGACACGTTTACCTCTTTCGTTCGCGCTAAAAAACTATTCACTATCATACCGGCATAATTGCCAACTCGCTTAAATAATTTACATAATGAAAAAGTTAATAAAATAATAAAAGTTAATAAAATAATAAGCCTGTAAGTTACGTTTACTTACGAACGTTTACTTACTAACGTTTACTTACGAACGTTTACGCCATCTACGAATCAACCTAGTAAATAAAGACGGCTTACGCAGTAAATCAACTTCCGGTAATTCGTGCTCAGATTCCGCAGTAAGCCCGTACGTATAAACCATCTTAGAAGAAGGCTTGCCAACCAAATTACCGAATTCAAGCATTTGCGTACGAGGCTCAAACGGGTGACGAATATCAAATTCCAAAAGACGAACTCCACGCTTAGTCGGATCCGGACCGTAGGAAGAAAAACCGCATGTAGTAGTCGCAATAAGAAGCATATTATGCTCAGGCTCTTTACCAGCAAAAGCATTTAGATGATCATGGCCTGCAACAACAGCAAACGCTCCCACCTTAGCTAAAACCGCAAACTCACCACTGTCTACATCCGGGCAACTAATTCCCTCACCCAAATAGCCATCTGGAAGAACACAATTTTCGTCAATTGCGTAGAAGCGTCCAGCAAAAGTTCGATACCCCTCAATCGCGCGTTCTTTAGCAGCAGATTCCTTAGGAACTTCACGCAAAAGACGATAATATTGCGGAATTGGAAAATGCTGAAAAACACAAAAATGAGAAGGTAAAGAATCCGGCAAATTCTTTATAAAATCAAGCGCTTTCTTAGAAGGCTGCCCGTAGCCTCCAGATTTAGCGTAATCCCCAGAATCAAGCAAAACTATTGAAAAAATAACATTTTCTTGATTCTCGTCCATAACCGGCAGCGCAAAAGTTCCCGGTTCGCATGCAAAAATTAACTGCTTTGGCAAAATGCAGTGAGTTGACTGCATTCCGCTAGCTGAAGACGTAACTTTCAAACCACGATTCATGCAGCAAGGAAACTCTCGGCAAATTGAGTCGAGTTCTTCATTACTTAATCCACACTGAAAATCATGATTGCCGTACGTTACAGCCCAAGGTATTCTGCGCTTTTCCAAAGGCTCAACTAAACGCGCAATACCACTTCGCACCTGCTCAAATAAGTTCTGCTTATCCACATCCGAAATTTTTGCAGACGCCTGCCAGCGGCGACGCTTAAAAGTGCGAGAAAACACTTTTTCGTAACCGGCAATCTGATTACCCGTAAACACAACAAGATCAGGGCGCACAGCATCGCAAGCTGAATCAAGTAAACGAATAGTATCCGAGGAAACTTTCGGCACATCTTGAACATCTGCACATTGCAGCACACGAAACTTGCCAGAAAGGTGGAATTGCAAGCGTCCAAGTCGCGCTGAAATAGATACAGGAAGTTCTGCCGCCGCAGTAACTTCAGATTGTGCAGAATCTGTCATACTTCAAGCATACGGCAGACACGTACGAATCACTCAATTTTTTCACAGTTCTCATAATTAGTAGCTTAGAAAATTTAGAAACTAAAGAAAATTTTGGAAAAATCTAGGAGATGTCAGGAAGCTACAGAAGACTACACAAAACTATGGAACTGCAGAAAACTGCAAAAAATCGGCAAAAAATCGGTAGAAACAACTAAAAATCATCAAAATCAGCAAAATAGTTATAAATTCACAGGAAACTTACAGGCAATCGCATTATTGCACTCAGCATAAGGTGGTTATTATATATACATCAAAAGGAAAACGAACTACAAATAAGTAGTTACGAAACCTTGAAAAACTTAAACCTCTCTTCTTCTCTTCTTTCTCTAACCCCGGTCAATCACCGGGGTTTTTGATTTTCAAAGCCTCAACTAAGGGTAAGCGGCAGAAACTTTACACGCGCGCAAAGAAAATATCACTCCCACACCCAAAACCGGCAGAAACTTTACACGCGCGTAAAGTTTATGCCGCGCGCACCGGCACATCACAGAAATGCAATAGATAACAAAAAAGCCCTCGTCTTACGAGAGCTATTCGCTGGGGTACCTGGACTCGAACCAAGAATGGATGAACCAGAATCACCTGTGTTGCCAATTACACCATACCCCAATTGGCAGGCTTCGCGGCTCTTGGAACCGTTCCGTCTTTGTACCCCCGACCGGATTTGAACCGGTGTTGGCGCCGTGAGAGGGCGTAGTCCTAGACCGCTAGACGACGGGGGCTTTCATTTATCAGCTACGCCTCTTGACGCAACAAATGACGACTTTACAACATAACTGCCCAACACGCAACCGCGGCGTGTCGAACTAAAGCGAATAAGCATATTAAAAAGCCGGGAATGCAGCAATAACGCTATATTCCCGACTTATTCAAATTTTATTTGCGCTTATAAATTATTTGCAATTTACAAATGCTCACGCAAACCAGCCAAACGCGCCAAAGTCACGTCCTTGCCCACGATTTCCATGGACTCGAACAGTGGAGGCGAAACGCGACGGCCAGAAAGCGCAACTCGCACAGGGCCAAACGCCAGGCGCGGCTTGTAACCAGCTTCCTCAACAAGCTTCTTGTTCAAAAGCTCATGCAAAGCGTCAGTATGCCAATCAGCAGCCTCAACGTCCTTCAAAGCAGCGAGCGCAGCATCAAGAACCTCACCTGCAGATTCCTTCAACTGCTTACGAGCGTCATCATCCGGCTCAATGTAGCCAGCATCGCTAAGAAGGCTACCAACCATTCCAGCAACCTCACCAAGCAAACGCACGCGAGTCTGCACGAGTGGAGCTGCAGCGCTAAGCACCTCACGCTCATGATCAGTCAGCGCATCCCAATTATCCGCGCTAACTACGCCATCCTTATGCAAATAAGGCACAGAACGGTTCAAGAAATCTTGAGGATCAAGCATACGAATATGCTCAGCGTTAATCGAAATTGCTTTATCCAAGTCAAAGTGTGCAGGGTTTGCTTTAACGTCTCGCACATCGAACTTTTCAACCATCTCATCCATAGTGAACACGTCACGATCCGGCGCAATCGACCATCCAAGCAAAGCCAAGTAGTTCAGCAAGCCTTCTGGAATAAAGCCGTTATCCCTATGCAAGAACAAGTTGGACTCAGGGTCTCGCTTAGAAAGCTTCTTCTTACCTTCGCCCATAACGTAAGGCATGTGGCCGTAAAGCGGAGTTTCCTTAGCAATACCCATTTCCATAAGGTAACGGTAAAGCACAATCTGACGAGGCGTGGAGCTCAAAATATCCTCACCGCGCAAAACCACGTTCACATCCATTAACGCATCGTCAACAGGGTTCGTAAGCGTGTAAAGCGGATCGCCATTCGGGCGAACAATCACATAATCAGGAACAGATCCAGCTTTAAAGGTGATTTCGCCACGAATTAAATCGTTAAAAGTAATGTCTTCATTTGGCATCTTCAAACGAAGCGCAGGCTTGCGGCCTTCATCGCGGAAAGCTTGCTTCTGTTCTTCAGTAAGGTTGCGATCGTAACCATCGTAACCAAATTCAGCAGGACGACCAGCAGCAATATTACGCTCCTTAATTTCTTCAGGAGTAGAGAAGGATTCGTAAGCGTATCCTGCTTCAAAAAGCTTTTTCGCAACGTCTTTGTAAATCTCCATGCGCTGGGACTGGCGGTATGGGCCGTTGTCTCCGCCAACATCAATGCCCTCGTCCCAATCAATATTGAGCCAACGAAGCGCCTCAATAATCTGCTGATAGCTTTCCTCGCTATCGCGCTCATTGTCGGTATCTTCAATACGGAACAGCAACTTGCCGTGAGTATGGCGAGCCTCCGCCCAGTTAAATAGCGCGGTACGAACCATACCTACGTGAGGCGTACCGGTTGGCGAAGGGCAAAAACGCACGCGAACGTTCTTTGGAAGTTCAGGCTTCGTGGATTTCGCTGCAACTTGCGCAGCATTTTGAGTTTCCTCTGTATCAGTCATAGGTTCCATTGTGCCGCGCGTTACGGACGGATTGCATCAGTCCAAAGCTTGCGTAGATTCCTTATTTCCCTCTACATGCGCAAATTTTGCTGCCAACGCTTCGCGAGACTTTCTATCGTCCTCTTCTTTTGCGCGCTTTTTAGCCTCCTCCGGATCCCACAGCACGTCTTCACGATGCTTCTTCCACTCCGCAGCCAACAAAGGCGCCGCAAACATAATCAAATCGTAAACACTACTATCTTTACTACTATCTTTACTACTCTCATCGCTGTTTTTAACGCAATCAACAAGCTCGCGCCACTGAGAATCTTTGAACATCATGCGAGGCACGCCAGCACACTCGCACACTTCGTTAATATAAAGGAAAATTGGTAAAGTTTCTTGAATATCGCTAGTTTTTTCGATTAATTTACTAAGAATACGCAAAACCAGCATAATTTTTTGTGTCTCTACAAAATCAGATTTGTACAAGTCCGCACTTTTATTTGCGCTTTCAAACGCAGCTTGCAAATCTTCATCTTTCCAATTTCCGCCAACTCCCAGCGTATCTGCAGCATTATTAAGCGCGTTAGCATCTTCAGAAGCGCACGACGCAAGTTTATTGAAAATAGTTTCTATATTATTGATGTCGTTATTTGCGTCGTTTTCTAAAATTTCTGCTTCCGCTTCATCGTAATTAGGCTCGTAGCACGAATCCATTGCGTCATAAGCGTCCGCAGCAGCAAGCAAAGCGTCCACAATTTCTTGCGGTCTTCCCGGAATTTCGTCCGCACCTTCGTACACAAATTCAGCATCCGGCACAGTAACGTCAAGATTCGTAAGAATACGCGCTATTGCTCGCATTGAGCGCACTTCTAGATTTTCCGCGTATTTTGCGTCGTTATCAAGGTGACGCGCTTCACTAAGAGGCCATAATTCCGTTAAATCCGCCGCCGCTTTAGAAGCATTACTTAAAACCGATACACATTCCGCATATTTATTACATTCAGAACTATTCGCCATTCCAACGCTCCTTTGCAGCACCAAAAACGTGTTATTACAAGCTTACTTAGTTAGCTTTAACTAGCTTGCATAATCAGCTTAATCCAGCTTACTTAGTTAGCTTCAGTAAGCTTCAGTAAGCTTACATAATTAGCTTACTTCACAACTTATTGAACATTCGCAGCAGGATCCACGTATGTAATAGAAATCACACGCAAAGTCTCGCAATCGTAAGTAATAGAAGTAATTGAAGCCAATGCCGTGTGACGAAGAAGCATATTGTGCTCAGCATGACCAGTTTCAAGCAAATGCCTGTAGGACCAAATCGGCGACTCATGCGTTACCGCTACAATTTGCTCACCAGGATGCTTACGAATCTGCTCGCGCGCAAAATCACCAACGCGAGTAGCAATACTGCGGTAGCTTTCTCCCCAACTTGGCTTCCACAAATTTGCCACAAGCTTCCAATTATTGTTTTTCCACAGTGCGCCTTCACCGTAGCCGATGCGTTTTCCGCGGAAATTATTTCCAGCTTCAATCAAGCGCTTATCTAAAATAATGTCGCTTTCTTGAGATTGCGCAGAATCCTCGTCACAGTGCGCTTTTACATAGTAAGAATCAGGAACGGCACGCAAAGCATCCTCGATTTCGCGCGCTGTTTCGCGAGTGCGGTCAAGAGGAGACGAGTAGATTGCGCTAATCCCACGCATTTGCGGAACTGTTGCAATATATTGCGCAGTAGCTCTCGCCATTCGCACGCCTCGCGCAGAAAGATGAAATCCCGGCAGACGCTCGTACAGCACATGATTCGGATTATTAACTTCTCCGTGACGCACAAAATGAATTGTTGTAGCCGGCATTACTAACTCCTACTTTTACTTCCAAATTAATTACAAATCTAATTGTGAATTTACTTTGCGAATTTACTGCCAACCTTTTGGCGTATGATTTAGCGACCACTCACCCAACTTGTGAGCAAAAGTATTGTCTTTAGCGGCATCATAACCCGGTTTTTGCGATTTCGTGTCGTCTAAAAGCCACTTTCTAATAACAAAATTCCACACAGCTACAACTACTGTTGCAATAAGCTTGCCAATATTTGTGCGAAGCATGTAAATCGCAGTACCACGCAAAGTTTGCGCCATTCCAAGCGTACTAGCCCAAATAATCGCATCGTTAATAAGCAGGCCAATAACCGCAGAAATAACGAAAATCAGCAATTCCATCCAACGAGCCATATCTTCGCGATGCTTAAACACGTACTTCATACTGGCAATGTAGTTAAAAATAAGCGAAATAATAAACGAAATAGTGCCAGCAACAACGTTATTTAAGTGCACAAGAAGCAACAAATTCAGCAGCGCAACGTCAATAATCAACGCAATAATGCCAACAATACCGAATTTCACAACCTGTTCAATAAGCTTTTTCATACATTCCATTAAACACGCGACGGCTAACAATTAACATATAACTGTGAAGTAATATTGTGGAGTAATAAAACTTACTAAATTTAGCAAAGGAGCAATTATGCCAGTTATTCACACTCATGTTTCTGTAAGCACAACACCTGCCCAGCGCGACGCATTAAAAGCTGCTTATGGCAAGGCGATTAGCGCAGTTCCAGGCAAAAGTGAGCATTGGCTTATGTGCCCGTTCGAAGATAATATGCCGATTTATTTTGCAGGAGATAATACTAAGCCTGCAGCTTACGTTGAAGTGAACGTGTTTGGTTCCAGCGTGCCAGGGTCTGCTTGGGAAAAGTTGACTGAGCAGATTATGGCAGCTTTGGAGCGCGAGCTTGGCGTACCTAAAGACCGCACTTATATTCGTTATACTGCAACCACTGACTGGGGTTGGAACGGCGGCAACTTCTAGGCGCAAATCGCAAGCCTTCTAGCTGGGGACAATTTGTTCCCACGAAGCAACTAACTGCTAGTCGCGAATCGCATAAAATCGCCATCAAATAACCTAAACAAAAGCCTACAGCACATGAAAACGTACCGTAGGCTTTTGGTTTTTAATTGTTTAGCTTTGGCAGATGGTATTGATTGAATAATGCGCAAAATTCCTTGCATATCAGCTGCGTCTGTCTCATATTTTTCCATCCGAAGATGCAGGTTTCAGTTGTCGACAAAATGTCGACAACTGACTTTTTTCACTGTTATGCGCTTTTACACAATACCAATAGTTACTAGGATTGCTCACTAAAATTAGGTTCATCAACGTTCGACTTAGCGAAGTCAGAAGACTCGTCAAACTCAGCATTGCTTGAAGAATAATCATCGTCGCTAGCAACACTACCTTCGAGATTTGGAACAGCAGCTACACGAGCCACTTCTTCCATACCTTTGTTGTCGAATAGAATCATGCGAACATAGCCAACAACAAATCCAACAACAGCAGGGCAAAGCCAAGCCATGCCAAATTCCGAGAATGGCAACCAGTTTTGAGCAACAATCAACATATCGTTCATGTGCAATGCGTTGCGCAAAGCTGTTGGCAAACTATTCAAAAAGTCAAATACAGATGCAACGCCAGTAAAACCAAGCGTCCAAGCGTACACGACTTTGGAATTACCAAAAAGTCGACCGCACAAAGCCAAAAGAATCAATACGATTGACAGTGGATACAAGAACATTAATACTGGAACCGCGTATTCGATGATTGCGCTCAAACCAAAGTTTGCAAGACCAAACGAAACAAGCGTAATCAACACAGCCCAAACACGGTAGCTAGGCCCCTTAGGGAATAACTTAGAGAAGGTTTCCGAGCAGCTTACGATTAAGCCAACCGCAGTCTTTAAGCAGGCAAGCGTTACAGTTGCAGCAAGCACAAACAAGCCAGCGTTTCCAAGATGGTAGCGTGCAACTTGCGCCAAAGTTACACCACCATTTTCCGCAGGTGGGAACAGAGCGCGGCTACGCACACCAACAACAACAATCGCAACATAAATCACTGCCATAAGCAAGCAGCTAAAGAATCCAGAGCGAGCAGTATTCACTG
>CAMYED010000027.1 GCA_947254595.1 uncultured Gardnerella sp. | reverse complement strand
GCGCGCGACGAATATGTTACAAAGTGTGTCAAAAGTTTGCTTTTATGTTCTGTTGAGTGTAACCAAATTACAAACAAATAGACTAATATGTAGATGTGTATATAAGTATGGTATTTAAGTTTATTGGCGATATTCAGTAAGGAGTAGTAATGCAGTCACGACGCATGATGATTTTGCGCGCAGTTGTTGAAGATTATATTCGCTCCAAGGAGCCTGTTGGTTCTGCTGCGTTGGCTAAACATCATCAGCTTGGTGTAAGTTCCGCGACTATTCGTAACGATATGTCGGCTTTGGAAGATGAGGGTTATTTGGTTCAGCCGCATACTTCCGCAGGCCGTATTCCTACAGAAAAGGGGTATCGCTATTTTGTTGACGGTTTGGCTGCTGTTATTCCACTTTCCGAACCTCAGCGCCGCGCTATACGCAATTTTTTAAGTGGGTCTGTTAGTTTGCAAGATACTTTGCAGCGTTCTGCTCGGCTTCTCGCTAGTATTACTGGTCAAGTTGCTCTTGTTGCAGCTCCTTCACTTTCTCGAGCGAGCGTTCGTAGGATTGAACTTGTTCAAGTTTCTTCCAGTACGCTTTTGGCTGTTGTTATTACTGATACCGGAAGTGTTGCTCAGCACATGCTGCAATTTTCCAATGTAAACGAGGAAGATTTAGCTCAGTCTGTTGCAATGATTAATAAATTGTGTATTGGTTTTTCATTGCGTGAGGCAGCGCACAAATTGCGTGCGATTTCAAATACTATTGCTAGTTTGCGTATGCGTGACTTATTGAATATGTTGGCAAATGCTTTAGAAGATATGCATGTTGGTGAGCATACTCACGACCTGTATATGGCGGGTGCTTCTCAGCTTGCTCATCGTCAAACTATGAGTGATTTTGCTTCGCTGTTTGATGCGTTGGAGGAGCAGGCTGTTATTATGCGATTGATGACTTCGCTTAGTGAGGAGGCGAGTGATTGTGCTACTGGAGTTAGTGTTGCAATAGGTTCTGAAACGCATAATCCGGGATTGTTGCACGCTTCGATTGTTACAAGCGGGTATGGTTACGATTCTGATTCTGATGAGTTTTATGATTCTGACGATTCTAAATCAGACGATTCTGACGAGCCAGATGATTCTGCTTCATTATCATCTTCTGCGGACTCATCTAATCAGGAGTCTAAATCAGATTCTGCAAATTCTTATACGTACGCGTCTGCAAATACTCCTGTTGCTTTTATTGGTTCGATTGGCCCTCAGCACATGGATTACGTTGCTACGATGGCAGCGGTAAAAGCTGTAGCTCGCTATCTTAATTCGTTTATTGCTAAAAATCGTTGAAAATTACTTTTGCTTTCAACTATGAATTGTTGACGTTAATATAATTGCCGACGTTAATATAGTTAATATATATGAATTGCTGACTTCGGTATATGGCACAATAGGTGAAGTTGAGTAATTTTATGGGGTCCATTTAGAGGTATCAAATTGACTGATTATTATAAAGTTTTAGGTGTTGACCATAATGCTAGCGATGACGAAATTCGCAAAGCATATCGTAAAATGAGCCGCAAATATCACCCGGATATTGCAGGTGCTGAGTTTGAAGACAAATTTAAGGAAGTAAATGCAGCTTACGATGTGCTTTCTAATCCCGAAAAGCGTCGAATGGTAGATATGGGTATTGACCCTAACGACCCGTCTGCTGGTAGGGCTGGTGCTGGTGCTGCTGGCTTTTCAGATATGGGCATGGGAGATATTTTCAGCCAATTCTTTGGCGGCTCTTTTGGTACTTCGCAAGGACCAATTCCTCGAGTTCAGCCTGGAGACGATGCTTTAGCTGAGGCTCGAATTGATTTAAGAACTGCTATTTTTGGTGGTAATGCGCACGTTCGATTAACAGCTTTCGGAGTTTGCGGCGACTGCAACGGTTCGGGCTCTGCAGATAATTTGCCGCCTGAACAGTGCTCGCAATGCCATGGTTCTGGTTTTTGCCAGAAAGTTGTGCGCACAATGCTTGGCCAAATGATGTCTACTATGCCTTGCGATAAGTGTGAAGGTCACGGCACTATTATTCGCAATCTTTGCCAAAACTGCCATGGTCATGGCAGAATTCGCGCAGTGCGCGAGGTTGGCGTAAATGTGCCGGCTGGTATTTTGGACGGAAGTCGTTTGCGTTTAGCTTCGCAAGGTAGTGTTGGTGAGTGTGGTGGTCCTGCAGGAGACTTGTACGTTGATATTCACATTCGCGCCGACAAGCATTTCGCGCGCAATGAGGATGATTTGCACTGCTATATTACGATTCCTATGAGCTGGGCCATACTCGGTCACAATATTGAATTGGAAACTTTCGACGGAAAACAGAAGGTTACTATTCCTGAAGGTTGCCAGAACGAAGACACAATTACTCTGCCAAATCTTGGCGTAACTAAGTTACGTTCTAAAGAGCGCGGGAATATTGTTGTGCATGTTTTAGTGCAAACTCCAACAAAGTTGAGTGACGAAGAGCGTGCTTTGATTGAAAAGTTTGCTGGCTTGCACGATGGTAATGTGAAGCAAGTTCATCAGAATTCGTTTAATGAGCAGTCGAATGATCGTAAGGGTTTCTTTAGTAAGTTAAAGGAAGCTTTTGTCGGCTGATTTTTTAAGTCTATTAAAGCTGATTTTTAAGTCTACTAAAATTGTGGGGGAATATGTCATTACCTATATTGTTTGCGGGAACTCCGGAAGTTGCGGTTCCGTCTCTTTTAGCGTTGGCTCAAGATCATGAGCATTTTGACGTTCGTGCGGTTATTACTCGTCCGGACGCTCCTACTGGTCGAGGTAGGAAGCTTGTTCCGAGTCCGGTAAAAAAGACTGCGCTTGAACTTGGTTTGCCTGTTATTGAGTCTGATCCTAAAGATGAAGATGCGTTTCTTAAGCAGCTTGCAGAAACCGGCGCCAAAGCTGCGGCAGTTGTGGCTTACGGAAAGATTTTGCGCCAGAACGTTTTAGATGCGTTGCCTCTCGGCTGGTACAATTTGCACTTTTCGCTGCTTCCGCAGTGGCGTGGGGCAGCTCCTGTGCAGCGCGCTATTTGGGCTGGGGATGATATTACGGGCGCTACTGTTTTTCGCATTACGCGCGGAATGGATTGTGGTCCTATTTTGGCGCAGTTTACTACGCAAATTGAGCCTCATGAAAATGCTGGCGATTTGCTTATGAGACTTGCTCACGACGGTGCTCCGCTTCTTGCTGCTTCTATTCGCGGAATGGAAACTGGCGAAATTGTGCCGGTTGAGCAGGATCAGTCTCCTCAAGAAGTTGCGCAAAAAATCACGGTTGAGGATGCGCGTATTGATTTTCATACTCCGGCTTTTGCTGTTGACCGTCAAATTCGCGCTTGCACGCCGAATCCTGGTGCTTGGTGTGAGCTTCATGCGGATGACGAGAATAATGCAGAACCGATTACTTTGCACGTTTTGCGTGCGGTTCCGGCAGATGCTAATGACTCGCATGCTTCCTACTTTAATCAGTTGGCTCCGGGAAAGCTTTTAGTTAGTAAGCGTCAAGTGTGGGTTGGTACTTTGAATGGCGCTCTTGAGCTTTTGGAAGTAAAAGCTCAAGGTAAGAAAGCTATGAAGGCTGCTGATTGGGCGCGTGGAGCTAGGCTTTCTGAAGGCGCGTACTGCGCGTAAAATTATGAGCATTAACTTTTCTGCGCAGTTGCCAACTTTGGCGAAGCCAGGGCTTTTGGTGATGGATGTTGATGCAACGCTTATTGAAGAAGAAGTTATTGATTTGCTTGGTGAGGAAGCTGGCTTAGCGGAGGAGCTTTCTGCGATTACTGCGCGTGCGATGCGCGGAGAAATCACATTCGGTACTTCTTTGCGTTTGCGAGTTAGCATGCTTCGTGATTTGAGTATTGACGAGTGTAGGAAACGTATTCTTCAGCGTATTCACGTAACTAAGGGCGCGAAGCTTTTGGTTGATTATCTTCATGAGTGCGGCTGGAAGGTTGGCGCAGTTTCCGGCGGTTTTCACGAAATATTAGACGAATTGTTGCCGAGTTTAAGTATTGACTTTTGTGCGGCTCACTATTTAGAATCGCGCGACGGTAAGCTTACGGGTAATGTTTTTGGAAAAATTGTTGACGGAGACGCAAAAGTTGATGCGCTTAAAACGTGGGCGCATAATCTTGGAATTGAGCGCGCGCAAACTGTTGCGGTAGGTGACGGAGCGAATGACATTGCTATGATTAAATACGCTGGATTAGGCGTAGCTTTTTGCGCAAAACCGGCAGTTGAAGCGGCTACTCCTTACCATATTTGTACGCGCGATTTGAGCGCATTATTGCGTTTTTTGAATAGCAAATAACACATTTATAAAACAAAAAGTTGAATAATGTACATGGGCAATGTAAAATTGTGAAGCAATGATTAAATATTAGTCTTGTACGTTAGTAATTAGCCGGCGTTAAATGCTGGTTTGTGAAAGTTCTGTACCTTTTAACCACAGAACTTAATCGTGTTGGATAATCTTCTATTAAGTGATTAAAATATTATTAATTTGTAAGTGAGAGAGAGTGTGCATAAAGCGGGAATTTGTGCATAGATGGGTAGGGTGTGTATTGTGAATTTACGAGAAGTTGCGCTGGAAGTTGCGCGTATTTTGGAAGACGTTGGTAAGCATGCTTATCAGGATCAGCTTAGCCCGCAAGATATGACGTCGCTTGCTTTGGGTGATCCTACTAAGTCTGAGTCTGGTTTTGGAGATAAGCTTGTTCGATTCATTCAGAATCGTTTAACGTATGTGAATCCTTTCCAAGGTTTTTGGCGTTCAAGGCCGGAACATTGCAATCCTGGCGACCGTTTTTGGTGCGTTGGTACTGTTGATGGAGCAATTAATTTTAATAGGGACATGGCAGAGTGGACTATTACTGTTTCGCTTTTTGAGTTTAATGAGGAAGGTTCAGCTCGCCCTGTTCTTGGTGTTGTTCATGCTCCTGCGTTAGGGCTTACTTATTTGGCCGCAAAAGGCCAGGGGGCGATTCGTATTCGTAGAACTCCTCAGGGTGAAAAGCGTGAGAAAATTACGCCTTCTACAACTTCGACTTTGCGCGGATCTGTTGTTTGCTATGGAATGTCTTATATTCCTGGTGAGTCTAAGAGAGCGCTTGATGTTGTTTCTTCGATTGAGGAAGGTTGCCCGGCGGATATTAAGCGTATTGGTCCTGCATCTTTGGATTTGTGCAAAGTTGCGGATGGCACTTACGATGCTTACTTTGAGCCGCATTTGCATCAGTGGGATATTCCTGCGGTTTCTGCTGGGGCTGTTGTTGTTGAAGAAGCGCAATGTCAGATGTGTCAGTGGGATGGTAGTCCTATTCATTGGCGCCGTGAGAATGATGTTGTTGTTTCTAATGGTTTGCTTATTAATGAGTTGAAGCCGTATCTTAAGTAATTTTGCGTAGTATATTTTAGCGTATTGCGTAGCTGATTACTTTTGCGTAACACGATATTGCAAACGGTCGCGAATGTATGTGAAAATTACAGCATGACTACTGTTATTATGCATACTTCGGAAGGCGATATTAAAATCAACTTGTTTGACAGCAAAGCGCCTGAAACTGTAAAGAATTTCCTCGGTCTTGCTACGGGTGAGCGTGAATGGATAAATCCATTTAATGGCAATCCTTCTAATGAGCCGTTTTACGATGGTTTGACTTTCCACCGTATTATTAAGGATTTTATGATTCAGGGTGGATGCCCGCTTGGTAATGGAATGGGCGGTCCAGGCTACGAGTTTGACGACGAGATTGATCCATCGCTTAAGTTTGATAAGCCGTATTTGCTTGCGATGGCTAATGCTGGTAAGCGTCGTGGACGCGATGGTCGTTTGCATGGCACTAACGGATCGCAGTTCTTTATTACTACTGTTCCAACTCCTTGGCTTGATGGTCATCACACGATTTTTGGTGAGGTTGCTGACGATGAGTCGAAAGCTGTGGTAGATAAGCTTGATTCTGTTACAACTGATCGCACAGATGCTCCGATTGAGCCTGTGGGTATTATTTCCATTGAAATTTTGTGAATCTTAAGCGCTGCCTTTATTGCAATCCGATATTTTCGTTACTCTTGTGTAAAGAAAATATCGGATTTTTGCGTAAAACCGACAATTTATTTACAGCGGTGTACAGAAATTGTCGGAATCTCGCCAAATAGCGGCAGAAACTTTACAGCCGTGTAAAGAAAATAACGGTTTATTAGTAAATAAATCAGCAATAAGAAAGCGAGTTTTGTAGCAGCTTAGATGGCCGCTATAAAACTCGCTTTTGTTTATATAACCTTCTTCTATTTTTATTCGCTGTAAGTGTTGTTTTAGTGCTTTCTAACGTTTTTCGTATCTGAGTTTTTCAAATGTTAGAAAGCACTGTTTTTACGCTTTTACGCTTTTACGCTTTGGTACAGTGATGAGCCTGATTCCTGGAACTTTTTGCTCATCTCTTTCATACCGTCAGCAATTGCTTGGCTGCGTGCTTCTTCGACAAGCTGTTCCTGCTGAGCTGCTCCACCAAAGCGCTTACGAATATTCTGCGAAATAGCCATTGAGCAGAATTTTGGTCCGCACATGGAGCAGAAGTGCGCCATTTTTGCTGGCTCTGCCGGAAGCGTTTCGTCGTGGAAGGCGATTGCGGTATCCGGATCGTAGCTTAAGTTGAACTGATCCAACCAGCGGAACTCAAAGCGTGCCTTACTAATAGCGTTGTCACGGTCCATTGCATGTGGATGATGCTTGGCAAGATCTGCCGCGTGGCAAGCAATTTTGTACGCAATTACGCCTTGCTTCACGTCGTCCTTGTTTGGCAATCCCAAATGCTCCTTTGGCGTTACGTAGCAGAGCATTGCAGTGCCGTAGCGTGCAATCTCTACGCCGCCAATTGCGGAAGTAATGTGGTCATAGCCTGGGGCAGTATCTGTAGTCAAAGGACCAAGCGTATAGAATGGAGCGTTCTGGCAAATAGCCTTCTCCATTTCAATATTCATGCGTACAGTGTCGAATGGTACGTGCCCTGGGCCTTCAATCATCACTTGCACATCGTGCTGCCAAGCAATCTTCGTAAGCTCACCAAGTGTCATAAGCTCGGAAAGCTGAGCAGCGTCGTTAGCATCAGCCAAGCTGCCTGGGCGCAAACCATCACCCAAAGAGAACGCAACATCGTATTTTGCGAAAATCTCGCACAACTCTTCAAAATGAGTATACAAGAAGCTTTCCTGATGATGCTGCAAGCACCACTCGGCCATAATCGAGCCGCCGCGGGACACAATACCGGTTACGCGGTTTGCGGTAAGAGGCACGTAGCGAAGAAGTACGCCGGCGTGGATTGTCATGTAATCAACACCCTGCTCGCACTGCTCAATAACAGTATCGCGGAAAAGCTC
The DNA here is from genome assembly GCA_947254595.1 of uncultured Gardnerella sp. Taxonomy (GTDB): domain Bacteria; phylum Actinomycetota; class Actinomycetes; order Actinomycetales; family Bifidobacteriaceae; genus Bifidobacterium. The sequence continues at coordinate 7,010 of CAMYED010000027.1, read as the reverse complement.
CCAGCTGAGCTTAGAAGCGTCATCCTCAACCTTTTCCAAAGCCTGGTACATTGGCACGGTACCGATTGGCACAGGGGAGTTGCGCAAAATCCATTCGCGAGTGGTGTGAATGTCGTTACCGGTGGAAAGATCCATAACGGTATCTGCACCCCACTTAGTAGCCCATGTAAGCTTTTCTACTTCCTCATCAATAGAAGATGTAACAGCAGAATTGCCCATGTTTGCGTTGAGCTTGGTTAAGAAGCGCGAGCCAATAATCATAGGTTCAGCTTCCGGATGGTTAATATTGCAAGGAATTACAGCGCGTCCGGCAGCAACTTCGGAACGCACAAGCTCTACGTCGCAATTTTCTCGTGTTGCAACATACTGCATTTCTGGAGTTGTGATTCCGTGACGTGCATACCACATTTGCGTAATCGGATGATCTGCACCCTTCATTGGCTTATGCGTACGCCCGCGCCATTCCTTAGAAGCTTTGCCTCGCTTAATAGCGCGCTTGCCATCGTCTTGAAGATTACGCCTGCGGCCTTCATATTCCACGACGTCACCGCGGTCGCGAATCCAGTCTAAACGAAGCGGAGCTAAGCCTTCCTTCGGATCACATTTTGGACCTTCCGTATTGTAATCCTTAAAAGGCGGGTTAGGGCCAACGCCAGGAGTATCCGAAAGCTTAATTTCCGTGTAAGGAACTTCCAAATCGTAAGAGCCGTACTCGTATTCAAAATGAACCGGGGTAGTTTTGCGAATATGAGCTTTGTCTCGCTGAGTGCAGCCTCGAGCTGCAATGTCAACTCGCTGCTGCTTAGCTAATTTTGCAGCATCTTTTGCTTCTTTAGCGTTAATAAACGTTGGCTTTTTTTCTTCAGATTTTTCGGAAGAATTTGCCTCGGATTTTTCGGCAACGATTACGCGCTTAGCATAACCGTGCTTCGCTTCGCCTCGTACAGCTTTCCAACGCTCAACAAATTCTCGCATAGTGGATTCTGGAGTTTCTGAAGCATAAAGCGGCTCAGAAACGAAGAATCCTGCGGCCTTCGTTTTTGCAATAACGTCAACGTCGTTGATTTCAGTTTTTCCGCCAACTAAAACTGGGAAGTCGCTTGCTGAGCAAATCGTATTAATTTTTGCTTCGTCAAGAGTTGTGTGATTTGCTTCCAATTCGTAAGTAGCAGTAGTGTTTTCGCTGCCTTCCGAAGGATTGTGCATTGCTGTTACGCAAATGTAGTCAATGCAACCGTCTGGAAGTTCGTTAATAACTTTAACTAAGCTTTCTGTTTCAACCGACAAGCCAATAACTGCATCCTCGCCAAGCAATGCGCGTGCTTCTCGAGGTTCCATATCGCTTTGAGCAAGGTGAATGCCGTCAACTTTGATGCTTTGATTTCGAGCCTGCCAAGCAACGTCAACACGTTCGTCAATAACGAAAGTTACTGAATCGCACTTGTTATTATCTTCAATAATCTGCGCAATATCTCGAGCGATAGTTGTGATTTCCTTAGCGTTTTCATTGTTGCAATGAAGACGAATAAGTGTTGCTCCCGCGCGTAAAGCATCATCAACAAGATCGGTGAGTGGTCGATTATTACAAGCTTTTGGGTCTGCAATAAAGCAGGCACTGAGGTTGAATTGGTCACGCATTGACGCGTACGGATAATTCGAAGTCATACTAAATCGTTGCTCCCTACGTTGTATTAACTAACAGGTTCGAAGGGTTAGGTTTACGCCATCTCAGCCTTCTAAACGAAAGCACCCCTGCAAAATGTCGAATTATCAGCCATTTTACACGATTACATGCATTTAATGGGTTCGGGGTATGTTGCGAAAATTTTAGCGCTCGTGATGATTAATATAGCGCGAAATAAAATCTCCCAAACTTTGAACGATTTGCACGAGAATAATACAAAGCACAACTGCAACAGCCATTACATCGTACTGGTAGCGCTGGTAGCCGTAGCGTATTGCAATATCGCCTAATCCGCCTGCTCCAACCGTTCCAGCCATTGCTGAGAATCCAAAAAGCGTAATGAAAGTAAGTGCGGCTCCGCGAATAAGCGAAGGAAGTGACTCCCAAAGCAAAACTTTAGAAACAATTTGCAGATTGCTGGCTCCAAAACTTTGTGCAGCTTCAATTAAGCTTCCGTCAACTTCTGCCAAAGACTGTTCAACAATTCGGGCAACAAACGGTGCAGCTGTAACAACTAGTGGCACAATTGCTCCAGGAACTCCAAGAGAAGTTCCAACGATTAATCGGGTGAATGGAATTAAAGCAACAAGCAAAATAATAAAAGGCACAGATCGAACAATATTTACAATCCATCCAAGCATTGCATTCAAAGTTGCGTTTGGGCGAATACCTTTTTTGTTGGAAGTAATAAGCAATACTCCTATTGGAAGTCCAATAACGTATGCCAAAATCGTTGCGACGAAAGTCATTACTAATGTGTCTTGCACGCCTTCAATCAGTAAATCTGCGTATTCGTTAATAAAATTGGTAATAGCTTCTAGCATTATTTCTTCACCTCGCCTGCGCGTGTGTTGCTTTCAGTATTTTCAGTATTCTCTGCGCTCTTCTTTTTGCGGTGATTTTCTACTTTGTCGTCTGCAATAAGCGTGCGCAAAATATTGCTTTGTGGATTGGCAAAAAGCGTTGCAGTGTCGCCCAATTCAACAATATTGCCTCCGTCAATCATTGCAACGCGATCGCAAATATTGCGTGCAACTGCAAGAGAGTGCGTAATAATAACAAGCGTTACGTTAAGCTCGCGGTTAATTTGGCGCAATAGGTCGAGTATTTGCGCGGTTGTAGTGGAATCGAGCGCGCTTGTTGCTTCGTCGCAAAGCATAATCGAAGGATTATTTGCTAATGCTCTAGCAATTGCTACGCGCTGCTGCTGGCCGCCGGAAAGCTGACTTGGGTAGCGGTCTGCAAGATCTTTCAAACCAACTAAATTAAGCAAATAATGTGCGCGTTCTTCGCGCTTCTTTTTATCAACGTGATTAAGTTCAAGTGGAAAAGTTACGTTTCGTAATACTGTTCGCTGCTGGAAAAGACTAAAATTCTGGAAAATCATGCCAATATTGGCGCGTACTTGAGCAAGTTCTTTATCTTTTACTTCGGTAATATCTTTGCCGTCAATAACAATTCTGCCGGAAGTTGGGCGCTCAAGCAGATTGATGCAACGTACTAGCGAAGATTTTCCAGCGCCGGAGGAGCCGAGTATGCCGAATACTTCTCCCGATTCAATAGTGAGATTAATATCGTGCAATGCTTCATGCGCTTCGCTACCTTTTCCGTAGCTTTTATGAAGATGTTCAATCTGAATCATGCTTTTCCTTAACAGCTTATTTTGTGTTATGTGAAACATACTAGCGTTACGTACTGCTATAAGAGTTACGTAATCTATGCACTTTTACGTATATTACACGCTTATAAAAATAATGCCGCAAAGCGCGCTAGAATCACACGTATTTACGGCATTATGTGGCTACATTGTAAGTATCAATTGTGTAAATATTCTTTAGAAAACAGGGAGCACAGCGCCTTTGTAAGTCTTAGTAATATAATCGCGGACTTCGCTTGTTTTCAAAGCCTTAAGTAACGCCTTAATTTTGGCGAGTTTTTCGGAACCCTTCTTTACTACAATAATATTTTCGTAAGTTTTAGCAGCAATTCCACCAACTTTTTCGGATGTAAGCGGATCCTTAGTTGGATTAAAACCAGCCTGAATTGCGTAATTGCCGTTCATGGCAGCAAGATCCACATCCTTAATTGCAGTTGGAACGGTTGCAGCCTCAAGTTCCTTGAACTTCAAATTCTTTGGATTGCTCGTAATATCTTTTACAGTAGCGTTCACATCTTTTGGATTCTTTAACTTAAGCAAACCAGCATCTTGCAGAAGTAGCAGTGCGCGAGCCTCATTCGTAGGATCGTTTGGCACTGCAACGGTTGCACCGTCAGCCAAAGCCTTAATGGTTTTGGTCTTTCCTGGGTACAATCCAAAAGGCTCAAAATGAATTCCGCCTACCGAAACAAGATGCGTTCCCTTTTCCTTATTGAAATTGTCGAGGTAAGGAAGATGCTGATAATAATTCGCATCAACTTCGCCTTCTTCGGTAGCAGTATTTGGCTGTACGTAGTCTGTAAACTCCTTAACAACCAGCTTGTAGCCTTCCTTCTGCAAAATCGGCTTTACTACTTTATTAAGGATTTCAGCATGAGGAGTAGGCGATGCTGCTACGGTAATAGTCTTGTCGTCTTGGCTATTTGCATTCTTAGCGCTTCCGCAACCGCTTAAAGCGAAAGTTGCCAATGCTGCCAAAGCTGTAATTGAGGCAATAACTTTAATCCTGCGCATATTTTCTGCTCCTTGTTTGTTGAAATCCTTTTTGAATTTCCCCTTCGCGAGTAACGAATTATCAATATAGGCGAGAAAATTTAATAATTCTACACTTTGCTTATTAGTATTATTTATGACGTGTTAATAATGCGAATACTTGCAATGTGGGGAGATAAAAAGTTTTTTTAATTCAAGTTTTGCAACACGTCTCTTACTTGCAATAAAGCAATCTACTAAACTATAAATATGAGTTTTTTGAGATTGGCATTAGCGCAAATAGATACATGCGTTGGAAATATTGAAAATAATGTTGCGAAAGTGTTGAAATATGTGGCGCGCGCAAAACAATCAGGCGCTCGAATGGTAGTTTTTCCGGAAATGACATTAACCGGCTACCCAATTGAAGATCTCGCTTTACGCGGCACGTTCCGCGCGTCTGCTCAAAAAGCTGCCGACTTACTTGCGTCAAAACTTGCGGAAGAAGGCTTGGGGGAGCTTTACGTAGTAGTTGGAACTGTTGGCTTTGACGAGTCTTCCGGAAAGCCTCGTAACCGCCTGCTTGTGTTGCATGAAGGAAAATCCGTATTGCAATACGACAAGCATTTTTTGCCGAATTACGGCGTTTTTGACGAGTTTCGTATTTTTTCTTCCGGAAATAAGTGCGAACTTATGGAAGTTGATGGCTTGCGCTTAGGTTTTGCTATTTGCGAAGATATTTGGCAGGATGGAGGCCCTGTTGCGCGCTTAGCAAAACTTGGAATTGATGCGCTTATAACAATGAATGGATCTCCTTACGAAGAAGGTAAAACGCATGTGCGCTTTAATTTAGCTCAAAAGCGTGCGGCGGAGCTTAACGCTCCTGTTGTGTACGTGAATCAAGTTGGCGGTCAGGATGATTTAGTATTTGACGGCGGAAGTTTTGTTGTTGATGCTGACGGAACTTTGCTTGAGCGCTCGCCAATGTTTGCTGAAGATTTGGCTTTTGTGGATTTCGATAGTTCTCTTTCAAAGCAGAAAGTTTCGAGCATTGCTCCAAAACTTGACTCGGACGAGGAAGTGTATTGCGCATGCGTTGTTGGGCTTCGAGATTACATGCGTAAGAACGGTTTTAGGGGAGTTTGCTTGGGGCTTTCAGGCGGAATTGATTCAGCTCTTGTAGCAACAATGGCGGCAGACGCGTGCGGTGGTGCAAACGTATACGGCATTTCTATGCCGAGTATGTATTCTTCCGACGGTTCTAAAGATGACGCGCGTGATTTAGCTGAGCGTATTGGCGCGCACTACGACGTGCAACCTATTGAGCCACTTTTTAAGGCTTTTCAGTCGCAGCTTTCTTTAGAAGGTGTTGCTGCAGAAAATTTGCAGGCTCGTGTGCGTGGGGTTATTGTTATGGCCTACTCGAATTCTAAAGGAGTTTTGGCGCTCGCAACTGGCAATAAGTCAGAGCTTGCTTGCGGATATTCAACAATTTACGGAGATGCCGTAGGTGGGTATGCTCCTATTAAGGATTTGTTGAAAACTCGAGTGTGGGCGCTTTCTCGCTGGAGGAATTGTGCTGCTAAAGCTGGAGTAGGCGTTGGTATGCTAAAAATTGTTGGTTTTGAGGATGCTAAAAGGGCAGAAGCTCCTGAAGATGGCATATTGATTCCAGTAAACTCTATTATTAAGCCTCCTAGTGCGGAGCTTCGTCCTGGGCAAAAGGATTCAGATTCTTTGCCTGAGTATGAGCTGCTTGACCGTGTTTTACAAGCTCATATTGAGCATGCTCACGGAAGGGCGGATTTGCTTGCAGACGGTTTTGATGCGCATACGGTAGATACGGTTATGCGTTTGGTTGATCGTGCTGAATGGAAGCGTAGGCAGTATCCTTTGGGGCCGAAGGTAAGCGCTCTTGCTTTTGGTCGTGATCGTCGTATGCCTGTTACAACCGCATTTCGCGAATAAATGTGACGCATCTCACTAGATTTTTTTCAAAACTCCTCGTGTGCTCTTTCGCTTATGCTTTAACATTGTTATTAAGACAGCGTGAAGATGCGCTGCACTACAAAAGGAGTCTAAAAATGACATCGGTTGATGCTTCCGTTCTCAATGAGGAGGATCTTCGCACCAAAGCTTGGGATGGCTTTGAAAGCGGCAACTGGCAAAAAGATATTGACGTTCGTGACTTCATTTTGAAGAATTACACGCCGTATGAAGGCGATGAATCTTTCTTGGCTAATGCCACTGAAAAGACGAAGCACATGTGGAAGTACCTCGACGACAACTACTTAGCTGTTGAGCGTGAGCGCCGCGTGTACGATGTTGAAACGCACATTCCGGCAGGAATTGACGCAATGCCAGCAGGCTATATTGAAAGCCCAGAAGTAGATAACGTTATTGTTGGTTTGCAGACTGATGAGCCTTGCAAGCGCGCTATGATGCCAAACGGTGGTTGGCGCATGGTTGAGCAGGCTATTAAGGAAGCCGGCAAGGAAGTAGATCCTCAAATTAAGAAGATTTTCACCGTCTATCGCAAGACTCATAACGACGGCGTGTTTGGTGTTTACACTAAGAATATTAAGATTGCTCGCCACAACAAGATTTTGACCGGTTTGCCGGATGCTTACGGCCGTGGTCGCATTATTGGCGATTATCGTCGTGTTGCTCTTTACGGCGTGAACATGCTTATTGAGT
>CAMYED010000026.1 GCA_947254595.1 uncultured Gardnerella sp. | reverse complement strand
TTTGGTTGATTCCAATTGTTTGGGTTTTCTTGGAAAGCTTCAACAAGAACGAATCTCCATTCCAGAAGACATTCTTCCCAACAGAGTATTCGTTCAATAACTATATTCGTCTGTTCACCGAGCGCGAAGCCTTGGACTTCCCGCGCATGTTCTTGAACACTTTGATTGTGTCCATTTTCGTGTGCATCATTTCCTTGCTCTTCGTACTTGCCGTGTCGTTCTGCATGTCTCGTCTTCGCTTCCGCGGACGTAAGACATTCATGAATATTGCTTTGATTCTGGGTATGTTCCCAGGCATTATGGCAGTTATCGCTATCTACTTCATTTTGAAGGCTCTCGGTTTGACGAATGGTTCGGTTGTTCTAATCGCACTTATTATCGTCTATTCCGCAGGTAGCGGCGCCGGCTTCTACGTTATGAAGGGCTACATGGATACTATTCCAAAGTCTTTGGATGAAGCTGCTTACTTGGATGGCTGCACTACTTGGCAGGTCTTCTACAAGATTATTCTCCCAATCTGCAAGCCTATGATTGTGTTCCAGGCAATTACAAGCTTCTTGGGTCCATGGCTTGACTTCGTTATGGTTAAGACGATTGCCAACAGCCAAGACAACTACACTGTTGCTTTGGGCTTGTGGAAGATGCTCGATAGGGAATTCATTAGCAACTGGTTCGCACGATTCTGCGCGGGCGCTGTGTGCGTTTCGATTCCTATTGCAATCCTGTTCATCATCATGCAGCGCTTCTATGAGGAGTCCATGTCTGGCTCTGTTAAGGGCTGATAACAACAGATTGTAAAGTTAAAGAAGGCCGAGGCGCTTTCGAGCGTTTCGGCTTTCTTTATCCACAAGTTAATGCAAGCTAACGCAAACCAATAGCCTGCAAGTTCACTCAATCAAGATTAATAATTTAATAAAATAGTGCTCGCAGTTTGACTCAACACGATACTGGTTAGAACAGACCCTACCGTGTTCAGCCAAATAGTGCTCAACAAATACTCAAAATACTCAAAATACTTAAAATACACAAAATACACAAAATGCTTAATAAAAGAATAATAAATGAAAAATAAAATTTAAGATTAACTTCGTCTACTACAATCAACAAAACTCTATTACAATCAATAAAAACATAGTAAAACTTATAAAATAAAAGTACTTACAAAATACAAAAGAAGGCTAACCTACATGACGAATCCATCTTCGGCAACATGGCCTGTATACGAAGGACCACTTGGCTTTACTCTAAACTCTAAGTCCACAACTTTCACGGCGTGGGCTCCTACAGCAAAAGCTGTAACTTTAAGACTTTTTGAAACTGGCAACAACAGTGAACCAACTCAAACGCACGAAATGAAACCTTTGCGCGATGGCGCTTGGAAATCTAACTTCCGTAAGCGTTTGGATGGAGTGTATTACGATTATCTCGTCACCTTCCCAGATGGCACCGTCAACCGCACAAGCGACCCTTGGGGTGTTGCGAGCGGAGTAAATGGCGAGCGCAGCCTTGTTATTGACGAAGAACGGGTATCTCCTGCCAATTGGCATAAAGATAAATCTCCTAAGTTTGTTCGTCACGCAATGGTTGTTTGGGAAACGCACGTTGCTGACTTCAGCAGCAACCCTAATGGCGGTTTCAAACCAGAACATGCCGGACAGTATCTTGCTTTTACCGACGAGCACACGACTTTGCAGAACCCAGATTCTTCCGACTGCAACTTCCCTACCGGATTGGATTACTTAAAGCAGCTTGGAGTTACTCACGTACAGCTTGAACCTATTTATGATTTTGCTACAGTAGACGAGGCGGCAATCGACAGTGCGCGCAAAAATAACGCTTCCGCACAGGATTTAGATTCGCTTTATAATTGGGGCTACGATCCTCACGCTTATAACGTTCCTGAAGGCGCTTATTCCAGCAATCCTTACGACGGAACTGTGCGCATACGAGAGTGCAAAGCTATGATTGCGGCATTACACGCTAATGGTCAGCGCGTAATTATGGACGTTGTGTACAACCACATGTATAGGTCTGCGGAAAATGCTTTTGAGCTGATGGCTCCTGGATACTTCTGCAGGCGAAATTCGGATGACTCTTTTGCAAATGGTTCGGGCTGCGGAAATGAGATGGCTTCTGAGCATCCTATGTTCCGCAGGTTTATTATTGAGTCTTTGCTGCATTGGGCGCGTTGCTACCATATTGACGGCTTCCGTTTTGATCTTATGGGCTTAACGGATACTGAAACTTTGAACCAGGCTCGAGCAGCACTGGATAAGCTTCCTGGCGGCAAAGATATTGTTATGTATGGCGAGCCTTGGGGCGCTTCTGAGCCTGCGGTAGACGAAAAACTACCAATGGGAGATAAAGACGGCCGCAATACTCTTAACGAACGCATCGGCTGGTTTAGTGACGAGTCGCGTGATTCCCTTAAGGGCAATGTTATGAACCATTTTGACCGCGGCTACGTTAACGGCAATGAGTTTTGGTGCTGTGACGCTGCTCGCCAAACTTTGGACGCTTGGCAAGATACTCCTTCTGCCGGTAAGGAAGTTGGTCAGATTGTTCAGTACACTTCTGCTCACGACGATTTAACTTTGTGGGATAAGCTTTGCATTTCTATGCACGATAATGCTGGCGATTTTGAGTTCGACGCTAAAGACACTCAGCAGGTTGCGGATATTGTTAATGCGAATATGTTTGCGGCCGGCATGATTTTGTGCTCTGCTGGTACTCCATTTATGCTTAGCGGCGAAGAGTTCGGCCGCACTAAGCACGGTTGCGATAATTCTTATAATCGCGGTGCTCTTATGAATCAGCTCGATTGGGCTCGCGCTGAGCGATTCCAGCCGCTGGTTACGTGGTACCGCGATCTTATTGCTCTTCGTGCGCAACACAGCGCATTATATGACGGAAAACGCAAGCAGCTTACAACTTCTAATCGCACTGTTTTGGCAACGCGCATTGGCAATAATCTTATTGTGTGCGCTAATCCTATGTATAACGAGGGAGCAACGGTTGAGTTGCCTGTAATTCATAGTGATAAAACTCAAGGCTGGCACTGCGTGCTCAACTCAAGCGATTATTTCGCTAAGTGGACTGGCACTCAGCCGGATGCTGAGGTAACTATTACAACAGAAAATAACTCTGCTACTTTGCATTTGCCAAGCCGCACTTTCGTGGTTCTCAGCAATAAGTAATTTAGTATTAAAAGTATTAAAGTAAATTGTTGCGCGCACTTCAACCGGTGCGCGCATTTTTGTGCCCAGCGCTGGGTCAAGCGGCAAAAGTGTGCATATTCAGGTTGCGTAAATGTTTATTGCGTAAATGTTTATTGCGTAAGTTTCGCAGCAAATATGCGTAAGAAGATTGTCTACATTTGTATTATATTGCGGCTCGCATTGCAAACGATGTCAGGTATTTATATAATTGACAAACAGGGTGTATTTCAATCCAGAGATGTATTGAGCTACACACTCTCGCCATAGTTGCACGTTTGGCACGCTTACGACGATGTTAGGAATGTGCCAAATACGAGATAGAAGGAGCACCATGACAACAACAGCAACTGGTAAAGCTGATGCTGATAAGCCTATGGAAGAAAGCGCGGAGCGTCTCGCTCGCCCGCTTATTAAACTTGCAAAAGCATGTGGCGTTGCCACTTTTTATATTGATCAGCAAGGAAGCTACACCGAAATCACAGATGAAGCATTAGTTGGGGTACTTGACGCTTTGGGCATGCCTGCAGACACTCCAGATAATATTGCCACTTCATACGAGCAGGTTCAGCGAAAGCGCGAAAGTGAACTTCTTCCGCCTACCGTGGTTTCGTTTAATGGCGCAAAAACTTGCGTACCAATTCATGCAGGAAACGCTAAGACGGAAAATATTAAGCTTTCGTTGACTCTCGAAGATGGCACGGAGTACGAGGGCAAATTAGGCGATATTCACGTTGAAGATGACGGCAGCTTTAGCACAGAGTTGCCTGACGATTTGCCAATGGGGTATCACACTTTGCACGCTCAGGTTGTTGACGATAATAATGACGTTGTTTTGCACGCAGACGTAACGTTAATCGCCGCACCTGCAAAGATTCCACTTCCGGAAAGTGTTCAAGAGCGCCATCGTTGGGGCTTTATGACGCAAATGTATTCTGTGCGCTCTAAGGATTCTTGGGGAATTGGAGATTATGGCGATTTGCGCCGTCTTCTTAAGGATGCTGGAGAAATCGGCAAGGCTGATTTTATGCTGATTAATCCAATTCACGCGTGCGCTCCGGTAACACCGCTTGAGCCTTCGCCATACTTGCCTGAGTCGCGTAGATTCTTGAACGTTACTTATATTCGTCCGCAAGATATTCCAGAGTATGCTGAATTAAGTGGTGAGGATCTTGCTAAAGTTGAGCAATTGCACGAATCTATTGCCCCTCAAAACAACAATCCAAATCCTATGGATATTAATGCTGCGTGGGATGCTAAATTGCCTGCGTTGCGCATTATTTTCAAGCAACCTCGCTCTGCAGAACGCGAGCGCGAGTTTACTGAGTTTAAGCATCGTTCCGGTGAGGATCTTGACGCATTCGCAACTTGGTGCGTTGCGTTTGAGGTTTGGGGTGCTCCTTGGGGTGAAAACTTGTGGTTTGATACTACAGGTAAAGGCACTCCTCAGATTGATCGTCTTAAGCGCGAACATGCTGACTTGTTTGAGTTCCATCGCTGGCTTCAGTGGATTGCCGATGAGCAGGTTGCTGCAGCTCATGCTGAAGCTAAGGCTGCTGGAATGGCAATTGGTCTTATGCAGGATATGGCTGTTGGCGTGCATGGTTACGGCGCTGACGTTTGGTGGAGTCCGGAACGATTTGCTAATGGCGTAAGCGTTGGCGCTCCTCCTGATTTCTACAATCAGCAGGGTCAGGATTGGGGTCAGCCTCCATTCGACCCGAATTACTTGGACGAAACCGGCTACATTGCTTACCGCGATATGGTTCATAACGTGTTCTTGCACGCAGGAGCCGCGCGCATTGACCACGTGCTTGGACTTTTCCGCTTGTGGTGGATTCCGCAGGGCCAGGGCGCAAGAAACGGCGCGTATGTGTACTACAACGTAGACGCAATGCTTGCAGTGCTGACTATTGAAGCAACTCGAGCAGGCGGTGTTGTTATTGGTGAAGATTTGGGTACTGTGCCGAAGTATGTTTCTAAGGTTCTTGCTTCTCACGGAGTTCTTGGAACTGTTGTTGAGTGGTTCACTCACGACGATGAGGCAGAGGCTGAAACTAAGAAGGCCGGAAAGAAGCAGATTATATTTGCTGATCCTTCTACTTACCGCGAGTACGCACTTGCTTCCGTTACAACGCACGATATGCCGCCTACAGCGGGCTATCTTGCGTTTGAGCACGTGAAGCTTCGCGAACAGCTTCACTTGCTTACAGACTCCGTAGAAACCTTCCAGGAGGCAGCTACAGCAGAACGTAACGCCATGATGAAGATGCTCCTCGACGGCGGTTGGATTAGTAAAGAAGCTGCCGAAGATGTTGAAGGCCACGTGCAGGAGATTGTAGAAGCGATGCACGCAATTATGCGCACTTCCCCATCTCTGCTTTTGCAGGTTGCTTTGGTTGATGCTGTTGGCGAACGTCGTTCGCAGAATCAGCCTGGCACGAGTACGGAGTATCCAAACTGGCGTATTCCTCTTACTGATGCGGATGGTCGCGTTGTTCACACTGACGAAGTATTTAAGTCGCCACGAGTGCTTTCAATGACTGCAGTTATGTGCGGCGAAAATACACGGAAGTGAGTATAATTGAATAGTTGGTTTGCTGAGAACCGACTCGATTCCCCTGCAAGAAATTGGTTTGCATAGTAGCAAATTAAAATGTTTCTTGCGATGATGTCCTATGTGAGGCGAGCGTCTACGATGATGCTCGCCTCATTAATTATGGGTAAGCAGAAAAATGAGACCCTAACGCAGCGCGACGACCTGCTTGAGCGCTGCGATTTAGCGCGCGAAGGCAACTCGGAGCGGAAACTCGCTTAAGTTGGAAGTCCAGTGGACTTCCAACGCGAGTTTCGTAAGCGAGCGCGTAATCCGCGCGAGCGCAATCTGCACGCTTGTCCCATTCCGCCAATCTTCAGACACTAACGCAGAAACAGTACTGCACGAATGTCTCAAAATGGTCAAAATGAGACACTAACGCAGAAACTATTTCTTAATATACTTTACAAAAACACGCTCCAATAAAGGCGTGTGAAGCATAATAGCCGATCCCCAACCAATGAATATTAGCAGCGGTAAACCTTGAGGAAAGTAAATAACCGAAGCAGCCACAAGCCCTACAAAAATAGCGTCTACAATAATCATTCCAAGCGTTGCAGGCCAGTATACGACGCTGAAAATAAGAGCATTCAGAATAGTTTTCCAAATAGAATTTTCGAAGCGCGCCTGCAATGCGAAAACCCATTCTGCTATAAGAAGCCATATTAAGCTTATTGCAAATTTTGGGGTTAAAAGCGGTGGTATTCTAACTGCAATCCAAGCCCATAATATAAGAGCCAAAAACGGAGCCATTACAATCCAGATTACAGTTGATTTCAAAAAGTTGCTGGCGAATGCGCGGAAGTATGCAGAAGTCATGTGCCCTTCCGCATTTTCTATGCGTCTTGCAGTATCGTGTGCTGCAGTAACAGATGCACCAATGGTAATTAAAGGTATACTCGTAACAATCATAAGCACAGTAAGCCACACTGCATTAGCAAATGTTTCCATACCTTGCGCAAACTTTGAATCTGGACTTCCAAATGAAAACATTATGTGCTTCTCCTTTACGATTTGTTTACGCTATATATAGCCAACTTACTAGCTACGGTTATTAACAATACAACTTACCAACAATACAATGGTGGTGACTACAAATCTTACGACCGTAGTCACCACCATTATTTTAACCACTTGAGATTTTGGAGGAGAAGAAATCTCAGCCTTTTACCGCACCAGCCATAACGCCTTTGATAATGTACTTCTGGCAGATGAGGTAGAAGACGATAATTGGAAGAATGGCCAGAACCAAGCAGCCCATCATGGCGCCCATTTCAACGGAACCATAGCCACCCTTCAAATACTGAACTGCAATCGAAACCGTCTTGTACTTGTTCAAGTCCAGGGTAAGGTACGGAAGCAAGAAGTCGTTCCAAATCCACATAGTCTGCAGAATAGACACAGACACGATTGCCGGGCGCATAATCGGAACAATAATCTGGAAGAATATGCGCGGCACAGAAGCGCCATCAATCATAGCAGACTCTTCAAGCTCTTGCGGAATGCCCTTAATTACGCCAGTGAAAATAAACACTGCAAGACCAGCGCCAAAGCCTAAGTAAATAATCCACAAGCCCCACGGGGTATTCAATCCGAGCTTGTTAGTGATGTCGGAAAGAGTGAACATAACCATTTGGAATGGCACAATCATGTTGAACAGGAACAACACGTAAAGCGTTACAGCGAACCAATTGTTCACACGAACAATCCACCATGCGCACATTGAGGTGCAAAGCAGAATCAAAATCACAGCTCCAACGGTAATCACAATAGTCCACCAGAAGCTCATTATAAGATTCGTGCGCTCAATGCCTAACGCGTAGTTACCAAATCCAATAAAAGACTTAGGGTCAAGGCTAAAAGGCTCGCTAGCAATATAAATCTTCGACTTGAAGGAATTTATAAAAACTATAGCGATTGGGAAAATCCAAAGTAAGCTTACAACAGTAAAGAAGATCGTCCACAGTGTAGAATGCTTCATTTTCTCGTTCATGCCACTACCTCCTTAGACCTAGTAAGCATATTCTGAATCAAAGCAATAACAGCCACAATCACGAAGAACACGACTGCCTTTGCCTGACCAACGCCTTCGCCATTTGTACGCCCGTAGAAAGTGTTGAAAATGTTTAATGCCAACATTTCGGACTTTCTGGAAGGCATACCATTTGTCAACGCCAAGTTCTGATCGAAAAGCTTGAAGCCGTTAGTAACAGTTAAGAATGTGCAAACGGTAATTGATGGCATCATAAGTGGAATCGTAATCTTAAACAGTGTTTGCATTGGGGTTGCACCATCAACTGCTGCAGCCTCAATAACATCTCCTGGAAGAGCTTGCAAACCAGCAATATAAATAATCATCATATAGCCGATTTGCTGCCAGCAAATAAGCAGCACCAATCCCCAGAAGCCATATACGGCAGAATATGTAATAGAACGGCCGAAGTATGCCAAAATACCATTAAGTACTAACTGCCAAACATAGCCCAACACAATGCCACCAATAAGATTTGGCATAAAGAACACAGTGCGGAAAACGTTCGATCCACTAAACTTCTTAGTAAGCATATAAGCAATCGCAAAAGCAATTACGTTAATAAGAATAGTTGTTATTATTGTAAACAACGTAGTAAAAATTAACGAATGAACAAAGTGTGGATCCCTAAATGCCTTTAGGTAATTACGAATACCAACGAATTTGCTATCCGTAACGGCGTGGAATTTAGTAAAACTCAAATACACGCCCATAATAAACGGCACAACAAAACCAATAATAAAAGCCGCAAACGTTGGTAAAGCAAATAACGCCCACCATTTACGTATTGCTTTTCCACTCATACTAATCATGACTCGTCACTTTCTCCTCCTTGAGTGCGACGTCACCATAGACGTCGATGCCCGAACCAATACTCTTATTCTACTACATGAACGAGCTATGTCAAACGTTGTCATTTTTGGCAAGCCGCGAGAACCAAATAACAAATTAAATTTTGAAAAAATCGCTTATTATCGTTGGCATTCCAATAAAATCTGCTAGAATAGAGATGATTGCAAACGTTTGTTTATTGCAGACTATGAAAGTTTACAATAAACATATTTGCAAGGTGCTTAAACGGCGCTTGAATGGTACTTAAACGGTACTTGAATGGTACTTGAATGGGTACTTAAGAAGCACTTAGCACGACTAGATTAACACGGCATTTAGCACGGTTAAAATAACATAATTAAATTTATAAATCGAATTTGCACAATGACGTGTTAAGACGTTGGTTATATGCGGATGAAGGAGTTCACATGCCGGCAACTATTCAAGATGTGGCAGATAAAGCTCACGTTTCTGTTTCTACAGTATCTCGTTCCTTCACGCGCCCAGACTTAGTTTCCGCTTCAACACGCAACAAAGTATTGTATATTGCCGAACAACTTAACTTTTCTATTTCCAAATCTGCAGCTGCGCTAAAATCAGGCCGAACTTTGCGCATAGCTTTACTTGTAAGCGACCAAATTCGCCTATGGTTCAGCGCATCTATTATTCAAGGTCTTAACCAAGTATTTCACAGCGCAGGCTACGATTTATCTATTTTCCAAATTTCAAGCAGTGAAGATCGTAACGAATTTTTCACAATGCTTCCAACTAGACGAAACGCAGACGCTGTTGTTGTGTGCTCTTTTGACGTAAACACTAACGAAATTGCGCAACTTAAAACTACTGGCGTTCCAATCGTTGGAATTAATTGCTTTCATCCGCAAAATTGCGATTTTGACGCAACCATTAATATTGACGACGATCAAGGCGCGCGTCTTATGGCACGTCACTTAATTGGTTTAGGGCATCGCAACATTGCATACGTTCGTACAACGCGCGACGTTTCTCTACATTTCAGCGTATTACAGCGCTACCATTCGTTTATTGACGAGTGCAAGCATAACGGAATTATTCCAACTGAAATTGTAGCAACCGCCGATTCAGATCGCATAAGCGCTATAGTTTCTGCACTGCTCGGAAACGCAAATATGCCAACTGCTATTGCTTGCCAAGAAGACGGAATAGCAATACCTCTTATGTTCCAACTAGCACGTAGCGGGTATGCAACACCTAGCGATGTTTCTATTATTGGTTTTGACGACAGTTTTTACGCGCACGAAACTGGTTTAACTACCATTAGGCAAGACCCGGTTAATATTGCAGCTACTGCAGCAAAAATGACGCTTTCGTTAATTAATGGCGAAAAAGTTGAGGACCTGCACCTCATTATTCCTGCGCAGCTTATTGTTCGCTCAAGCACAGCAGCTTTATTAAGCGAGTAAGCATTTCATGGTTTATATCATATCTCAATTGTGACGTGATTCAGTCGCGCAAATATTCGTACGGCAGCGGCTTTACACGCGTGTAACGAAAATGTTGTTCATATACGAAGAAACGTTATTCGCTGTACGCGTGTGTAACGAAAATAACGAAATCTAGCGAAAAATCGGCAGTAACTGTACGCGCGCGTAACGAAAATAACGTAAGCGCGTCAAAAAGCGTTAGTTGCTATACGTGCCTGTAACGAAAATGCCGAAAACCACTCTATTAAATAGCAACGCGTATTGAAATGTAAAACAATATATAGCATGCGCACCAGCATGGCACCAAATAACAAAATCCGCTAGGACTTAACACTAAACTGTGCCAGTATCCTAGCGGATTTCGTTTACGTCACCTTTGCTTGCTTACGTCAGAGGTGCATCGTTTATTCACTTATGCTATTTAGTTATATATTTATTTATATTCATTTATAAACTGAGATCAGTCTTCATCTTCGTGAGCCTGAGCGTATTCCTTAGCCCAGCCGTCAACGAACGCGGTCTTAACCTTATCCCACTTGCCAGTGCCCTGAGCATACTCAAGCAAAGCAGAACCAAGATCGTTCTTCCAGTTGTCAGATGGCATTACGGTGAAGTTCCAGCTTACTGGGGTCTTACCGGACTTTGCATCCTCAACAGCTGCCTGAGTCAATGGGTTGTCGGACTTAATGTCTGCGAAGCTCTTGAATGGAGTAGTGAAGCCCATCTGCTTGGACAAAGCATCCTTACCAGCATCGGAAGTAAGCAACCACTTCAAGAAGTCCTTAGTTGCCTTCTTGTTAGCGTCAGATGCCTTCTCGTTGATGCACCAATAGTTCTCAGAACCAGTTGCCAAACCTTGCTTCTCTTCGCCCTTAGCGCCAATGTAAATTGGGAGCATGCCAAGGTCTTCAGCCTTCATACCAGCCTTGGAGAGGTCACCCCAAGCCCAAGTACCATTCTGATAGAACACAGCCTTGTTCTGGGAGAATTCAGCGTTTGCATCTTCACCAGTCTTGGAGCTGAGCTGAGTTGCAGGAGTGGTGGAATCAGTGATGTAAAGATCGAAAATCTTCTTGTAACCATCAAGGAACGTACCCTTAACCTTTGCAGGCTGCTTGGTAACGTGATCTTCCTTGAACTCGTAGTACAAAGGAAGGTTTGCAAGGTGGGTCTTGAAGCGCCAGTCAGAGCTGGAATCGAAACCTGCAGAAGTGAAGGCACCGTCAACACCAAGATCAGCCTTGTGCTTCTGAATGTCGTCAGCAACAGCCTTCAACTTATCGAAGGAGTTAATCTCTTCAGCAGACTTTACCTTTGCATCCTTAAGCTCAGTGTACTTCTTAAGCAAAGCCTTGTTGTAAATCAAGCCGTAGGTTTCCATTGCGTATGGAACGCCAACAACCTTATCGCCATCCTTAAGAGCAATATCCTTGTTCTGAAGCTGGTTGTAAAGCTCGGTATCCTTCAAGTCTGCAGTGTAATCCTTCCAGCTTGCGTAGCCAACTGGGCCGTTAATCTGGAAGAGTGTAGGAGCTTCGTCACCCTTGCTGATTTCGCTCTTCAAGGACTGTTCGTAAGTACCAGAAGCAGCAGTCTGAACCTTTACCTGGACGCCAGTCTTCTTGGTATATTCCTTAGCAATATCCTTCCACTGATTTGCAACTTCTGGCTTGAAGTTCAGGAAGTAAACCTTACCCTTCTCTGCAGCTTTTTCGCTGGAAGAGGAACCGCAAGCTGCAAGCGTGCCGAAAGCCATAGCCGAGCAAGCTACCAGTGCAATTGTTGACTTAATCGTACGATTCATCATCGAACCTTTCTCGTATGCCGACAATCCCTTCGTTGGACTGCCACACCTCTAGGTGTCCTTATCGACAATATTTATTATGCCTCAACTATTTGAATATTGCAAACGATGGCATAACCAAAATTAACGCGTGTCGCCATAAAAATGGCACATAATAATATCTTTAATAAAATTGGTAGGTATTTTTGGAAATAATTAAAGGGATTACGCAACAATTTAGCAAACGATTGCGCAATCCCTTGAGGATCATAGTTCAAAACAAATTATTTAATTAAGCTAACCCTTACTGTGAGCAATCTTATATTCTTTAGCCCAGCCGTCAACGAACGCGGTTCTAACCTTTTCCCACTCTGCGTTAGCCTCATTAGATTGAGCACCATCTTTTGTTGCTTGAGCATATGTGAGCAAACTAGAGCCAACATCGTCCTTCCAACCGTTAGAAGGCATCATAACAAACTCCCATTTAACAGGCTTTTTGCCATGTTTAGCTGTGTATTTGGTAGCAGCATTAACAAGAGGATTTTTTACTTCAGGGAAATTGTTGAAAGGAGTAGCAAAGCCCAGCCGCTTGGACAAAGCATCCTTACCAGCATCGGAAGTAAGCAGCCAATTCAAGAAGGCCTCAGTAGCCTCCTTGTTAGCGGGAGAAGCCTTATCGTTGATGCACCAGTAATTCTCAGAACCGGTAGCCATGCCCTGCGTCTCTTCACCCTTAGCGCCAATGTAAATTGGGAGCATGCCAAGATCTTCAGCCTTCATGCCAGCATTTGAAAGATCACCCCAAGCCCAAGTACCATTCTGGTAGAACACAGCCTTACCAAGAGCAAACTCATAAACAGCATCTTCACCAGTTTTAGTGCTTAACTGATTTACAGGAGTTGTGGAATCAGAAATATAAAGGTCAAAAATATTCCTGTAATTATCAACATAACTGTTTTTGATTGACGCTGGCTGACTTTCAACTTTATCTTCAGTAAACTGGTAGTACAAAGGAATATTTGCAAGGTGTGTCTTGAAGCGCCAGTCAGAGCTGGAATCGAAACCAGCAGAAGTGAAGGCACCATCAACACCAAGCTCATCCTTGCGTTTTTGAATATCATCTGCGACTTCTTTCAACTTTGTGAAAGAAGTTATTTGATCTTCAAAAGATTTACCATCTTCTTCTGGAGCCAACTTTGAATTATGAAGATCTGCATACCTAGCAAGCAAAGCCTTGTTGTAAATCAAACCGTAATTTTCAGTAACATATGGCACTCCAACAACCTTATTGCCATCCTTAACAGCGTAATCCTTGTATTTGTCACTAAGACTCCTATAAAGAATGGAATTAGTTAAATCAGCAGTGTAATCCTTCCAGTTAGCGTAGCCCACAGGACCGTTAATTTGGAATAAGGTTGGCATAGCATCAGGATCACCTTTAGCCTTATTAACAGCAGTACTAAGCTCATCTTCGTACTGGTGGCTTTGAGGAGTACGGACATCTATCTCAACCCCCGGATGATCTTTTTTATACTCATTAGCAATATATAACCAAATATCTTTGCCTTCAGGCTTGAAGTTGAAGAAAATAACCTTCCCATTAGCAGACCTATTAGCATACGCGCCAAAAGACTTAGAAAAGCCGAAAGCAGTAAACGCGCAAGCCGCCAAAACAGCGCAAACAACTAGCGCAATAATCGACTTAACTGAACGACTCATCATCGAACCTTTCCATATACTTACAGGCTTCTTAAAACTAAATAATTGTTTCTAAAAAATATCGCGTAAATCACAGCAGTAAATCACTATTATATCAAAAGTGCAACCCATAAATGCAACCCAATAGATAAATATTCTAAAAAATTTCAGCAATTCCAATGCACAATCACATTGTCGCCTTTGTACTCACCAAGCACAGAATAATGCGCGGTATCCATACGAAGAAGTCGCGCAAAATCTGGGCTTACTCCAAGCCAGCGAGTAGTTAGTATGCGCAAAACATGCGCGTGAGCAACTACAATCACATTTTTACCCTGCTTAAGTTTAGGAATCGCAGCATCAATAATTTTTTGAGTGCGATCAGAAACTTCTTGCAAGCTTTCGCCAGAAGTTCTATGCACATCAACTTCCTCACCACTAGGAAGCACCTCTCTAGCATCGCTAATCATATGCGAAGGAAGCACTTTAGGTCCGTGCTTCCACACATCCCAAGCCTCAACTCCACTTAACTCCGCAATATCTCCACGCGTGCGCCCCTCAGCAGCACCATAATCCCACTCCAACGCACCTTCGCAAATTTCATACTTAGCAAAACCTGCAAGCTGAGCAGTTTGCTGAGCGCGACGAAGCGGACTTACAAATACGCAATCCTCATCAAAACCTTGCGGAAACTCATCGCGCAAACGCTCCCCAGCCTCTTTTGCCTGCTCAACACCGACTTCAGTAAGCGGCAAATCCGTGCGCCCAGTATGCTGACCAGACACACTCCAAGCTGTTTGACCATGGCGGAGCAACACCAAGCAGCCCTGCTTCGAGCACTTTTTTTCAGATAATTCTTGAGTAGCGTTATTCTGCATAGCTTCACATTCCTTTAACACTGCATGCACCCTTCTACTGCGTAAGGCGCAGCACAGCACAACTTATTCCGCGTAAACAATTCTCAAAATGCAGCCGCTTTGCCACAAATCAAGACTACGTTCTATTTTACCGCCAAAATTGGTATTTCGTTACCACTAACATAGAAAATATGACGCAATTA
>CAMYED010000025.1 GCA_947254595.1 uncultured Gardnerella sp. | reverse complement strand
TTTCTTGCGGGCGATTTTCCCCAATTACTCGCACTCCAGCTTTAAGCGCTGCCATGATTTCGCCAACATCTCGCGTTTTAGTTGCGGCAAGCAGTGTAACCGACTCAGCTTTGCGACCATAATGCGATTCGGCTTGAGCAATGGCGTCTTGCACGCTGTGCACGCCGTCGGCAATTTGACGCGCACGAACACAATCGACCTCAGTATTCGCTAAATCTTTTTGCGTCATATATGCCATTTATTGCCCCAATCTATCAAACCTAACTACATAGTTTAGTCAAGGAAGGGCACGGATTTGTCGGCTAGGTTTGCGCGAACAGAATCCCACGGCGTGTCAAGGCTTTTAAATAACGCGAGCGCGTCGGCAGCACTCATATCTACAGGCTGATTTTGCCCAGGCTTTTTGTATCCCAAAAGATACATGCAGTAGCCAATCATGCGCTCGGCACTCCAGCCAGCTTCTCGAAGCGCACCAACGTCTAGCGAGTGCTTACTTTTTGCGAGCCGCTCGCCTTGAGCGTTATCAATTAGCGGCAAGTGCGCAAATTGCGGACGCACATAATGCACGCCGTGAGCCGCAAAAAATCCCGACTTTTCAAGCAGCTCGCCAATCCAAATCTGCAACGCTGCAGAACGAAGCAAATCACGTCCGCGCACAATATCATTTACTCCGCTCAAAACATCGTCAACAACAACCGCAAGCTGGTAAGAAAAAACGCCATCCGCGCGGCGAATCACCATATCCCCCAAATCGCGATCAATATTAAAAGATTGCGCACCAAAAATCGCGTCTTCAAAATCAATATTTGCTTGCCTCGAATCAGCCGAGGGAACAGCAAGTCGCAAAGAATGTTGCTGATTATTTTGCAAACGCTTTTCGATTTGTGCCAGGCCTTCCGCAGTTTTGCGCAGATTTCTGCACGTACCCGGGTAGCGTATAAAACCGTCGCCTTCTTGAGGAGCTGCAATCGCGCGAATATCGGAACGTGAGCAAAAACACGGGTAGATTAGCGAATTTCCGTCTTCGTCTTGCAAAGATTCTAGTGCATCAAGAGCTTCTTGGTAGATTGCAGTGCGCTCATGCTGATAGGTCGGCTCGCCAACCCAATCAAGACCAGCCCACTTCAAATCGTCAATAACTCGCGCGCTAGCATCCTTCGGCATACGCGCAATATCGAGATCTTCCAGACGCAAAAGCATTTGACCACCCTGCGATTTCGCAGAAAGCCAAGCCGCAAGCATAGCAACCATGTTTCCAATATGCATGCGCCCGGAAGGAGTAGGTGCAAAACGACCAATTGCAATAGTTGACTTAGAAAACATGATTTAGTCTTTCTTAATAAACGCAAGCTTGAAAAACGCAAGCTTACAAAATAAAAAGCGCGTAACGCATTCATACTAGCATTACGCGCTTCTTACAATCGCAACCAATCGCAATAAACTTCAATCGATCACAATTAAAAGCAAATGTTTTATGCAAACAAAACCTTGTACATAAGCACACCCAAGATTGCACCAGCAATAGGAGCAACAACTGGAATCCACGCTTCCCCCCAGCGAGAAGAACCCTTGTGTGGAATTGGCAAAATTTCGTGAAGCAAACGTGGCATAAGATCTCGAGCAGGGTTCAAAGCAGGGCCAGTTGGGCCACCCATAGAAGTCACCAAGCCCCAAACAACGAAGCCAACTACGATTGAAGCGCCAGCCAAATTCTTCTCGCCCCATGGAGAAGTAAGGCAGCAAAGAGCTGCCAAAACAAGCACAAGCGTGCCGAAGAATTCGTTAAGGAAGTAGTTAATTTTGTTGTTATACGCATCCGTAGTGCAGAAAGTGCCAAGAATTGCTTCTGGCTCCTCAGTTTCGTTGTAATGCGGCAAATAAGTTACGTACACAATAAGCTGGCCAACCAACGCACCCAAAAGCTGAGCGACAATATAAGGCGCAACATTAGCCCACGGGAACATGCCGTTTACAGCTTGCGCAATTGTCATAGCAGGATTGATATGCGCGCCGGAAATTCCGCCAAACATGAGCACTGGGAACATAACGCCAAAACCGTAGCCCATAGCAATATTTAGCCATCCGGCATGGTGTCCTTTAGTATTTTTTAATTCAACGTTTGCCACAGCGCCATTACCGAAAATCATAAGAATAGCGGTGCCAATAAATTCTGCAGCTAGCGTTGCAATAAACGAATGTTGCATGGTCCTTCGATCCTTCTTACATGTTTCAAACTTCGCACACGTAATCACTTGTCAACAACTTAACGACTTGTCGCTTAACAATCGTTCAACAACTCGCAATTGCGATTAGCACAGCATGGAACACAATATATCCTCATTTTCAAAGAAGCTAAGAAAATGAATTCCAACAATTATTCTTTGATAGTTTCCCTTATGCGCGCGACAGTCTGCACGAGCAGTAAAATCGCCCTCACATCAAAAGAGGCCCGCCACTTTGGCGAGCCTCTCATTTACAAAAACAATATCTGCGGTTTCATCTTCACAACATCCTCGTTGCAACGGTTAAAGTCTTAAATATCCCGTCCAACGTCCACGGATTCTATATCCATACACTTTTGTGGGTTACCGCTATCTCTTTTTTGTTTTTGTAATTATCATTATTGCCGCTTTTCGCACAATAGTAAAGTGCAAAATAGCCTTTGTTCACATATTGTCACTACTGTTCAATTGCACTGAAAAAATCGTAACTATTGCACACTTTTGTGAATATGCAAAGGTTATCATGTGCGTTTGCGTTCGAATTACAAAAGGAACGGCGTGTCGAATCACCCGACACTCAGTCGCGCACTTCCCTTACAACGCATACAATTACAGAGTATGGTACAGATTTTTGACGCTCCCTCAAAGGCGATTTTGCGAGGTCAAATTGCAGAACACATCGCCGAAGATGAAAAGGCAGAAAAGCGTGAAGCTCGTGAGGGCGAGCTACCGTTGCCAAAAGATCGTTTCTTCGACCGTGAATTAAGCTGGCTGAAGTTCAATCGTCGCGTTCTTGAGTTGGCTCAGAATACTGATTTGCCGCTACTTGAGCGCGCTAATTTTGCTGCTATTTTTGCGTCAAATCTCGACGAATTCTTTATGGTTCGAGTCGCAGGATTAAAGCGCAGAATAGACTCTGGAATAGCAGTCACTGCAGCATCCGGCTTAAGTCCTCGTCAGCAGTTGCGCGCTATTAGTGAGGTCACTCACCGCCGTCAAGATGAGCATGCTCACTATGTTATTGAGCATATTCTTCCTGAGCTTGCAAAGCAGCGCATTGTTTTGCTCAGCTGGGATAAGCTTACAGAATCAGAAAAAGCGCGTTTGTCTGATTACTACAAAAAGCAAGTATTCCCAGTTCTTACGCCTCTTGCGGTGGATCCTGCCCACCCATTCCCGTACATTTCCGGCAAGTCTATTAACTTGGCTGTTATCGTCGAAAATCCAAATTCTGGAAAATCGCATTTTGCGCGCGTAAAAATTCCAGATAATTTGAACCGTCTTGTACCAGTTGACGATTTAACAGACGAAGAAGGTCGCGAAGAGCGTTACGGCTTCATTACTATGGAAAAGCTGATTGCAGCACACTTGGAATCGCTTTTCCCAGGCATGATTATTAAGGAAGCCCGCTCCTTCCGCGTTACGCGTAACGAGGATATTGACGTTGAGGAAGATGACGCAGAGAACCTGCTGAACGCTATGGAGAAGGAACTTCTTCGCCGCCGCTTTGGACCGCCTATTCGTTTGGAAATTTCTAACGAGGCTAGCCCATTCCTTTCTCAGCTTCTTGCAAATCAGCTTCGCGTAAGCCCTGAGGAAGTCTATCGCTTGCCTTCGCCGCTTGATATGACGGTATTGTTTGAATTGCAGGCGCTTGATCGCCCAGATTTGAAGTATCGTCCGTTTATTCCTACTACGAACCGTCAGATTGCGGAAGTTGAAACTAGCCACGCGCAAGATATTTTCGCTTCGATTCGCGAGCATGACATTTTGTTGCATCATCCTTACGATTCGTTCTCTACTTCTGTACAAGCATTCCTCGCGCAGGCTGCTGCGGATCCAAAAGTGCTTGCAATTAAGCAGACTTTGTATCGTACGTCTAGCAATTCGCCAATTATTGACGCTCTTGTTGATGCGGCTCACGCTGGCAAGCAGGTGCTTGCGCTTGTTGAGATTAAGGCACGATTTGACGAGGACGCAAATATTGCTTGGGCTCGTAAGCTTGAGCGCGCAGGCGTTCACGTTGTGTACGGCATTGTTGGTTTGAAGACTCACTGCAAGCTTTCGCTTGTGGTTCGCCAAGAAGCAGAAGGATTGCGCCGCTACTGCCACGTTGGTACAGGTAATTACAATCCTAAGACTGCTCGCCTTTACACAGATTTGGGATTGCTTACTTGCGATCCTGTAGTCGGCCAGGATTTGACTCGCTTGTTTAACCAGCTTTCTGGTTACGCACCAAAGTCTAGTTTCCACCGCCTTCTTGTTGCCCCTCGAACAGTTCGCACTGGTATTATTGCGCGAATTCAGCGTGAGGAAGCCGCAGCTCTTGCTGGAAAGGAAGCTTGGATTAAGATTAAGGTCAATTCTGTGGTTGACGAGAAGACTATTGACGCTTTGTATCGTGCTTCGCAAGCTGGAGTAAAGATTGATATTGTTGAGCGTGGAATTTGCTCGCTTAAGCCTGGCATTGAAGGTTTGAGCGACAATATTCGCGTTCGCTCTATTCTTGGTCGATTCCTTGAACACAGCCGTATTTACGCGTTCGCTAATTCTTGCGGTCCGCAGATTGGTGACGGTCCTGCAAGCGGTCCAGAAGTGTGGATTGGCTCGGCTGATTTAATGCACCGCAATCTTGACCGCCGCGTTGAAACTCTGGTTCGTATCAGCGCGCCTGATCAGGTTGAAGCTTTGATTCAGTACATTGATTTGCAAATGGCTGATTCTACTGTTTCGTGGTGGATGGATGGCGACGGCACGTATACCTTGCATTCTCGCGATAAGGAAGGCCGTCCGCTCGTTGACAGCCAGGCTTACTTGATTCATACTCACACGCGTAAGCCTCGCGGTGCGAATTAATCGCAAGTAACTAATAAACGATAAGCAAGAGCCAGATTCAGTAACATGTTTCTGGCTCTTGTTGTGTTTATTACGCTTTCTAAACCGCCTAAATTTCAAGCGTTCCAGCAGCCAAATCGCCAGCCACAAACGGCATGAAATAAAATGGTATGGTTGCAATTTTCTGATTTGCGTCATAACCATAATTATTTTTAGAAACTTTTATTGCAAACTCAAACTTGTTATGCGTTGCAAACTTATTTAGAGAATTAAGTGTTCCTCTGCCTTTTTTAACATCAATCGGGAAAAGTTTGTTATTTGATTCAACTATAAATTCCAATTCTGAATCTGATTTTCCGCGCCAATAAAACAGTTTTAAACCATTTGCGCTAAGTTCGTTTGCAACGTAATTTTCAAAGAAAATACCAGATAGTGTATTGTCTCTTTCGTTTGAAATAAAAGATGCTGCATTCACTCCACTTTGATATGAAAACATGCCAATATCGCACAAAAATAGTCGAAAATTGCTTTCATTCTCTTGCATAAGTGGCATAGTTATATGCTCTTTAAGCTGGAACGACTGATTAACAATATGAGTCATAAGCAGCCATTGAATGGATGTTGCAAAATCTCTAGTCCTACCGTCTTTTTTAATAAGACCAGCTGAAAAGTTTTTTGATTCCTTGTTAAGCTCCCTAAAAATATTTTCAAATAGGAGTCGAGATCTTAAGATCGACTCGCTGCTTGCCTGATACAACTCCATGTCTGCAAGATAATTGTCATACAGCGAGCGCAAAATCTCACGCGTTTCTAGTAAATCTTTGCGCTCAATATATGCTTCTACTGCTTCTGGCATGCCTCCAATTAGCAGATATTTATACACTTCATTTAACGCAAGATTGTGAATTTCTGTAGGCAGCGCTTGTTTAGAATCATAAGCTTCACGCACCTTTGAATATAGAAGACTGTTGTTGTTTAGTAGGAATTCACCAAAAGTCATTGGATAGATTGTTATCTGGTCAATTTTTCCTACAGGAAAAAGGAATTGGTCTTTTGCTGTTTGTTCAACATTCTGCTTGCGAGATTCGCGATGCAATTTAATACGCACCATTGAGCCCGTTGCAATTACGTGAATTTTCCTAAAATCTTGGCAAAAATATTTAAGCGACGAAATAATATTTGGACATTCTTGAATCTCGTCAAAAATCAGCAACGTGCTTTCATCTATAGTCTTTGAAAATCGCAAAGACAAGTATTCAACAATCTTTTCAGCATTTGCCGTGCTTTCGCAAAAGTTACGGACCTCATCTTCTTTTTTAAGATCGATGTAAATATAACTATTTTTATAATATTTTTCCGCAAAAAGCTCTTTTACTAGATACGTTTTACCAACCTGGCGCGCACCCCATATAATTAGCGGCTTACGATTCGGCTTGCTATTCCAGATGATTAATTTTTGTAACGCTAGTCGTTCCATGGCTTACTCTTTTTATTGTTGATATTACAACGATTATAGCACCATTTGCCAGTTTTGGGATGTTTTTTGAGTAATTATTTGCCAGTTTTAGGATGTTTTTTACGCCATCATTTGCCAGTTTTGGGAAGTTTTTTAAGTAATTATTTGCCAGTTTTGGGATAATTTATGTAAAAATTGAGCATTTATAATATTGTTACATACTATATAGCAGTTCTATTCCTATCTTCTTAAGGATTATAAGTTTGAGCTGAATAACATGATTACCTTGAGTTACAGCTCCTGCGATATCTAACTAATATTCTCAGCAACTATTTTGGCAATATATAGTCTATCTATCCACCAACATTGTTTGGTGATAGTTTCACCGTTTGGAAGTGTTATAACATCATTGCCATTTTTACCATGCGGCCTCATATGAAATACATGATTAAATGACATCTTAGGAAGATGATTCTCATCCGTTCCATAGCCAGTAGATTTACCAGATACCATAATCTCATGCACTTTATTCCACGCAGGCGCAACATATTTTTCAATATCTTCTTCGGGCATATTCCATAAAAAACCACCAATTAAAACATCATCTTCATAGCAAGTTGATTTTCTATTTTTCCCATTGCTTTTAAAAACAACAAAATAGAACTTATTATTCTCAAAAAACTTGTACAATCGCGAATCATGCCACTGCATATTTGGATCCGCCAATTCAGCCCAATCATCCTCTTTTAATGCAGGAAAAGACATATTCTGCTCTGGTTTACCGTCATCATACAAAACAGTAGTTTTTAATTGAGTCACGCTCGCTGCAGCAAACTGTTCAATTTCTTCTATTCTGTTCTTTTTTACACCCAACATCTTAAGTGCAAGTTGCGAATTAAAAGAATAATACTTTTTAAGCTTCACATTAAATTTATTGGCCAAATCAGAAATTTTAGAACCAACATATCGCCCAATCTTCTTTTGCACATAATCATTAAGATTTTCGTTAATAGACATTGGCAACCGTTCAAAAAGATCACCTTCACCTAAAACTCTTTGTGCAACAATGGTCATATAGCTAGGCTTATACGAAAACGCACGTTGTTTTGCACGTATATATTTACTTTCAAATCCACTTGGCGCAGGAGCATCTCTCAACGACTTTGCAGCCGTTTCTCCCTTAGTGCAAGCAGCAAGATAATTAGTATCGGACTCGCTTAACCTATCTGCATAACCAGAAGCTACTTTGTTTTTTATGTATTCCCAATCTTTACGGATTGTTTCTAGCTCACCAGGTTCATATTTCAATACAAAAGAACCATAAATAGTGCAATCAAGTCTGGATTGGTTGGCTTTATCAGTCCTGTTATCAAGATAATAAATAATAATCATCTGACGCGCTTTTTGCCAAAATGATGAGTTATCAAAAACCTCATTACACAGCGTCAAATAGTTGATAATATCAACAACCAAACGTTCTTTAGCAACTATCTTCTTTTTCTTGTTTGAACGAATCGGCGTAACTTTTAATTCATAAAATTCATCAGCAACCATAATATCCGGTTGTTTATCGGAATTTATAGAATACCCGAAAACTGATTCTTCAATAATGTTGCCTAAAGAGCCCTTGTTGCCTGCTTTTTCACCACGACCAGTTTTATCAATCTCGCGAAAAGTTTTGCCATTGATTCCAGTAAGAAGAGCGGTTATTTCGTCAATGTCCGAAAACTTGCGATTGTCGCCTATATGATTAGACATACTTCCCACCATTCTGCATCTTCCCTGGCACAACTTTATTTATTACATTTTCCTATTAACTCAATTCCTACGCAACCTACAAATAAGCATAATTATTTAGATATGAATTTTATGCCGAAATGTCATTAGCGAGAACTTCGCCAATTTTATGCGGAATACCAGTAACCAACGCATTCCCCATACAAAACGCTCTATGACCGTCACTCATTCCATCATTCGTCCAACCTTTAGGGAACATTTGCAACTGGTCTAGCTCATCTGGAACAAGTCTTCTCAATCTGCCATTTTGCATAACAACATGTTTGGTTCTACTAGCGCTTTTCCCACCTTCACCTGTAAGAATAGTTCTGCTTGGCGCATCAATTTTATCTGGAAAAGCAACAGGGCCTTCGGAATACATGTACTCAAATCCATTCGAAGCTGTTCGCAACTCCCTTTTACCGCCTTTAAGATACTGCCAAGAAGCAAGCTTATCTTCTTCAATCCAATATTCTTTAGGCACTTGATTGACATCAACTAAAACGCTACCTAATGTCATTGCATTGCCAGAAAACACAGCATCCGTTTTAACGGTATAAACTATTCCATCTTGCATAACACCAGCATTCTGGAATAGGCTCACCTTAGCTTGTTTGCCAAAATCTTGAGATATAACATACGGATTGTCACTAATAGAAAATTCATATTGCGCAGCATTTTTTTCTGCAACAGATACTGGAAAAGCTCGTGCAATAACACCGTTTTGCAAAAGATGCTCGGACAAGTTATACCATTTCTTAGAATCATGTTCTGCAAAAACATATACTCGTCTACGTCTTTGAGGCATTCCATACTCAGCAGCATTAATAACTCGCCACTCTACGCTGTATCCTAATCGAAAAAGACAAGAGAGAATAATGGCAAAATCTCTACCACGCTGTGCAGCAGGTGATTTTAATAAACGATCAACATTTTCAAGCAGGACATATTTAGGATGGCGTAATTCCAACATTTTGTTAATGCTCCACCACAGAACTCCTTTTTTGCCGTCAATTCCGGAAGATAATGCTAAAGGCTTTGCCACAGAATAATCTTGACAAGGAAAACCGCCAACAAGCATGTCAAAATCTGGAATATCACATTCCCCGTGTTCAAATTTTTTGAGCACTTCTGCTATATCTTCATTAACACAGCTACCTTTGCCAAAACGCTTCTCATAGCATCTCCACGCAAATTGCTTGGATTCTTGGCCAGCAGGCTCCCACTGGTTTGCCCAAACTGTTTTGAAAGGCCCTGCCGGCTCCGCAGTAAAATTGTTTCCATCAGAAGGAGTATACCCTTCAAGCCCAAGACGAAATCCGCCTACTCCTGCAAAAAGTTCAGCAACTTTTATTGTCTTGGACATATAAACCCTCGTAACATTAGCAAATTTTCAATACACGTATAATTTAGTATAAATTCAATACACAAAAAGATCAAATTTTGATAAACTGTGAAGCCCAACTCCGAATCTGATTCTCCAAGCAAATAGAACATATTTAAACCATTTGCCAGTTTTTGTAAGTTTGGGAATTTAGTGTTGCCAATGTTTTAGTACAAGTCAATTACACGCGCGAGAACAATAATCTTATTCTTTAAATTTTCAACTGCTTTTATGTAGATTTTATACAAAAAACTGTTTGTAGATTGTAAATATGATATTTTACGATATTCTTATATAAGATATATCACTGTAGATAGTAGATAATAATCAAAAAAATTGATGCTATTTTTAGTTAAATAGCAAACTTAGCACTGGAGGCAACTATGTTGCTTAATTTTAGCGTAGAAAACGCACTAAGTTTTCGTCAATCGCAACAATTCAGCATGCAAAGAACCGTACACGCAAAAAACAGTTCGTGGCCTCATCCAGATGTATCAACTCTTGCAGCCATTTACGGAGGAAATGCCTCAGGGAAAACAAATCTGCTAAAATGCATAGCATTCTTAAAAAATTTTGTGGAAGGAAGTTTCAAGGTCGGCAACTCAAATTCAAAAATAAATGCACTTCCTTTTCTTTTGAATAAAGAGTCTGAAAATAAACCTTCAACATTCTTTATAGAATTTATTGCAAAAGATAACAACAGATATAAATATTGGTTCACCTTCAACAATAACTACATTATTGAAGAGGTACTATGGCTTTTCCGCTCTACAACAAACAGAAAAACTGTGCTGTTTGAACGAGAGCATGGCAAGCCAATGCGATTTGGCTCAAATCTAAAAACCATAGGGAAGACTGTAGAAAAAATTACAAGAGACAACGCATTATTTCTATCTGCAGCCGCAGCATCAGGTGTACAAGCATTGCAAGCTGCATACGAAGAAATAACTTCTACACAGCAATGCAGAACAGTTGACTTTGATAAGTATTCCAATAATTTGATAACAGTTTTACAAGAAAATCCAGATTTTGCATCCAGCATTAGCAAGTTGCTAAAATATGCAGATCTAGGATTAAAAGGCGTAACTGTCCAATCCGAACAGCTAGATGTTAAGCAATCAGAAAAACTAGCTAGACTTGCAAATCTTCTTAATGAACTTGACGGAGACAACAATAAACTTACAGATAACACTTCTGAAAACACTGAAAAATTGCAAAAATTCAGTGTTTCACGTTTAATGTTTACACATTCTGGTCAAAAAGATTGCCAACTTCCTGAGGATTTTGAATCTTTAGGAACTAAAACAGCCTTACTGCTATTTACTTTCGTCATAAATGCATTATTAGAACATTCTGTACTTCTAATCGATGAAATTGACACAAGTCTGAGTATGCAGCTTGTTTCTGAAATACTCAAGCTTTACAGTAATCCAGAAACGAATCCTAACCAATCGCAATTAATTTTTACTACTCACGATTTAAGTCTTATTAGTAATTCTGGAACCGACAAAACTATTCTCGACAGAGATCAAATTTGGTTTATAGAGAAAAACACATTAGGCGAATCTTCACTACATCCACTTACGGAATGGGAAAACCGCAATGTAAACTTTGGTAAAAACTATCAACACAACATATACGCTTCAGCGCCACAACCTTCGCTATATGATGTTTTTGCGGAAATACTTACAAATACTAACAGAAGCTAAAACACTACCAGTATTCAAAACGATATAAAACACTAGTATTCATGAGGAGCGGGCTATGGTTCATGTTCCATCACACGGCCGTTCGAAGAAACAATCGAAACGGAATAAAAGATTCCTCATTGTTTGTGGCGGTGTAGTTACAGAGTTTGAGTATTTTAACTATATAAAATCAGCAGTAAGTAAATATTGTGCTACATCATGGGATATTCATAAATCAATTAACATAGAAAAAGAGGGCGTAGACCCACTCACTTTAATGAATTATGCGATTAAACTTGAGAGATTAGACTGCAAAGAAGCAAAAAAAGAAAACTACGATCCGTTTACACTGGTATGGGTTGTAACAGACGTTGATGAGTTTGGAGAAAAAATTCAGCAAGCTCAATCTAAGTCGGATTCAACTTTCGGGAAAGTAAAATTAGTAATTTCCAACCCTTGCTTCGAAGTATGGCTTATTGACCATATAAAAAGCTGTCCTCTTTCTTGCACAGAAACGCGAGATTGCCAAAAAGAAGCAAAAGAACTTGGGCTACTTCACAACACTACTGGGAATAAAAATAAGCATATCCAATTAGAAAAATTAACTGGAAACTATAAGAATGCTTTTAAAAACGCAAAGCAGCATATGCAAACCGAACAGATAGAAAATCGCAAAAATCACCCTTCAGTAACTCAAAAGTCAAACTACGCTCCTTGGACAGATGTGCCAGAAATAGTAGAAACAATATTGAATGAATGCAAACATGCTTCAGGAATAGATTTGTCAGAAAAATTGTGAATTAATAATCTGACTGCATATCTCACTCATTACTGTTATTAACAGCGATGCTCTAGATGTGGGTGAGATGATAACGCAATATTGATGAGTCATCACGTCTATGGAGCAAATTATCACAGTCGCGGAAGTTAAAATGACAGTCATATATACGAAAATCACTGTTACGACCGAGAAAAATGACAGTCACAGCACTTTTGTCACAGTCGTGACTGTGACAAAAGTAAAAGATTACGGCACAACTAAAATTTGCGAAAGAAAACCGCTAAAATAGTGAATATGAGTGCAGTAACGACGCAATACGTTGAAGCAGCTGGCGGAATAATCTATCGCAAGCGCAATAGTACAAACAGCTCAAACGCAGATGAAGATGCAAAAATAGGCGGCAATGCAATAAAGCCGAGCGACGCAATAAATCCCACTGCCGCAATCAAGCCAAGCAATGCAAGCGATGACGACTTCGAGCTTTGCCTTGTTTACCGTCCTAAATATGACGATTGGAGCTGGCCAAAAGGAAAGAACGAGCAAAACGAATCGCATCGTCACACTGCAGTTCGCGAAGTCGGAGAAGAAACAGGATATTCAGTCACGCTCGGTCCGCATATCGCCAAAATAGAGTATCCGCTTGAGCACGAAGGCAAGAAATCCTCAAAAAACAACGCGTCAAATAGCAGCCAGAACCGCAATAGCCAGCCGGAAGTAATAAAGCGAATCCACTACTGGATGATGCGTTTAATTAACAAGCCGTCCGCAGCAAAGCGTCTTCCTGCTTTCGGTCCAATTAAGCCAGCAAAGCCTACGGAAATTGGCAATGTTTTATGGCTTACTCCTTCCAAAGCGCGAAAAAAGCTTACGCACGATAGCGACCGCGAAGTGCTAGACGCTTTCTTAGATAAGCTACACGAAGGTCAAGCGGAATATAGCACGTTGCTTTTGGTGCGTCACGGAAAAGCTGAGTCTCGAAAAACTTGGCAAGGAAGCGAAGCAACTCGACCAATCACACCTCTTGGGGCCGCCGCATCCTACGCTCTAGGCCGCGAGCTTGCTTGCTATGCGCCGAATAAAATCATATCGTCTCCTTGGAAGCGTTGCGTTGAAACGGTTGCGGCTTTTGCGCACGATTCTTCGCTTTCTATAGAACAGGTTGCGGAACTTACTGAAGATCATCACGAGAAACAACCAAAATCTACATTGTCTGTTCTTGTGAACGAAATACAAAATCTTGAGCGTAATGCACAAAATGCAAGCGTTACAAACAATGCAAACTCAACCGTCATGTGCCTGCATCGCCCGGTTATTGGCACTTTATTCGATTATTTGCGAGGAATAACAAAACCTAGAGCGCACAAGCGCATACTCAGCCAAAAATCTCCATACATGCCTACAGGAAGTGCAATAGTTTTGCACATAATTAATACCCCTAAAGGCGCTCGCATTATTGATATTGAAAAGGTTCTTCCAAGTGTCTACTAGTCTTAATTCACAATCGAGCTCTATCCATTCAAGCAGGTCTGCTTTTATGCCAAGCCCAAGCGGCTCCGACCGCCCAAGCCGACCTGCGCAAATGGATCCTGCAATGCTCGCGCAGATTGAAGGCGGCACTGATCCGCAGGTTGTAAACGAAATTAGTCACACTTCCGCTGCCGTTCTTCTTAACCGCGTGCATAAAACTCAGTCTGCGCAAATCGTTGAACGCGTGCTGAATTTGGTTGAAAATGAGGGCATTGAGGTTATTGCGGATCTGTGGAAACAGGCTGAGGCTGAATCTCTTCCTGGAATGTTGTGGCGACTGTATTTATTGCGCATGTCGCTGCGAAAACAGCGCGAAGCTTACGCTGAATATTGGCGTTTTGGGGAGCCTGAAGCAACAAGTGCTTCAGCTATTACAGGAATTGATGAGGCTCCTACTGGGGATGATATTGCGCGGCTTGCGGATTCGATTCTTTCCGGCGCTTTTACTGGCGACTTTGCTGTAGCACTTTACCGCGCTTCAGCTTTTACTTCGATTATTTCGCGCGGAATGTGCGTTTACGCAAAAAAGTTGGACGAGCAAGCGCATACAATACACGCGCAGAAGATTGCGAAAATTTTGCACACTTCCGCGAATATGCATGCGTTGTCGTTATCTTTTGCTCATGGAGCAAAATTGTGGCGATTAGGGAAACTTGAGTAAATTATTTACGATTCGAATTATTCGGCGCGTGAAAATAAAAAACAGGGTATACTCAAAATGATGCTGGCTTGTGCTTAAGCCCCGGGCTCCATTTTTTGCCGCTGCGAGCGGCGTTTGCGCCGACAGGCGCTTTCGCAAGTCAGTATCGTTTCTATTTTCTATTTTCTATTTTCTATTTTCTATTTTCTATTTTCTGTGGTTTATTTTATATCCCAATGCGCTTTGTAATTCAGTTGACTGAAGTTCGGCATTTTCGTTACAGCACTGTAAAGCGAATGCCGTTTCTACGTTCGTGCGCGTTAGTTTCATTACAGCACTGCATAGTAACTAACGCTTTTTGGTGAGATTTTGATATTTTCGTTACGCGCGCGTACAGTAACTGCCGATTTTCCGCTAGATTGATATGTACCCCTTTTTCTGGACACATATCCCTTTTTACTTAATCATATTGCCT